>JBLINP010000017.1:0-29823 GCA_047639415.1 Planctomycetota bacterium | reverse complement strand
CTCCGCCTTCCCCGAACTCCGCAACCGCTCCTCTCCCTCCCAATCGCCTCTCTCCCCGGCAACTCCAACCCCTGCCGTTTAAGTCATTCTCGGATCGCCGCAATAACCCTGCACTTCCATCCATCAATCTTGCTTCCACTAAAGGTGCAGGAGAACCCAAAAAGAGGAGAGGCCCCGCTCAGGGAGCGGGGCCACTGTCAATCACGTCAAGTGATTAGGTGGAAGGGGGGGCGAAACCTTGGGGACCTCGCCACCAACCACCGGACTAACTTAGCCGAGTAGGCTCAACGCGAGTTGCGGTTGAACATTCGCCTGAGAAAGAATCGAGACCGAAGCCTGCTGCAGAATCGAGTTCCGCGTTAGGTCAGCAGTTTCAAAGGCAACATCCACGTCGCGGATGCGGCTTTCCGCAGCAGAAAGGTTTTCAGAAGAAGTCAGGATAGACCTGAACGTACTTTGAAGACGGTTCTGAGATGCACCCAGAGAACCACGAGAAGTGGTCACTGAATCGATAGCCGTATCAATGCTAGCCAATGCCGCTTGAGCATTGGTTGTCGTAAGCGTGTCCAACGCTGCAACACCAAGACTGGTGGCATCGTTGTCGGTATTGGTAATGGAGATTGTATCTCCGCTATCAACGCCCACTTGAATAGCGATGGTCGCAGTGTCGTTCAACAACTTGATGCCGTTGAATTCCGTTTGATCAGCGATCCGAGTGATTTCAGTCGAAAGCGCTGTAAACTCAGCATCGATGGTCGCACGGTCTTGCGCGTTAACGGTTCCACTGGATGCCTGAACAGCCAGCTCGCGCATACGTGCAAGGTTTGAACCCGTTTCCGCAAGTGCAGACTCTGCCGTTTGCACAAGACTAATACCGTCTTGTGAATTTCGACTAGCTGCACCTAAGGAGCGAATTTGTGAACGCATGCGCTCGGAAATACCGAGGCCTGCGGCGTCATCCGACGCGTTTGCAATACGCAAACCCGAAGAGAGACGAGAGAAGTTGCCCTGCAAGCGCGACGTAACGTTATTAAGGTTACGCTGAGCTGTCAGAGAGAAGATATTAGTATTGACTCGAAGTCCCATATCTATATTCCTTTAGAGTTATATTTAGAAATGACGGCCTTCAAGATATTTGAAGGCATCGCCGTAGAAAAATTTTGACCCCTGACTCATCTCGCTAACGGAAACACGCCGTTAGAAAAATGAGAATGGAGAGGACCTGCCAAACGACAGGACCTGTAGTTAGATTTCTTGATTGGCTTTTTTGACTTCAAGCTCGTTATGAGCCTGGCCCATCAAAGCCGAAATCAAATTAGCCCAAGAGGCTCAAAGCGAGCTGTGGCTGAACGTTGGCCTGCGACAGAATCGAAACCGAAGCCTGCTGCAGAATCGAGTTCCGCGTTAGGTCTGCAGTTTCGAATGCAACGTCGACGTCGCGGATGCGACTTTCCGCAGCAGAAAGGTTTTCAGAAGAAGTCAGGATAGACCTGAACGTACTTTGAAGACGGTTCTGTGAAGCACCGAGAGCACCACGTGAGGTGGTTACAGAATCGATTGCAGTATCAATGGTAGCCAATGCAGATTGTGCTGCAGCCGCACTACCAGTTGTCAAGGAAGCAATGCCCAAGGCAGCAGCGGTGTTACTCGTGTTGCTTAGCGCAATCGTATCGCCACTATCCACGCCAACTTGAATATTGATGGTCGCGGTGTCGTTCAGCAACTTGATGCCGTTGAACTCCGTTTGATCAGCAATCCGAGTGATTTCAGTCGAAAGTGCCGAAAACTCAGCGTTGATGGTCGCACGGTCTTGCGTGTTAACGGTTCCACTGGATGCCTGAACAGCCAGCTCGCGCATACGTGCAAGGTTTGAACCCGTTTCCGCAAGTGCAGACTCTGCCGTTTGCACAAGACTAATACCGTCTTGTGAATTTCGACTAGCTGCACCTAAGGAGCGAATTTGTGAACGCATGCGCTCGGAAATACCGAGGCCTGCGGCGTCATCCGACGCGTTTGCAATACGCAAACCCGAAGAGAGACGAGAGAAGTTGCCCTGCAAGCGCGACGTAACGTTATTAAGGTTACGCTGAGCTGTCAGAGAGAAGATATTAGTATTGACTCGAAGTCCCATATCTATATTCCTTTAGAGTTATATTTAGAAATGACGGCCTTCAAGATATTTGAAGGCATCGCCGTAGAGTTGATTCACTCCGCACACACCCCAGCCACAGAAGCACGCTGTAGACAAGACAAGAGCGGAGAGGTCCATTCGGAACGAACAGACCTGTAGAGAGATAAGTTGGTTGCAGTTGACTGGTTATTACTCAACAGAGCTCAAACCCTTCAACCACTTAGAACTTAGCCAAGAAGACTCAGCGCTAATTGCGGTTGAGTGTTCGCCTGCGACAAGATCGAAACCGATGCCTGTTGCAGAATACTGTTACGAGTGAGATCGGCGGTTTCGAACGCGACGTCCACGTCACGGATTCGACTTTCCGCTGCTGATAGATTTTCTGAAGCGCCCAGGATCGACCGAAAGACGCTTTGGAGGCGGTTTTGGGCAGCGCCGAGTGCACCTCTCGATGAGGTCACTGAATCGATTGCTGCATCGATAGTCGCCAATGCAGAGACCGCATTAGTGGTCGTAGTCGTCGTCAGCGCATTGATATTTAGAGAAGTCGCATCATTATCCGTATTGGTAATGGTAATAGAGTCCCCTGTATCCAGGCCGACTTGAATATCAATACCATTGGTATTGTTCAGCAGTTTGATACCGTTGAATTCTGTTTGGTCCGCGATCCGAGTAATTTCGGTAGCCAGCGCGACAAATTCAGAATTGATAGTCCCACGGTCCTGGGTATTGAGCGTGCCATTCGCTGCTTGAACAGCAAGTTCACGCATGCGCGCAAGACTCGAACCCGTTTCGCCGAGTGCGGATTCTGCCGTTTGCACCAGACTGATACCGTCTTGTGCGTTACGACTCGCTGCGCCATAGGATTGAATCTGAGCGCGCATGCGTTCAGAAATGCCGAGGCCGGCAGCATCATCAGAAGCGTTTGCGATTCGCAGGCCAGATGATAAGCGTGAAAAATTTCCCTGCAAACGAGACGTAACGTTGTTGAGATTACGTTGTGCCGTTAGAGAGAAAATGTTGGTATTGACTCGAAGTCCCATAGTGATTTCCTGTGGAGTTAATGTTTTTTGTTAGACGGTCTTTGTTAGTCAAAGACTTCGCCCCAGACGCTTTTCACGCCTGACTCAACTCGATCACGGAATGCACGCCGTAAACAAAATGAGGTCCGATAGAACCGGTCGGACAGACCGGTTCTGTTGTTTGCTCCGTTGAGTAAGTGCCAAAGGGGTGGACTCACATGGAGTTAACCCCGTTCACGCTTAACCAATTCAGCCAATTAAGCTCAACGCGAGTTGAGGTTGAGAGTTTGCTTGAGAAAGAATGGCTACAGCTGCTTGCTGTAGAATGCTGTTGCGGGTTAGCTCCGCGGTTTCCTTAGCGATGTCGACGTCTCTAATGCGGCTTTCCGCAGCAGCGAGGTTTTCCGATGCACTTAGGATTGATCTGTATCTGCTTCGCAGAATGTTCGTGGTTGCTCCGAGGGAACCTCGAGAAGCGGCCACCAAGTCGATGGCGTCATCGATGGTTGCTAACGAATTCTGTGCGTTGGTGAGGGTGGTGGTTAAGAGTGAGTTGACCCCTAGAGCGGTGGCGTCACTGTCGTTATTCGTAATCGATACGGTCTGTCCCATGTCCGTTCCGACTTGGACACTGATGGCCGCCGTATCTCCGTTCAGCAGCTTTATTCCGTTGAACTCCGTCTGATCGGCGACTCGGTTAATCTCGGCGATAATAGCCGTGAACTCAGAATTGATCGTCGCACGGTCGTTCGTATTGAGCGTCCCGTTTGACGCCTGGATCGCGAGCTCGCGCATACGTGCCAACCCATCCCCGGTTTCACCCAAGGCCGCTTCCGCCGTTTGCACAAGACTGATTCCGTCTTGTGTGTTTCGAGCAGCCGCACCGTACGAACGAATCTTGGCACGCATGCGCTCGGAGATTCCAAGCCCAGCAGGATCATCGGCCGCACTTGTGATGCGCAACCCTGAAGCCAACCTCGAGAAGTTTCCTCGTAGACGTTCCGTTACTCGACTCAAATGCCGCTGTGCAGTCAGCGAGAAGATGTTTGTGTTAATACGAACTCCCATCGATCAACACCTCCCCACGAGTGCAGAGCTTTGCCCACGTATTCGATGAACGAATTCGTGCGCCCGATTCGGTGGTCCTTCGCGTTTTTGAGCTGGGCAGGCACGCAGAACTCCGCGGTTGTCCGGTGCTCGAGCTGTCCTGATACTTCGCGACCTTCGGCGAATTCCAGAGTTAGCTCTCAGAGCTCGCTTTCCGCTGATTTCCGATAAGGAACCAGCGCGTTCGTTCAGTGCGAACCATGTTTTCCAAACATCGAGAGTGGTCTGTTCGCGTGTCGAACTACTACTCGACGATAGAGCATCGTCTGCATCATCAGATCGAGCGCAAACTCGCAATCTTCGATGTCGATTCTTGGGGACGCGCCAACGAAGTCCCGGAGCGTCCCGCTCACCTGGTTTTATTCTAAGAGGATGACCTCTGCCTCGAACCAGACGAGCAACTTGTGCGACACCGTCGCAGTTGTGATTGATTCCGCTTTGGTCAAAGACGCTAGCCCACAGAGGTATCCCTTCACTTGCGTTACCTCGCTCGAAGTCTCGCGCCAGCGTTCCGATCCAACCCAGGCTTGAGTTGGCATCGGCACGCATCCGCTTGATCTTGACTTTTGCTTGTTGGCCTTGCGGGTTCACAGTTTTCTCAATTCAACCGGTACTAGCGCCGGCTGCTTCTCCGAGTTCGCACGTTCGTGCGAACTCGACGGCGTGTACCCTTTGGCACACTCTGTTGTTCTTTTGCAGCCATCTACGATGGGCAATATTCGCGATTCCTCGAGTGGCTCGTAAACGAGCTTCTGGTCGCGGCGCAAGTGAGAGGTATACGTCGGTGCGCCCGAAGGGCTTAGCCATCCAGCCATCCGACTCATGCGATGCATGTTTCGAATCCAGCTTTTGGTTGCTTGATAACGTCCGTATTTCACTTGTTGTCTGCTTGATCTCTTGAGCGTGTTTTAAGTTCTGCTCGAAGTGCTACTCATGAACCGACGTGACTCACATCGTTAGGAATTGCGTTCAGTTCGTTGGAAACCAGTTGTGGAGCCGTAAGTCATTGCGGTCTCAGTCGGGGGGCGTGTGTAAACGCCGGGCCCGGCCCATCGAGGCGCCGAACCCGGCGACCCCGACTCCACGACGGGTGGATTACTGCAGCAAGCTCAGCGCGATTTGCGGTTGCGTGTTTGCTTGCGACAAGATTGAGACCGATGCCTGCTGAAGAATGGTGTTCCGCGTCAAGTCAGCGGTTTCCTCAGCGATGTCCAAGTCGCGAATGCGACTTTCTGCGGCAGACAGGTTCTCACGCGTGTTGAGAATACTGCGCTGCGAACTTTGCAAGCGGTTTTGAGCGGCACCAAGTGAGCCGCGGATGGTGTTGACCGAGTTGATCGCGATGTCGATGGTTGCTAACGATGAGGTTGCGCCGGTAACGGTCAACGCACTGAGGGTGCTGACACCCAAAGTTCCAGCGGTCGTATCATTCAAAGAGATGTCGATGGTCTCACCTTGGGAGATACCGATTTGAATCGAAACCGAACCGCCAGTGGAGTTCAGGAGAGAGATACCGTTGAATTCGTTCTGATCAGCGATACGAGTGATCTCAGTCGTAAGAGCTGCGAACTCGGAGTTGATGGTCGCGCGGTCCTGTGTGTTAAGCGTTCCGTTGGAAGCTTGAACGGCCAACTCACGCATTCGCGCCAAGTTTGAGCTCGTTTCGCCAAGAGCACCTTCAGCGGTTTGAACCAAGCTGATGCCGTCTTGTGCGTTTCGTGAGGCTTGACCAAGCGAACGGATTTGTGAACGCATGCGTTCAGAAATACCGAGGCCGGCGGCGTCATCCGCGGCAGTTGCAACGCGGAGGCCAGAAGCCAGGCGGGCAAAGTTGCCCTGCAAGCGGTTAGTCACATTGCTTAGATTGCGTTGTGCGGTCAGTGAAAACAGGTTTGTATTTACTCGAAGTCCCATGATAATCCCTTATCAAAATTTTTATGTGGAGTCGGATGGATGGCAGAACCACGCAGTGCGGTTCACCAAACTCTTGGATTGAATTTTCAAGCCAAGAGGGTCCCTCATCGGTGTCAAGGATGAGGTAACCGTCCGGTGTCACCCGGACGATGTTCTGTCTCTTCAAGCCGATCAGGAATCAGCAGAGAAGAGGCGTGTTCGTGTTATAGAAAGAGCGCGTAACTGCCTCGGATTCGTTCCGTGTTGAAAGTCACTGCGAGCGGGGGCACGTTGCTCGTGGTTGCTTTCGGGTTCGATTCGTCTGGCTTATCTGTGGTTCAACATGTGGACTGCTTTGGACGCCGGGCACGTTTCCAGTTGCGGGCAACCGGAGTGGCATCGTAGTTTCAGTCAGTTAGTTCGCCGTGGTTGGTTGGAAGGGTTAGATGTGTTCGTTAGTTGGTTGTAGTTGGGGAAGCCGCGACATTTGCGACCTCCCCCTCAGCGAACGGCTCCGAAACAGGGGCCGATTACTGTTGCAACAAGCTCAGTGCAATTTGAGGTTGGACGTTGGCCTGTGAGAGCACAGATACCGCTGCCTGCTGCATGATTGAGTTTCTAGTTAGGTCCGCAGTCTCTTCTGCCACGTCGACGTCGCGGATCCGGCTTTCGGCGGAGGCGAGGTTTTCACGTGAGTTGAGAATGCTTCGAATGGTGCTCGACAATCGATTTTGCGAAGCACCGAGTGCACCGCGCAGCGAGTTGACCGAGTTGATTGCCGTGTCGATAGTTGCCAGCGATGCTGATGAGCCAGTGATGGTCGCAGCAGATAACGTGCTCACGCCGAGGCTACTGGAGGTAGCGTCCGTTAGTGCAACCGCGATCGTTTGCGAAGCACCAAGACCAACTTGAATCGAGATTGAACCCGAGGCATTGAGCAGAGAGATTCCGTTGAACTCTGTGGTGTCTGCGATTCGGTCGATTTCACTTTTCAGAGCCGTGAACTCAAGCTCGATCACCGTGCGGTCGGAAGTGTTCAACGTTCCGTTAGCTGACTGAACTGCCAGTTCACGCATACGAGTCAAGTTACTACTGACCTCGTTGAGCGCGCCTTCGGCGGTTTGAACCAAACTGATTCCGTCGTCGGCGTTTCGTGATGCTTGGCCGAGTGACAGGATTTGAGAACGCATGCGTTCCGAAATGCCGAGCCCCGCTGCATCATCCGATGCGCTGGCAATGCGCAGTCCCGACGCCAGTCGAGAGAAGTTGCCTTGTAGACGGCTGGTCACTAGCGAGAGGTTTCGCTGTGCCGTCATTGAGGCGAGGTTCGTATTGACTCTAAGTCCCATTTCGTAGCCCTTTCTTGTGTTCCGGTTTTTGTTCGCTGATGCGTTCGAAGAATCGCTTCCTCGTCCGCACACAAGTTCTCGGTGGGCTTGGCGATCGCTTGAGCCTCTCTCTCAAAATATTCATGAGCACCCCGAAAGGATTTCCAACAAATGGTCGAGAAGGGCTTTGACCCGGAAACCCTTGCCGGAATGAACCTGTAATTCGTTCGCCAGCGGGGAATCCATTGCCCCTTTAAACAAGCTGACCTCACTTCCGATGACCGCTCACGTCCTTGTCACCGCTGAAGATTCCGATCAACTAGACGGACTCTCCACACGACTGCGCGCGTTTGGCTACGTTATTAACGAAGCTACAACCGCCAAGGATGTGTTGCGCGTATTGGGAGAGCAGCCGATCGACGTCGTCTTGCTCGATGCCGAATTGTCTGGCTGCGATGGTTTGGCCTTGCTAACGGAAATCGTTTCCAGCTCTGAGGCACCCAGCGTGTTGATGATTGCTAAGGACGCGAATGTTCAGCTGGCCGTCGAAGCGATGCAGCAAGGCGCTGATAACTTTTTAGAGATGCCGATCGAAGGCGATTTGCTCGAACAGGCGCTTCAATCCACGCTTCGCAATCGCATTCGCCCTCAGGCTGCAAACACGCAAGCCGTCAAACTAGGCGATGCCCTAATCGGGCATTCGAGGGAGATGCGGCGGGTTTTTACGCAAATCGAGCGAATTGCGAACGCTGCCAAAGCCACCACCTTGATTCACGGAGAGCCCGGAACTGGCAAAAGCCTCACGGCAACCGTCATTCACACGCTATCCGCTAGAAGTGACCAACCCTTCCTCTCTATTAACTGTGCAGCGCAACGAAGCGAGCTACTTGAAGCCGAACTATTCGGGTTTGAAGCGGGAGTCGACGCCCCCGCATCCAATGGCAAGCTCGGACTCTTTGCCGAAGCCGAAGGCGGAACACTTTTCCTCGAACAGGTCGACGAGCTCGCTCCGGACTTACAAGCGAAGTTAGGTCGCGTATTAAAGGAAGGCTGCTACCGACGCGTAGGCAGCCTCGAAGACGTACCAACGGACGTGCGTTTGCTCTCCGCAACACACCGCGATCTCGAACAAGCAGTCAGCAAGGGCGAGTTTCGCGAGGATCTCTTTTACCGGCTAAACGTACTCTCGATCCGGATTCCCGCTTTGCGTGACCGAGGCGAAGACATTCCATTCCTGGCCACTGCGTTGCTCGAAGAGTTCCGGATAGAGTTTGAGCGCGAGATCGAGGGTTTTAGCGAATCAGCGATGCAACGCTTGGTCACCCATGCCTGGCCTGGAAACGTGCGCGAACTGCGCAACACGATCGAGCGCTGCGTCCTAATGCATGAGTCGGGCTGCATTCAGACGGGCCACCTAGGGCTTGCGTCGGGGTTTACACCGAGTGAACCAGTCGAAGAGCTGGACCTCAGCCTTGAAGCGGTCGAGAAGGCGCACATCACCAAAGTCATTCGCGGTACCGACGGCAATCGCAGCCAGGCTGCGCGTTTGCTCGGAGTCAATCGCACGACTCTCTACAACAAGTTGCGGCGTTACGGCATCTCAGCCGGCGCTCAATAGCGCTCCCTTAAACAGCGTGCATCCTCGCCATATCGGCGATTGAGTGCTGCTTCAGCCAGTGTGTGCAATTTCTCAACAGGTGAAAGATTCCACCAGTTCGCAATCAGGCAATCGATTCCGGAACTATTTACCGGATTCGGCATTCGAACCATCAAGTGCGATTGATATTTGGCCGAGAAAGCACTTGGCACCGAGCTTGCGCCTAGTAACACGGCACCTGCAAGGCTTTCCACACACCATGCAACTCCTTCCTGAACAACCCCAACCACAAGTTGCTGACGCCCTCTTTCGTGGCGTTCGTACACCCCTGGAAGCTCTTCGAATTATCCTCGAAGACTTAGAAGCCGGTACGGCGGATCACTCCGTTTTACCCGCGACGATTGAAACGTTGCAACGCGTGCGTCGCAACGTTGAGTCAATCGAAGAGTACTTTCAAGCGAATGTGCCGCACACCATGACTTGCTCTGTGCGCGAGATCGCATACGGCGTGCGCAACTATCTATCAAGCGATCAACGCGTCAGTCTTTTGATTGCGCTCGATGCAAGTGACGACGAAATTCGAGTCGACGCCTCTATGTTGATTCGGAGTTTGGCTCATCTGGCATCCAACGCGATTGAGTGCTCGGAAAATCCCGTGCTCTTGCGCGTTCAACGCAACGAAACGGGTTTTAGCTTCTCACTCGTTGGCCACGGACAAAGCTTGTTCAACGTCGCCGACGCCGCTGAGCCCTTTGCGAGCACGAAGCTCGGACATGTGGGCTTGGGCCTCACTCTAGCCATTCGCGACATCCAACGACTTGGCGGTGAGCTTCAGGTTCGCACCGGATCCGCGGTCTCGACGCGTTTTGTAGTTCAAGTACCCGACTCACTGTCGGAAGTGGAGGCCGCCTAATGGTTTCGCCATCCAACGCACCCTTTAACGGTCTCATCGTCGAGGCGGACATCACCTTCGCCAACTCGATCGTTCAAGCGCTCGAGGATCTGCCCATTCACTTTCACATCGTTGAAAGCGCTGAACAAGCTCTCGACTCAGGCACGATCGCACCGGACTTACTGATCACAGGATTGAATCTGCCTGGAGTCAATGGCCTTGATCTCGTTGCCGCACTGCAAAACCACGGCAGCTTTCCGAAATCAATTCTTCTCGCCGATCAACCGACCTTTGCCGAGGGGCAAGCAGCCTGGCGATTGGGCGTAACAGAGTTCTTCACCAAGCCTCTGGATACCGTGGAACTTCATCGCGTAGTTCGCTCACTCGTTCAGCAAAGCGATGTTGGCTTCGAACCCCCTGCGTCACTCGAGCTTTCAACTGCGGCGACGCTCACTGGCGTTCAAACCTTGGTTCGCGAAGCAATCGCTTTTGCCTTGCGCCATGGCGTTGGTCCGGCATCACGTGCGCGCCTTGGTGGAGCCGTTTCTGAGATCGCTGACAATTGCCGCAAACATGCCTACACGGGCAATACCGGCGAAATTGGTCTCGAAATGCGCGTTATCGATGGAGACGAGATCCGGATTCAAATCAGTGACAACGGTTGTGGTTTCGACGCTATTCAAGAACGCCTCGACTGCGTGGGCTCGCCGCTTCCCGATCAAGGCCAACCTTCGCGCGGATTGACGCGCGTTTCCGCGTTGGTTGAAGGACTCAAGCTTCAAAGCTCACCGACCGGTTCAAGCGTTGAACTCGTCGTCTCGTTCGGTCTCGCTACATTCGAAGCCGAGTACGGCAATGACTTTTCCGAACTTGATTACTTTGACACAGCAACGTCCAAGCGCGTGCTGAGAACTCTTCAACACGAAGCTGCGTCCAGCCTCTTTAGCATTCCTCCGTCGCTTGCGGTCGTACTCGGCCGCCTGCTCGCCGGTCCAACTGGAACCCAGATCGCTCACGCGACGCTTTGGAACTAGTTCGATGACCGACGAAAGAAACATGGACCTGCAAGAGACTGAAGACCTCTTCGACTTTGGGGAGATCTATACGCCGCCGGTCAGCGCTACTTCGGTATCCAAGACGGAAACGGCGCCTGCGGATGACGCGCCGACCTTCGACGAATCAGATTGCCTGTTCAACTTTGACGAACTTGGCGCCGAAGCCGATACCGTCAGTGTGGATGGGGCCAGCGTAATGGCTTCCATTCCTGAGATCCCGACGAGTGCGGTTACGCCAGCGGCCGCGAGTGCATCGACTGAACGCGTCGCCGCTCCGCCCGCTCCGAATACATCTGAGTCAATCGAAGCACCCCTACAGACGCAGGTCGTCGTTGCTGCTCCGGCTGGCTTTTCGTTGCGGTCTCCTGTCGTCCTAATTTTGGTGGTCACGATGTTGATCAACCTGAGCGTAATTGGATTCACCTGGCGAGTCTCCGATGACATGCGCGATGAATTTGGTGAAGCAACGCGCCACATCATTCAAGCGACGCAAGAGATTCAAACGAAGACCGAAGCCAACGTCGCCAAGCTCGAAAGTTTTCAAAGCCCGGTAATTTCCGAAGACCCCGAGCACGAACACACCTTCGAACGCGTTCAACTCGATCTAGATAACGGCGATTACGCCAATGCACGCAAACGTCTTTACTCGCTGCTGTCCATCGCGGATCGACTCGACCCCGACATTCGCGAAAAGGTTGAAGCGACGGCGCAATACGTGCTCGCCGATGCGGCCTTGAAAATCGCCCTAGCCCCGAAGGAAGTTGCGCAGTGAAAGCCTTATTGCTAAGCCTCGCCCCCATTTTATTGGTCGCGACCCAGGATCTAACGAACGACGGTGAAGCACCGCTCCTCGTGCAGGCCGCGTCGGACGAAGTTATCGATGTAAACGCCATCTTGTCGTCCGGCAAAAACATCATCGAAATCACTCGCGTCGATGGTGTATCGCTGTCAACGATCGTGGTTAACGACTACAGCTTGCGTCAACTCCTAACGGAGGTCACCAAGCAACTGGGTCTCGAATTAGAAGGCTTCCAAGACATTGATCGCAACGCCTTGGTGTCCGCGGATCTCCGCAATCGAAAACTTCGTCAGTCGCTCGAGTTCATCCTCGGCAGCGTTGGCTTGCGATACACCATGCGGAGCAACGCTCTGACCGTCATAAAAGATCAGTACGATTCACTGCCCAAGAATCAACTTCTTCAAGTCGCTTCCGCAGCCTTCTTCCGCGCCCAGCGCGAGTATCCCGGACATCCCCTGGCAGCCGATGCCCGCATCAGCCAGGGACGCATCGAAGAGATCCGCGATAACTGGGTTGGTGCCCTTGAGCACTACCAAGAAGTCCGCGCGAGCTACGCTACTTCGCCGCGACTTGCCGAAGCCATCTATGGCGCCGGTCGCATGAATCTACAAATGCGGCAGTGGAGTGAATCCAGTTTGATCTATCGCGAGTTGATCAATCTTCAGACTAACCACGACTTTCGCTCCCAAGGTTTGAAAGGCCTAACTCGATGCCTCATTGAGTTAAAGGATTTCGACACGGCACTGCATACGCTCTCTGTTCTCGAAAAGAGTTTTCCCGGTGCAGACATCGAAGATCGCCGCGAGCGCTTATTCCTTCACTCGGACGCCTTGTTGGGTGTCGGAGACAGTGTCGAGAGCTTACGCATTCTTGAAAAGCTGCAGGGCTCAGGACTCGAAGGCGAACAGCTTCAAATGGTGCATAAGCATCGTGCTCGTGCCTTTGAATCATTAGAGATGACCTCTGAAGCGGGCCGAGCGTGGCTGCTTTACGCACAGGAGGCCACCGGTCAAGAACGAACGAGCGCAATGGTCAAAGCTGCTCAACTTGCGCTTCGCGCCGGTGACGAATTGGCGGTCCTCTTCATTGCTTTCAAAGTGGACTCCGAGGAAACCGAGGAAGCTCTGGCTCCCTACATCCTCGAAGCAACCGAGCGTATGGGCTTGCCTACTACCGGCGACCTCGAGGACCTCACCGGAGAGGAACGCATCGACTTGGCCGAAGAGCACATTCAGGCCGAGCGTTACGCAGCGGCAAAACTTGCACTCGTCGACTTGCTCGTCATGCGTGAAGGTTTACCCAACAACCTACGCCTCCGACTCGTCATTGGCTGGTCCACAATCCTCGGCGAATTCGCCGACTACCAAGCCGTGATTACATTTCTCTCCCAAGAGCGTCCATTCATCGAAAAGATCTCCGACCGAAGTCAACTCGACATTCGTGCGGCAGACGTTCTCGAACAAAACGGTTTTATCGAAGACGCCATCAAAGCCTTCGAGGGTGATTACTAATGCTTAAGTTCGTAGGAATTCTCGGGAGCGCATTGGCCTCCGTAGTGATCGTGCCCGCCGCGACGTTGGGCGATAGTCGACACGATTCGCCCGTTCAGTCGCTCGAGGTCGCACTCACTCAAACAGTTGAAGCGCTCGACTTGCTCGCTGGCATTCAAACCCGTGCTAACGAAGGCCGACCAGTCACATCCGGAACTGTTCGCGAAATTAGTGAACCTCCGATAGCTGGCGATGAAGAACGCGATCAGAAGCTGCAATTGCTTCGAACGCAAGTTGGATTGCTTCAACAGGAACTCGACATTCTCGAGTTCCGCATGGGCGACGTTCGTTCGGGTGCTTCCTTCAAGAGTAAGAACCCTCTGGATCAGGACAGAACTCTCGTTACGCATGGCCTCGATGCAACCGCCTTATCGGATCTACGTGATCTAAAACGACCAATGGCTCCCGCTGCTGAGCCAGAGTCGCCCACTGAGCACACCGGCTACAGCGCCAGCGCTCTCTTACAAGGGCAAGCGTGTTACCGCGCTGGTCAATATGAGCGTGGCGTCGAGCTGCTCGAAAACGAGGACTCAATTGCCGGTCAGTACTGGTACGGCCGTTGCCTTGAGCGCGCTGGGCGACTCGAAGAGGCCACCGAAGTTTACCGCGCAGTTTCCGAAGCCGAAGACGGCGGATCATTCACGGAACGCGCCCAAACCAATCTCGAATTCGTTCAGTGGAAGACTCGCTTCGTTGAGAAGCGCAAGGAAGAAGACCAGTAATGCTTGAAGAGCATGATTACTCAGAGCTTGAACAAGCCCAGGTCGAGTTCGCGAACATCTCTCGCAACTTACTCAGCTCCTATAGCGCTCTTGCTGAGCGAGCTGAAGTTGTTGAACTCGAGTTGTCGCGAACCAACGCTGAGCTAGAAGTCAAAGTCCTTGAGCTCGACCGCGTTACGCGTGACCTGGAAGCTGTGCTTTCAGCATTGCCGACAGGCGTCGTCGTTCGCGACGCCCACGGCATCATCCTGCGCGCAAACCCGGCCGCGCAACGCATTCTTGGAGTGGAAGCGTCGGAACTCATTGGACAGGCCGATCACCCGCTCTTGTGCGGATCGGAATCTAACGGCGCTTCGCGTGAAGTCGCCCGCAAAGACGGAGTTCGACTCGTGATCGCTTCTCGTTATTCGGAAGTCGCATCCAAACTGGACGGCGATAACGAAGCAGAGCGCGCGATCAGCGGCTCGGTAGAGATCCTTGACGATCGCACCGAGATCGCACAACTCACCGAACGATTGCACACTCGCGACAAAGTCCAATCGTTGGGCACTTTGGCCAGCGGCATCGCACATGAAATTCGCAACCCGCTCAATGCGGTGCAGGGTTTCGCAAGTTTGCTCGAACGCGAGTTCGAAGCAGACAGCAAAGCTGCTCACTGGGCTAGCTTGATTGTCGAAGGCGCCCACGAGGCCAACTCGATCATCACGAGTCTCTTGTGTCTCGGTCGCCCGGAAAGTTTGGTATCCGAAGCCATCGATCCAGAGGACTTGCTCTCGCAAGCCGTTCGCGCCGCACTGCCGGTTGGACCCGACGGCCATTCGGATGACTCCAAATGGAAGATCACCGCAACTACAACGGCACCTCATTTTGAAGGTGACCGCATCAAGCTGCGGCAAGCGGTTCGCAATCTAATTGCGAACGCAATCGACATCCAACCTGACGGTGGCGAAGTCGAAGTCGTGTTGCTCCAAGAGGGTCAACACATCGTTATCTGCGTACGAGATGCCGGTCCCGGCGTTCCCGATGACATACGCGGCAAAGTCACTGATCCCTTTTTTACAACGCGTGCCGAAGGCACCGGCCTTGGTCTAGCTCTCGCTTGCACCATTGCCCAAGTGCACGGCGGTCGCGTTGAAGTAAGTCCCGAAGCGAGCCGACTCGGCGGTGCCGAGTTCTTTATCCGCTTTCCGTTTACCCCCGTTATCTGAGAAGTCCCCATGTCAATTCACAGAATCCTAATCGTCGATGACGACTCCCTCTCGCGCGAGTTCCTTACCGAAACCGTGCGAAGCCTAGGCCTCTCTGCCGTGGCCGTTCCCAGCGCTGACGAAGCTCTCAAGTCACTCGGCGAGCATTCATACGACTTGGTTTTCACCGACCTGCGTATGCCTGGCATGGACGGCATCGAGCTGATTCGCAAGATCTCCGAGAATCACGCCGGTACGCCGACCGTTTTAGTCACGGCACACGGAAGCATCGATTCCGCAGTCGAAGCTATGCGCCACGGTGCCCATGACTTCTTGATGAAGCCCTTCTCGCCCGAATCCATCGAAATCGTGATCGAGCGCATCGACAAGTCACAACGCTTGCGCGATGAGAATACTTACTTGCGCGGCGAAGTCTCTGGTTCCAACGAAGGCACCAAAATTATTGGTCAGAGCCGCAATATGCTCGACACCTTGGCCGTAGCTGAACGCATTGCCTCCTCGAAAGGCACCGTTTTGATCACGGGCGAAAGTGGAACGGGTAAGGAGCGCATTGCTCACTTCATCCACAGCAAGAGTCCGCGCAGCGAAGCGCCCTTCATTCGCGTGAACTGCGCTGCCTTGTCCGAGTCGCTACTCGAGTCCGAACTCTTCGGTCACGAACGCGGCGCCTTTACGGGTGCTCACAAAATGCGTGCTGGTCGTTTTGAACTTGCTGATGGCGGCACGATTCTGCTCGACGAAATCGGCGACATCTCACCGAGTTTGCAAGCCAAGCTCCTGCGAGTACTCGAAGAAGAAGAGTTCGAGCGGGTTGGTGGTACGCACACGATGAAGGTCAACGTGCGCGTCATCGCCAGTACGAACAAATCGCTCCCTGACGAAGTCGCCGCCGGCAAGTTCCGCGAGGACCTTTACTACCGCCTGCACGTACTTCCGATCCACTTGAGCCCGCTGCGCGATCGCCGCGAAGACATCGACGCTTTGGCCTATCACTTCGCCAACTTTTACGCCTCGCAAAACGGCTTCAAAGCACCTGAATTCACCCAAGCTGCCCGTCAACGCCTCGAATCATGGACGTGGCCTGGCAACGTTCGCGAACTCGAAAACGTTGTGCAACGCTCGGTTGTTCTTCAGCAAGGTCGGCGCATCGATTCCGATCACTTGCAGTTCGGCCCGTCCGCTCACACTCCCCCCGCAGCCGTTCACGCTGGCACCGGCGACGTCATCGACATCACCGGCTACCTGGCCAATCGACCGATTGCTGAAATTGAGCGCGAAGCCATTCTCGCAACGCTTTCATCGACTGGTGGAAACAAAAGCGAAGCAGCCCGTCGTCTCGGCGTCACTGCACGCACCCTCTCCAACAAAATGAAGCTCTGGCGACAAATGGGGTTGGTGGCGTAATGGCTGTCAGCGGTGCACAAAACAATTTGATCTCGAGAATGATGGATGCCGCCGTGATGCGTCACGAAGTGCTATCCAACAATCTCGCAAATCAAAACACGCCTGGCTTCACCCGCAAGACAGTGGATTTCGAATCCTTGTTGCGCACTGCAGTCAAGAGCGGCAAGTCCGACACGCGAGGCATAGCCCCGCAAGTCAAAGAGGACAGAGTCACTCCTAAGAAAGAGGATGGCAACAACGTCAACCTCGAGCTTGAACTGACTGGCATCCGTGAAAACCAACTGCTGTTCGACACCTACGCAGGAATCATGAAAGCCAACTTCGACATTCTGCAAACCAGCGTTCGCACTAGGTAATCATCATGAGTGGAATTGACAATATCTTCAGTGGCATGCGGACGGCTTCGTCCGCGCTCTCTGCCGAGCGTGTTCGCATCGACGTGATCGCAAATAACATTGCGAACTCGCAGGTGACCGACACGCCTGAAGGCGGCGCGTTTCGTCGTCGTATCGTCAGTTTCAGGCCGATTGAACAAAAGATTGAGGGCGACAAAGTAAGTGGCGGTGGCGTCTATGTCTCCGACATCACTTCGGACTATGCGACTCCCATGGAGTTGATCCGCGAACCGGATCATCCCGATGCGGACGAAGATGGAATGGTCGAATACCCCAACGTCAATTCGGTTCGCGAGATGGCGGACATGATGACGGCGATTCGCTCGTACGAAGCCAATCTAAAAGCGCAAGAAGTCTTCATGCGCATGGCTCAACGCTCACTGGAGATGCTGCGCTAATTAGCGGAGAAACGAAATGGTTGATCGCATAACAGGTGGCCTCGCTAAAGAGGCGATGATCGCGGCTCTGAAGGATCAGATGAGCTCGGCGCAAGGCGTCCGAGAGGATGCTGCGAAGATGTTCCAACAGGCGTTGGACCCGAGCGCTAGTCCCGATGTAGGCAAAGTCAGCAGCACGAAGTCCGTAACGCCCGCTAGCATTCTTGGAGATGGGCTCTCCAAGGTAAATGGAAACTTGCGTGCAGCCGAACCCGACCAACTCGCTAAGGATTTAATTACTGGCGAGATCGATAGCATCCACGAAGTCGCTGCCCGCATCAACAAGGCGAAGCTCAGCTTCGATTTCGCGATGGAAGTACGAAACAAATTGATCGAAGCGTATCGCGAGACGATGCGCATGGGCATCTGATCGAGTTAGCAAAATAGAGCTATGTTACAAAACCTACTAGAACAACTGCGCAGCGCGGGCACCGGATCGAAAGTGATCGCGGGGCTCGTAGTGGTTTCCGTAATTGCCATCATGGCCACGGCCGCAGTCGTCAGTAACAAGCCGCACTTTGAGCTCGTCTACAGCGAACTGTCGGCCTCCGAAAACGCGCTGATTCAAAAAGCGCTTGCCGAGGCGGGCATTCCCTTCGAGCAAACGATGCCGCCCGGCCCCTTCATGATCTATGTCGATCGTGCCAAGAAGTACGACGCGCTGATGGCCGTTGCCCTTTCTGGCGCTTTGGACAAAGCCCCTGGCGGAATCAGCTCTGCCTCAAGTGGCATTTCGAATGTGTTCATGAGCGCGGCGGAACGCCAGCAATCAACGAACAAGCGTCAACTCGAAGAGATGGAACTCTTGCTTGAAAACCTCGACTTCGTTCTAAAAGCGTCGGTAACGACCGGTACGGAAGCTTCGACACCCTTCGGCGTCGGAGCGCGCAAGACGGGTTCCGTCATGTTGTCCTTACGACGCTCCGAAACGTTGAGTAAAGGACAAAGTCAGACGGTCGCCAGCTTGGTGCAGTTTGGACTTGCGATCAAACCCAGCGATTTGACGATCGCCGATCAATCCGGCAACAGTCTCTACGATGGCGCCAGCCTCGAAGATGGCGGGTCAGGATCGAGCAATTGGCTCGACCAGAAGTTGCAGTACGAACAAGACCTCGAGGATCGCGCCAACATGGTGCTCACCAAGATCTTCGGTGAAGGCCACGCCTACGTAACGGTCATCTCTGATTGGGCTAACGAACTAACAACGACGGTCGCTGAAACAGCGGACCCCGAGAAGAGTGTGGCGTTATCTCAAACGATCACAAAATCTTCGACCCCCAGCGGGGCGAGTTCAGGCGTTGGTGGTCCAGCCGGCCCTGGCTCGAATGTCGGTGAATTCGGTGTTGATTCCGCTGCCGTTCCTGGTGGTGGATCTGGTGAAGAAACAGATGCGGTTGCTACAGCCGATGACACCACGACAACCTTTTTCGTGCCGCGAGAAACCAAACGGACGGTCAACCTGACTCCGACCCTGAAGCGGTTGAGCATCGCGCTCTACATCGACGAAGGCTTGGCCGACAAGAAATCGATCTTAGAGGAGAACGTGAAGCAAAGCGTCGGGTTCTCCGAAGAGCGCAAAGACGGATTCTCCTCTTCCGTGATCCCCTTCACCTCGTTGCTTCCCGTCGAAGCAGTAGAAGGCGCCGATGGCGAGGGCACCGATGGAGGAGCTGCTGCCGAAGGTGAAGAAGCTCCGTCGGAACCGAGTCCGATGGTGGAGATGCTGCTTGAACGCGGCGTTGAAATCCTATCGGCCGTTGCCTTCCTCTTCATTCTGATGAAGAGTCTCAAAGGCGCATCGAAAGGGGAGGCACCTCCCGAGACAACTGCCGAAGCCGTCGGAGCTCTTTCCGAAGACGAAGAAATGCTCGAACGTCTCGCGCAAGCGCAGATTGACGAACTGGTGAAGAGTGATCCCGAACGTGTCGGTCGAATCCTGACCGCATGGGCTGGCAACGAGAAAGCTGCGTAGGTAATAGAAGTGGCTGAAGAATTTACAGGCATTGATAAGGTCGCGACCTTCTTACTTTCGCTGGACGCCGATGCGGCATCAGCGGTGCTCAAGCATATCGATCAAGAAATCTTGACCGAAGTTGCGGAAGCCATGACTCGGATTGATCCGACCATCGCGACGCAGAAGAAGATCTCCGAACTCAAACGCGGTTTCGCAATCGAAAGCACTGGCCCGTTAGCGGTCAAGCCTAAGAACGAAAGTGAACTTGGCGAATTCCTCAAACAAGGCGTTGGTGTGCAAGAGTCTCGCAACATCGTAGATCGTTTGCGCAACCGCAAACTTCAAGAACATCCGTTCTTGGAACTCGAGGCTCTACCTGCCAGTGACGTCACTCGCGCGTTATCTAAGGAATCGCCGGCGGTTTGCTCGTTGATTCTAGCCCATATCGATCCGGCTCTTTCGGCCACGATACTCAGCTCCTTCGAACCCGATGACGCGCTTGGCATAGTCAAGCGCATGACGAGTTTGGTGCCGCCCGGATTAGACATCTTGCGAAGTATCGCTCAACGCGTCCTCGAAACTATCGGTACTGGTAGCGATGGCCCCGTTGAAGTCAATCCAGAGAAACGGCTGCAAACGATCGCGAGCATGCTCAACTTCTCCGCAACCGAGACGGAGCAAACTGTGCTTCAAGGAATTGCGGACGACGACGAGGAAACAGCCGAAGGAATTCGTGAGTACATGTTTGCTTGGAACGACTTGGCAGACATCGATAAGCGTTCGATGCAGAAGATCTTGGGGTCGGTCGACACGCGCACGCTGTCGATCTCGCTCAAAGCCTGCCAGCCCGATATCGAAAATAACATCATGGCCAACCTCAGCTCGCGAGTTCGCGACATGGTTGCCGAAGAACGCGAGCTTGCGGGCGCCATGCCTTTGAGTGAAGTGCTTGCAGCACGTTCGCAAGTAATGACCACCGTTCGCGGCATGATTGAGTCGGGCGAGTTCAGTCCCGCTCGCTCCGGCGAAGAAATGGTGACCTGATCATCATGAAACTCATACTCTCAACTCCACCGACCAAGGTGCGCATCGTTGGTGACGCCGACACCGGGTTGAATCAAGTCGTGGCCGGCCTTATCAGCGACGCAAGGCTCGACGGAGCCGAAGCGGGACGAGCGGAAGCCTTTGCAACCGCCGCCAATTCGCTCGAGGAAGCTGGTGATCGCTTCGACCAAATAGGAACGGCCGCGCGAACGCAAATTGCTGGCGATTCGATTCGACTCGGCCTTGCGATTGCACGTCAACTCCTGCGCGTAGAAGTCGAATCCGATCGTTACGACCTCGAAGCTGTCGTACGCGATGCGCTCGAACAAAGTGGAACTGGACGTCGCAATTGCACCGTCCATCTCAACCCTAAGGACATAGAGCGTTTGAAGGATGTGACCTTCCGTTCCGGCACCCAAATTGAAGCCGACGTTTCCGTTCCTGTTGGCGACGTTCACATCACAACCCCCGATGGTTTATTGGTGCGCGATCTCGACCGCGCTGTCGAAACGATCGGTCAACGAATTTTTGGTGAGCTACGTTGAGTCTCGACTTCGAACGATGCGCTGAACACATCGAAGTCGGCGC
The DNA here is from genome assembly GCA_047639415.1 of Planctomycetota bacterium. Taxonomy (GTDB): domain Bacteria; phylum Planctomycetota; class UBA1135; order UBA1135; genus OFTM34. The sequence goes on along the minus strand of JBLINP010000017.1, from coordinate 8,697 downwards.
TCGGCCGTACTGGCGTGGACTCGTCGACGTTGTCTCTGGCGTCATGATCGAAGCGACCGGTTTGCCCGCAGCAATGGGCGAAGTGTGCCGAATTCAACGTGGTGCAGCTGGCCCCATCGACGCCGAAGTGGTCGGCTTTCGCGGCACGACGACTTTGCTCATGCCGCACGGTCACCTCGAAGGCATTGCACCCAATCAAGAAGTCACTGCGCTCGGCGCACCCTTCACTGTTGGCGTCGGCGACGAATTACTAGGTCGCGTGATCGATGGTTTCGGTCTGCCCTTAGATGACGTCACGGACAAATCGATCACGAACTTGCCAGAACGGCGACTCGTTCGACAGGATGCTCCCACGCCGCTTGATCGAACTCCAATCACCGAGATTCTCACAACCGGCGTTCGCTCAATCGACGCCGCCATAACGCTGGGCCAGGGCCAACGCCTGGGAATCTTCGCAGGTTCCGGTGTCGGTAAGTCGACCTTGCTGGGACAAATTTCAAACGGATCCGATGCAGACGTCGTGGTTTGCGTACTCGTCGGCGAGCGTGGTCGCGAAGTCCGCGCATTCCTCGAAGACGTGCTCGGTCCGGAAGGTCGTAAGAAAGCGGTCGTCATCGCAGCAACCTCTGACCGTCCCCCGATCGAGCGTTACCTAGCGCCCTTCGTTGGCGTAACCGTCGCGGAGTACTTTCGCGATCAGGGCAAGAACGTATTGGTTGTCATGGATTCCATCACGCGCTTCGCAGGTGCGGCGCGCGAGATCGGTCTTGCCGCTGGCGAGCCCCCGACGGTGCGCGGTTATCCGCCGAGCTTCTTCGCCACCGTTCCGAAATTGATCGAGCGTATGGGCCGCACTGAAAAGGGATCGATCACCGGTTTGATCACGGTTCTATTGGACGGCGATGACCCCAACGAGCCGGTTGCGGACACTTTGCGAGGATTGCTCGACGGCCACCTCTATCTTTCGCGCGACCTAGCCCAACGCGGCATCTTTCCGCCGGTCGACATTTTGCCCAGCCTTTCGCGATTGATGAGTGAGCTTGTCGATCCAGAGCACGAAGAGTGCGCGCGCAACTTGCGCCGGCTGTTAGCTGCTTGGAAAGAGGGCCGTGACTTAGTTGAAGTCGGAGCGTATCGATCTGGCACCAATCCCGATCTCGACGAAGCGATAACGCGCATGCCGCTACTCGAACTCTTCCTCAAACAAACACCGCGCGAGTTTTCATCTCGTGCAGACACGCTCGAACTCTTGAAGATGGCGCTGGGGGTCTAACCGATGAAGCGTTTTCAATTTAGATTGGCAAGAGTCCAACGCGCCCGTGAGATCTCCGAACGCCTAGCGCGCTCGGATTGGCTAACGGCCGAGAGTGAATCCATACGCGCAGAACGAGCTAGCGACGATCTGCGTGTGAACATTGCGAATGCGCGGGCCGAACTCACCGAGCTGCAACGCTCCGATGATTTTTCGCCTGGTGCCGTTTTGTCCGCTGATCGTGCCTTGGAGCGTAGTTGGAATGCGTTAGCAGCGAAACGTCGTGTCGCTTCCGAACGACGCAGCGTCGCCGAAGATTCCCGGCAGACGTGGACGGATCGCGAACGAGATCGACAAGCCCTCGAAAGGCTTGAAGATCGTCAGAAGGAACTTCACCGCATCGAAATGGTGCGGATCGAGGACGCCGAAACCGACGAATGGGCCTCTTCGCGTCGCTCGCTCAAGAACAAACCCTCTAGCGATGGTTCTCCAACAACCGATTAAACAGATAGCGCCTGTTGGCGTTCCCGCATCATGACCAAGTCAATTGAACTACTTGTGATGGCTCTCGGTGGCCTGAGCCTTTTCGTCTGCGCCTTTTTAGGTTTCGCAGCTATGTCGGGAACTCCACTTTCCGATCTTACTTTGATTGGCTCCCTCTTCGCCGAAGAAGAGGGTGAGCCCGAGGAGACCAACGAAGTTCTCGGAGAGCTCGGCGATGGTGTCATCTTCACGACGAAACAGGTGATTGAAGCCAATATTGGGCTGTTATCCGCCTATGCGCTGCAATCGCCTTTCACGGCCGACGAACTGGGCGACTTGGCGACGGAACTGAAAACAGCCAAGCTCAGCTACGAAGAGCGAAAGCATAAAATCGAACTTCGAGAGGCTCGAGTTGGCGAGCGCGAAGAGTTGCTCACCGATCAGTTTGAGACCATGGAGCAGATTCGAGACGATCTCGAAACCTTGGAAGAGGAGCTCAACCTTAGAGCGGCCGAATTGGGTCGTGACGAGGACGCTGAAAATGGTCCCAACGCTCCGCGCTGGGTCAAAATTGCCAAACTTTTTGAAAAGGGTGAAGTCTCCGAGCACGTCACGCGACTGATCGCATACGAGCCCAAAGACGCCGCGTTCATTCTCAGCAATTTGCAAGCGAAGCGCTCTTCGGAGCTGCTAAACGCCATTCCACCCGCGAAGTGGATGGAATACGTCGAAGCTTTCAGCGCGCTGTCGGAGTAGACCGCGCGGCTCAACGTCGAACTCACGCTCTCTCGAAAAGTGTGAATCCACGCCCGGGAAGACATTTCTACTCCGAGAGCGCCCGCGCCCGTCAAGAGTGATCGGGTGACTGCCGATATAGATGGGATCGAGTTCTCCCCGAACTCTCCCCACGTGTGTTTGCGCCATTCCCCGGTGTGACTTGGCGTCCCCATCCCCATGGATCTAGCAACAGTAATCGGCTTCTTTTTAGCCTTCGGCCTCGTCCTCTTCGCTATGGCGGTAGGACCGGGCGGACTTGGAATCTTCATTCACGTCCCGTCGATGGCCATCGTGGGTGGTGGCACTTTCGCAGTCATCATGATGAACTTCCCGTTCGGGGACATCAAAAGCCTCGTATCGGTGATGATGCGCACCGTCTTTTTCAAGATGAACGCGCCTTCGGATGAGATTGCTCGCGTCATCGAGTACGCGAACTTGGCGCGCAAAGAGGGATTGCTTGCACTCGAGGAAAAGCTCAAGGAAGTTGACGATCGTTTCTTCGGAAAGGGCATCCAACTCGTAATCGACGGTTTCTCTGCGGAGACCGTTCGCGACATCATGGAGATTGAAGCCGAATGGCAGCGACAGCGTCACTCGGCGGGCAAAACCATGCTCGACGTTTGTGGCGCGATGGCGCCCGCCTTCGGAATGATCGGAACGCTGGTTGGCTTGGTGCAGATGCTCCAAAACTTGTCAGATCCCTCATCGATTGGTGCAGGTATGGCGACCGCGCTCCTCACAACGCTGTATGGAGCTGTGCTCGCGAACATGGTCTTCATTCCCTTGGCTGGCAAATTGGATGTCCGTTCGAAGGAAGAAATCTTGCTCCGCGAATTGATGATTGAAGGCATTGTCGCCATTCAATCGGGCGAGAAACCTCAGCTCATCAAAGAGAAGCTTAAGAGCTTCCTCGCTCCCGCAACTCGCGACGCCGTCGAAGCGTAATCAACGAAAGTTATCGACGTGGGCAAGAAGAAGAAAAAGGCGGAAGAGCCGAGCGGACCGAAGGGAGCACCCGATTGGGTGGTCACCTTCACCGACATGATCTCTTTGCTCGTTACTTTCTTCGTGTTGCTTTTGACGTTCTCTAGTACTGAGGATCACGACCGCTTGCGGGTCGATGGCTTCATGTCCGGTACGCGAGGTGCCGTCAAATCAAGGGGCGGTCATCTAGCGCGCGAGACGTTAGACGAAGACATCGTTGCAGGAACTGACATCCGCCGCGGTGCCGATCAATCGCACAGCCGCCCTGTTGAGGAACTCGAAGAGAACCTCGAGGAAATGGGTCAGAAGAAGACCGATGAGCACCAGGAGATGGACTTCTCGGCAATGAAAGACGGACTACAAATCGTCTTCGGTCCAGAGTGCTCCTTCAAACCTGGTTCATCGACAGTCAATCCTGAGCTAGCCAAGAGCTTAGAAGAACTTGCGGAAGTCATGTCGTTCTACAAACACTTGGTTGTGGTCGAGGGATATTCGGATAACGCGTTTCAATCCAACTCGGAGCACCCCAACGCCGAATCGCTTTCGTTGAAACGAGCCATCGAAGCTGTCGAGGTCATGCTCGCCTCAAGTGACTTGAATCCCAATCTCTTGCAAATCGCAGGTCTCGGTGAGGTTCGTCCAAGAGGTGACAATGAAACGCTCGAAGGCCGTCTAGAAAATCGTCGCGTCGAAATCCGCGTGATCTCGCTTTCTCAAACGCGTACCGATCACTACGTGGCTGAGAAGAAGGATTCAGAACGGGGTGGCTTCTAATGGATGACGATCCCCCCAAGGAAGGTGCACCGGCCTGGATGGTCTCGTTCGGTGACATGATGACCCTGATCCTCACATTCTTCATTTTGCTCGTATCCCTCGCTGAAGAGCAGCAATCAGGCCTTCTAGCCAAAGGTGTCGGATCCTTCGTCGTCGCAATTCGGTCTTTCGGATTGGATGGAGTGCTAGATGGTGATGAGGAAGCGAAAATTTTCAGCGAGATCAGAACACGCTTCAACTTGCCTCCCGAAGAAGATGTGGACCGACGTGCCGAGCACGCAGACGCCAGCGACAAAGAACTCATTCGAGCGACTTTGTCCGAAGCGCTGACGCCTCACGACGAACTGAATCAACCGACCATTGCCACCTTTGAATTGGATTCATCAACGCTAAGCAGCGCGACCGAAACCTATTTGGAAATCGTCTCCGACACGCTCAATCCTGCACCGGGACAAGTCCTGATTCTCGAAGGGCATGCGTTCGATGCAGGCGAAGCCCACCAATCCAACAATCAATGGCTTGCGTTCGCTAGAGCGCGCGCCGTACGCAACTACCTCGTCAACGAACTCGGACTGCCCGACAACCGAATCGAAGCTCGTGCTTGGATCGCGGAAATCGATAAACCCGGCGTCGGAACTCGCAGTGTTGACGCACGATTAATCACCCCTGAAAAATGAGATTGCACCATGGCTGAAGAAGAAACACCCGCTGAAGAAACCGTTGAAGGCGCAGAACAACCGTCTTCGAGCAAGAAGGGTTTATTCATGGGCGGCGGCGCCTTGTCCCTCGTTGCGATCGCTGGTATCGGCGCCATGCTGGCCGTTCCCGGCGACGGCAAGACCCCCATCTTCGATGGCCCCTTCATCATGCCTTTGGCTTTTGAAGGCGAAGCGATGACCGTGAATCTCTCCGGTGAGGGCAAGCGCTTCCTCGTGATGGATCTGAAAGTCGAATTCGACGCTTATAAAGAGCCTTATGGTTCCGTTCGCATCGCCGATCCGCTCTACCTCGCCAAACTTCAGGACACTTTGCTCACGATCGCCACTCAAAAGACACCAGACGATGTACTCGAGGTCGGCACCCAGGAGATCTTCATTGAACAACTGACCTCCTCCGTCGAGCCCCTGCTCTTCCCGGTGCATATTGGGGATACGAAAGCTCCGATGATGGTCGATGACCCCAGCCAGCTTCGCCCTGGCATTTCGATCTTCGAATCGACCATGCGAGACCCGCTTTACACCCAAAACATCGCCGTTGACGCGCCCGCCAAGAGCCTTCGTCTCGGAGACGGCGAAGTTTATGAGTACAACGGCACCGAAGAGAACCTAATGCTTAAAGACGCTTTAGGTCGAACGGTGTATGTCAACGTAACCGGCATCGAGCCCACCTTTATCGGTGATGTTCCAGTCGGCGTCAAAGGCCGCGTGCGCAACCTCTACAAAGTCAAATTCATCATTCAGTAGACCCGTGAGTACCAACGTAGAACCAGAAGAGGCCGAGGCTATCAACGCCATCGTCCAGGAGGGCAGCAGCGAGGAAACTCCTGCCGCCGTGGTTCAACGTAACTTCAATCAACCGCGCCGATTCAGCGGTGAAAGCCTCGTCGGCTTTCAAAGATCGCTGACATTGGGGCTTCCGCAACTCGACAAAAGGTTGCGAGAGCTCTTCAAGTGCCCTCTTCGAACTGAAGCACTGGAAGTCAGCGAGGTCAGCGCCGAGGGAATTTTCGATCAATTGGAAGCGCCTTTCGCCTTGGCTGGTTTCACGATCGCTGGTCAACCGGCGTGGATTCAGTGGGACATCCGAGCGGCCGTCCAAGCTATCGAGTTACAACTCGGCTCCGCGGGAACGCCCGAACCGCGCGAACTCTCGCACATCGAAGGCTTCATGCTCGACGACATTTTGTCATCGGTCGTGGACGTCGTGACGCGCACGTTGAATCTCGAAGCATCCGAACACGGCGTCATTTCGATCGTCGAGGACATTACGCCCTGGCAAGACCCTGGACCGGAAGCCGAAGCGCATCGATTGATGGTCGCCATTCGAATTGAAGGGGTTGGCGAGGGCAGCACCTTCCACCTGTACTTGCCAGGCATGAAGTCAGACGACTCCGATCATCCCGAATATGAAGCTGCCGCTGCGCTTCCCGAACACCTGAATCCGGTCAACATCGAACTCGGTGCTTATCTCGGATCCAGTGAAATTCCATTGAACGACTTGCTGGCCATCGAAATCGGTGACGTGATTCCGCTCGGAACCGCGTTATCTGATCCGCTTCAACTGCGTGTTGAAGGTTACGAGTTTGGCACAGCAGAAATGGGTACTCATAACGGCAATCGTGCCGTTCGAATCATCGAAGTCAGCCCCCGCCCGGAAGGCGTCGAATAGGAAAAAGCTATGGCCGAAGAACAAGAAATCACAGAAGACCTCGAAGAAAAAATCGAGGAAGCCACTGAAGCCGTTGCCATTCAAGCCAATGAACTCGAAGAGCTTGAAGCTACCGCTACAACCGGCTCCGCACTGGGCCTCGGCAACTTGACCGACGTTCCGGTCAAGGTCACTGTCGAAGTCGGACGAGCCAAGTTGACCCTCGCCGAGTTGATCGACCTACGTTCGGGCTCTCTAATTGAACTCGATCGCGAAGCACACGAGCCGGCCGACATCCTGGTCAACGGCAAGGTCGTTGCGCGCGGCGAAATCGTCACGATGGACGACAATTACGGCGTGCGAATCACAAGTTTGATCTCGGGCTGAACTGCTTACAAACCGAATTTTCCGCCCCAATGAACCGCTCTGCCTTCAAAGCGCTGCGGGTTGAAAAAATCGGGATCGAGGGCCGTCACGGGATCGCCCATTACCATTTGGCACACGCCTTCGCCGATCGTCGGAGCCAATTTAAAGCCGTGGCCTGAGAACCCGGTGGCGACGATCAAGCCACGCGCTCCCGCAACTTCGCCGATTAAGGCCTGCGCGTCCGGCGTCAACGTGTAGAGCGCCGCTTCGGATGCAGTGTCCGGCAACTCGGCGTAAACGGGCATTCTTTGGGAGAGTGCCTGTCGAGCCCAAGTCTTCATCTCGTCGCTGACCTGCTCGTCAAGCGAATCGGGGTCGGCAACCACCGCATCGGATTCGTATTCGATTTTGCCCACACGCGTGCTTTTGCGATCCGGGACGCAGCGCGAATAAAAACCGAGTTCGAGATCGATCACCACAGGATGAGCAACGCCCTGTGTTTCGGCTTTTTCGGCGGCCGCTTGTTCTAAACGTGCGAGCGCATCGAGGTCGGATCCGCCTTCAAAGTCATCGAAGTCATTCGCCTGACTGGGGTTTCTTCGCTCGTGCGGCATGGCCAGAAAGTGTTGCTCGGGACGTACGGCGCGCAGGGGGTAGTTGAGGCCCGCCTGGGCGAGTAACGCATGACTCCACGGACCGGCGACAAGAATGACTTGCTCCGCTTCGTACCGACCTTCGCTGGTTTCTACTCCCGTGATGCGATCACCGGCAAGCAAGAGGGACGTCACTTCGACGCCCAATCGAGTCACCGCTCCGCGAGTGCGAGCAATCGCCGCAAAGGCTTCCACCGTCGCAACCGGATCCACGAATCCTGAGTCCGGTTCCCACGCGCCGATCGCATCGTCAGCGACGACGATTCCCGGAATCAACGCGCGCATCCTCGCTGCATCGACCAACTCCGTCTTGAGCCCTCCCGCTTGCAACATCTCCACACAATCGCGCGTTCGCTCGATCCATTCGGGCGCGAGAGGTCCGGCGAGAGTCAACGCGCCAGCCTTGTGGAAGCCGATGTCGCGGCCCGTGCGAGTCATGAAAGTGCTGTAGTCGCGCAACGAGGTCTGAGCCATGCGCGCCACATTAAGGTCGGCGTATTGTGTGCGTAGGATCGCTCCAGAACGTCCGCTCGATCCCGCCGCCAAGGCCGGCGCCCGTTCCAACAAAACCAGCGGGTCTCCAAACGGATCCATGCGGTCCGCGAGGTGCATGGCGATGCTGGTGCCCATCACGCCCCCCCCAATGATCAAAACTTTGGCTTTCACGGTGTCCGAGCATAACGATCGCGAGTCTCACCAGAACACCTCGCTTGGTATCCGTTCGACTTGGCTTCGGTTGGTAGCAGGCTGCTTTAAAAAGTGCCGTATCGAGACGAAGCCATCTTCGTCGCGGCAAACAGGGCGAAAGCGAGACGGCGCAGGCGGCCCTTTCGGGACGTCGAGCACGATTCGGCGAGTCCGACGCAGCGGCGGCGGAGAGGGCTTTGTCGTGGTAGGTAGTTATTCAACGGGCTGCTAGCCCGGATTATTCATGAACCGCGAGGCAAAACGCCTCGAATTGGTTCCTGCTGGCACTTTGCAGATACTTGCCCCCGCAGACGACCTTGTAAGGTCGTCGAGGACGCCAGTATCTGCAAAGTG
>JBLINP010000016.1:0-29932 GCA_047639415.1 Planctomycetota bacterium | reverse complement strand
CGGCCACGACATGATCGCCGTCGGTGAGGTACCTGAAGCTCACCTGCTCGGAATGATCAACTCGGCTCTCTAGAAGCCTTGAGTCGACTCTAGCTCCGCGGTGCTCCTAGCCCCCGGCACCATCACCCGCCCCAGAGGCGACTCGGAGTATTCTCGTAGGTAGCGCGATGCTATCGAGCGAGGGCTTCTCCCCCGGGAGCCGCACCCTATTACATAAGGAAATCTGAGATTGATTCAGATCGGTGGATGGGAATCACCGAACAGGAGAGTTCCGAGAGCGTTCTTCGAGCGATGAAAGCGACAGTTATTAACTGTGCAGAATCCCTGAATGCACTCGCAGATTTGAGACAGATTCCCAATTGACCCAACCGACGACATCTCCGACTTCGCTTGACGCGGAAACGCCATTGAATGGCGCGAGCTTGCTACCGCAGCATCAAACCTGCGTTCAAGCCCTGCTGAACTCGCTGATGATTCCCTTCGAGCAAGTCTCGACCGAAAAGGTCGGCCAGGAAAATATCGACGACGCAGTTGGCGAGTTCGCCAACATGGCAGCTGGATCCCCTAGGTCTTTTGCGCTCGATACTCAGGGCGAATTTCAACTCGGGTTGCCGAGTAAAATGGAATCTTGGGAGCGTGATTCCCCGCCCCTCGGCCGCCGACTATCGAGTGGAGCAATCTCAATCGAGTTGGTTATAGGCAATCGGAGAGGTGGAAAAGCCTAATGGGAAACGAAGTAAAGGCGCCAAACGACAAGAAGCTCGTTAAACGCATTGGCGATCAAATTGGAAGCGATCTCTCGATGATCATCGACCGCGATCTTTCGATTGACTCGATTGAGGTCGAACGCATAACTGGACGCGTTGCTGCCGACGGCGGGATTCATATTTCCTTCCGACTTGAATTCCAAGTCGAGGGCGAAGCTTATCAGGGGTGTCTTCTGGTGCCGCTACCGGACGCAGTGAGCGTGGCCTGCTACTTGATGGTGATGCCCGACGAGGGCGTCAAAGCCCACCGCGCAAGGAACACACTCGATCGCTCCACCAAGGACGCCATGCTCGAAGTGGGCAACTTTGTCGGTGGTTCCACTGACGCGATTTTGCGAAAGTGGAAGCAGGACGCGCAGCTCTCGTGCCGATCGATTGGCTGCCAAGGTGTTGCATCAGATGCCATCCCCAACTTCACTTACGAAATCGGTAGCGAGCTCATTTTGGCTCGTATCGAAGCTACGTTGGGCGATTTCAGTCAGTTCACCATGCTGTTGCAGATCCCAGCATTGCTCAGCGAACAGTCGTAACCACTCACCAAGTGAGTGATGCCCCGGGCGATTCCCTCGAAATAGTAAAAAGTCGGTAATACGGCGGTTTAGCGCTCTAGCAGGCTATTTGAGCCGCAAACGTGGTTGGTCCGGAAAGGAATTCCGGGTCATAAAGAACGCCGAGTTCGAGGTGCTCGAGACGGCCCAACTGATCGGTGCCATTGTCATTTTCTGAGGTAGTCTTCCTTTGTCCGTGAGACCGCAAGTCGCGGATCGAAACAGCTAAGGAAACACCATGACCGCACAACCTGACGATTCATCATTCTCTGATTCCAACCTCGAGTCACCCGAGTACCGGCAACGCTTGCAGCGCAAATTGAATTGCCTGATCGCCGTGCTCGAAGTCGCCGGCGCTAAAGTGCGACGCTCTCTCACTGGGCCGGATGCAGATATAGATCGGTTGACTCGCATTCAGAAAAACCTCGGCGACACCTTAAAGGTGTGTCAGCGTGCGAAGCGTGCCCTCGATCGTCGGGAGCAACTGCCCGACGACCTTCCGAACGTTTTAAACGGAACGATTGGGTCGGTCGAATCGAACCGCCGCACTCGTGGAGCAGGTGTCGAGATGAGCACTCCGAAGGAGCTCGTCAAGTTCAAGTCCATGGGGCCGATTCGGTCCGATGAAACCAGCGACGTCGACCTCGACGAGCTTTCAAAGTTGCTTCAAGGCGACGAATAACGGGACCGGGTTCTGCCCGAAGCCATTCAAGCGGAGTTTGCTACGGCCACCCGGGGGACGGGATTCGGTCGAACGCGACACTCCGCTTTTTCGTCTCGCGAGGGCTCTTTGCCGGGCAGCTTGCCTGGCGCTGAGGGGCGTGGACTAACCCAGCGAATTCAGTGCTTCGCGAATCAGTTCATCCGGAACGATTGAGGCCGCCTCAGCCTCGTAGCCGAGCACCAACCGGTGGCGCAGAGCGGGGCAAGCGGTAGCTTCAACGTCTTCACGTGTGACGAAAACACGGCCGGCTGATAAGGCGCGAGCTTTGCTTAACAAGAGAATGGCTTGGCCACCTCTCGGACTTGCTCCGAAGCGCACGAACCGCTTGATGGAGTCGGGGGCGTTGTCCGATTTGGGATCGGTCGCTCGTACGAGGTTCGCGACGAGCGCAATGATATCCGAAGACGCCAAGACTTCTCGCACGAGTTGTCTGGTGCGCAACATCGCGTCTTTGCTGAGGCAGGGACTGAGTTCCGCAACATTGGCACCGGTCGTTTCGCTCAGGATTTTGACTAGTTGAGCTTGTCCAGGCGAGCCAAGCTCAATTTTGCATACAAAACGATCGAGTTGGGCTTCTGGCAAGGGATAGGTGCCTTCCATCTCGACGGGGTTCTCGGTCGCAATGACGAGAAAGGGTTGATCGAGCGGATGGGAAGTTCCGTGCAGGGTCACTTGCCCCTCCTGCATGGCCTCGAGTAGCGCCGATTGCGTCCGCGGCGTGGCTCGGTTGATTTCATCCGCCAAGATCACGTTGGCGAAGATCGGCCCGCGCTCGAAGCTGAAACTGCGTTGACCGGTGGCGGGATCTTCGAGGAGGATGCGCGAGCCCAAAATGTCGGCGGGCATCAAGTCGGGCGTAAATTGAATGCGCCCAAAGTCGAGATCGAGGGCTCCGGCGAGGGCGTGGACGAGCGTGGTTTTGCCGAGGCCTGGTGCTCCCTCCAGCAATATATGACCACCGGTCAGGAAGGCCTGGATGAGCAGATCGACTTCGGCCCGATAGCCATAAAACACGGCGTCAAGGCTCTCGCGCAACTCGCGCAGCTTGCCCCGCAGCTGTTCGATTTCCGCTTCGGTCTGACCTTCTGCGCTATTGGTGTTCGAGTCGGTGCTCATGCCATTTCTACTGGTCTAGATGATTGCTGAGATGAATTCGTAAGTCTTCGAAGCTACGGACAATCGCGAATCCATCGGCGGTGCTGGGCTGTGACTGAGCAAAGTGATCGAGCATGACGTAGTCCATACCGATGGCCTGAGCGCCGCCATCCTCGACGGGATGATCCCCAATGTGCACCGCATTCGCGGCGGAGGCGCCGACACGCTCCAGCGCGAGGTGAAACAGGTCGGGGTTTGGCTTTTCCATTTTTTCGGCGGCGGAGCACAGTACAACGTCGAAGTAGCTCCGCAGTTCACACCTCTCGAGCAATGCAACGAGGCGCTCGCCCCAGTTCGAGATTACGCCGAGCTTCAAGCCGTGCTCTTTCAGCTCACCGAGCAGTTCGTGAGCGCCGGGGAAGATGCGAAAGGTGGTGGGGTTGGAGAATCGCTCCAGTAACTCATTTGTGAGCTCATCCAGCACTTGGGGGGGCAGACCAAGGTCCTGGCAAAAGATGCGATGGATGTAGGTTCGGAACCACGCATCGGTGTACCTGTATGCGCCGCCGTCGCTCGCCGCTACCTCTTGGTTGGCCGTGCGCATGACGCGCTTCATGGCATCCTCGGTCAAATCGTGTCCGCGGGACCGAGCGGCTTCCGCATAAATCTCAAATCTGGACGGTTCCTCGGTGAGGAGCGTCCTACCAACGTCAAAAAAAAGTGCCTCCAGAGCCATGGGTGCCGAATTTGATGAGGGAAAAAAGCGGGGCGAACTCGAAACCGGGCCCAGGAAAGTACGATAGAAGAAGATGATGCAGGTAGGCGCTAATACGCTCGGCAATTTGATGAACAGAGCTTCTTGGGGAAGATTTTGCGGGCTGGGCTTCTGGGCGGCCAGTTTCTTGTCGGTAAGCGGATGCGTCAGTTACCCGGTGGGGCAGGATCAATCGTTGATTGAAGCGGCCGATGCGGCCACGCGTCGAGGGGATTGGCTGGCGGCGGAGGATTATTGGATGCGTGCCGTCGAAGAGCTTGGCAGCGTCAACTCTCGAACGCACTTAGAGACCGCGCGAGCATTGATCGAGTTGGGGCACAAGGAGCGGGCTCAGAATCGGCTCGATGTGGGCAATACGCTATTTCCTGATGATGCGGACCTGCGATTCATGAACGGACAATTGTTGCGCTCGCGGGGTTACGCGAGGGCAGCCGAAAAGAACTTTCAAATCGCCGTGCGAGCGAACCCGGGTCATGCAGAAGCGTGGTTGGGTTTGGCCGAAGTCCGACTCGATCTGGATTTACCCGAGAAGGCCAGCGAAGCGATTGAAGCTTATTGCAAATTGGTGAAAGTGGATCCGCGCGCGAGTTTCGTGGCGGGTCAAGTTTGCGCGCGAAGGGGCGACCTTAGGCGGGCGATGGAATGTTTCGAAAAGGCGCTCGCCGATCCTCTGGTTGGAATCGACCGTCTGATTTCTGCGGCGGCGACAGTCACCTTGGAGCGATTCGAAAGCGTGGACGAAGACTCGTTGCGACAAGCGTGCTCTTGGGTGGATCGCGCGCTCGCGCGTGACCCGCAAGAGTCTGAAGCGAGTTACGTGAGAGGCATGATCCTCAGTCGCTTGGGCGACGATGTCGGAGCGTTGGAGGCTTACAAGCGATCCGTGGAGTTGTCGGATCACCTGCTGGCGATGACGCGTCTGGCGCAAGTCTATGCGCGCATGGGCAAGCTGGAAGAAGCCGATCGCATGATCGATCGCGCACTAGAACTCAACGTTCACGCTTCGCACCGCCGGATGCTCGAGCGTGTTCGCCGCGCTTGGCATTGACCTATCTACTGGCCGCGAGTCTGTAAGCAGTAGCGCTTGCTCTTTTTGAAGTCGAGCTAGGCTATTTTAGAGCTCGCAGAGCGATTGGCTCTTTTAGAGGTCGCAGATTTTCTTAACGAGCGCGTCGAGTTCGTCTTCGACCTTCTCGCGAAACTCCATGCCGAAGTCGAGTTCGAGAACATCGATTTCCTCGAAGGCGTAGCGACCCGTCTCGCGGCTATACGGAATCCCGTACTCCCAAATGTTTCCATCGGTTGCGTTGATGACCAATTCGACTTGGTCTGAACCTTCAACGGGCTTGATGTGGTAGGTCTCGGGGTAGTAATTCTCGTCCATCAGAAAAGCGTCCTGGTTCAGTAATCAGTCAATAAGCGCGACATCATAGCTATCATTAGATCGAACGGGAGCACGAGCTTCTGAACACGTGAAAACAGCTAATTCGCGGGAACCACGCGAATTGACTGCCCGGGGCGAACCGCGCCCGAGCGAATGACCTCGCACAGAATGCCGCTGCGGCCGATCATCAGGTCTGGAAAGCGTGAATCGACCGATTGGAGCGTCTTGCAGGGCTCGCGGAGGTCGTGCATCTGAAGCTCGACCTCCTCGCCGATAACGAGTCGGTCGCCGGGAATCAGAGAGTCAAAATCGACTCCCTCAGTCCGTAGGTTTTCGCCGAACGCGCCGGGCTCAATGTTTTCGACCCCATCCTTTTCGAGCAACCGGACCTCCTCCTCGGCGAGTAGGCAAACGGCGCGATGCTTCCCACCGTGGAGTTCGAATCGATGTCCGTCACCCTCTAAGCCAAGTTCGCCGATCGTGGCTTCGTCGACAACCAGCTTGGGGAGTCCGCCCGAACCGAGGCACACCGCCAACAGCTTTCCGACCGATTCTTGTCTGTCCCCGGTCACTCGGTGGGAAGGTGCTTGAGGAAGAAGTAGTAGAGCTGTCCCGGCGATTGCAGCCCGCCCGCTTGTGCTTCGGCATCGGGTCCGATTCCGAGGTAAATGTCCGCGCGCCCCGCAGTCCGAATGGCTCCCCCAGTGTCTTGATCGAACATGAATTGTTGAAAGCGGATCGATCTTCCGTAGACGTTCGGTACCTCGCTGTCGACGAAGACCAACGCGCCGCGCGGGAACAAACTTTTGTCCGTTGCCAGCGATCGGCCGGCCGTAACTTCAACGTCCAAACTGCCGTGCGGATTGCCTTCAATCGGTTGGAAGAAGACGTAGGATTGGTTGCGATTCAGCAATTCGCTGACCGAGTGGTCGGGAGTTTCCTCTGCCCAATTTCGAATGGCGGAGAGGTTCATGTCCTCCGCAGGCACGTATCCAGCTTCGATGAGGTGTTTGCCGAGCGACGAATAGGGACGGCCATTCTTGGCCGAGTAGCCGAGCTTGATCTGTTCCCCGTTGGGCAACTCTACAAAAGCCGATCCATTGACGTGTGCGATGTAAGCATCGATCGGATCTTCGAGCCAGGCGAGTTCCAAGCCTTGGTTTTCAAAGAGGCCGTTGCCGTCAATCGAACGGCGTGAGGGGAATCGATCCAAGCCTCGGTCGGTTTCTAGGCCCAAGGTCTTGCCGCGCTTGTCTTTGACCAAACCCGGCGGCTTCGAATAGAGCGGGATGTTATATCGCTCGGTACGGGTGAGGTTGCCGATCAACAGGGGCGTGCAGTAACCGGTGAACAGCACTCCGCCGCCTTTCGAATCCCAACCCGCGCTCTTGAAGGCGTCGAACTCCTCATAAATGGCTCGTTCGAAGTCATCGCGATCGAAGGACTCATCGAGGATTTGATGGAAGCGTTCGAGGCTGGCGAGCGCGAGGCTGTGTTCGACACCGGCGATGGGGAAGAACTGCTCGGCGTGCTTTCGGCGCGTCCACGCGATCGAACGTTCGAGCGCCGGCAAGATCTCGTCGCGCTCCTCCCATTGATAGGAGATTGGCAGTTCGAGCGAAGCGATGTCGACGCGAACCAGAGCGGGCGCGCCTGCATCAAGCGGACGTCCGTAATTCGGAGTTTGGCAAGCGCTGGAGCCTAGGACCAGTAACGCGACCGATGCCGCCGTAGCCAGATAAGAGTTCGTCACGGTGTGCTTCATGGTTGAGAGTCGCGAGTGGCCGGCGTTCGTTCGCTTAATGATCAAGTCCGAGCTTATCGAGCTTGGGCGCGATCACCATGCGGCAATACGGTTGTGACTGATTGAGGCGGTAGTACTCCTGATGATAATCCTCGGCTTCGAAAAACTGCGAAGCGGCGGTGATCTCCGTCACGATCGGATCCTTGAAGTTGTCGGACCGATCTGTCTTGGCTTTGGATTCTTCCGCCGCGACGCGCTGCTCGTCGGTGTGATAATAAATCGCCGATCGGTACTGCGTCCCGACATCGCCTCCTTGGCGATTGAGCGTGGTTGGATCGTGCAGCCTCCAAAACCATTCGAATAAGTGCTCGATGGGGAGAACGGCGGGATCAAAACGAACCTGCGTCACTTCCGCATGGCCGGTCGTTCCCGTGCAGATGTCTTGGTAAGTCGGGTTTGGGCTCGCGCCGCCCATGTAGCCCGATTGGACTCCCAAGACCCCCTCGATCTGTTCCAAAACGGCTTCTACACACCAGAAGCAGCCAGCGGCCAAGGTGACCAGTTCGCCAGTTTTCTCATTCGTCATGTTGTCGGTCCTAACGGAGGATTACTTGGCGATCGTGGATTCGGCCAATCGAGCATCGCGCTCGGCGGCGAACTTCACGATGCCTTCCCAGAGCGAATCCGGGTCGATGCGTGACTCGCGCTTGATCTCGTCCAGGCTGCCGCCGGTCCGCCAACGGTTGTCGTGGTCGGGAGTCATGGCGTAGCGCTCGGACACTTTGTTCGGCAGCCAATCATGCATGGCGCGCCTCGACTGATTGGAGATCACGGTCGAATCGAGGAAGTCTTCGCGCGGCAGTACGCTGTTGCGATATTCCTCGGTCTGCCGTTGGAACAGCTCATGAGACACGAGCTGAACGATTTTGACGTTGGGACCTTCTCCAGCGATCAAGCGCGGAAGAATGGAGTAAATCGAATCGGTCGTGCTCGTGCCTTGGACAAGAATCGTGCCTTCGACGGGGCGACTGGGGTCGTGCGGCTTCATGACGTAGGCGCCTTTGGCGGCTTCGAGGTAAGAAGGCACGCCGAGTGCTTTGCGGTCGGGCACATTCACGGCCGGACGCGTCAAGTGCAGCGCGATGAGCGGGCAGTCGCTAATCAAGGCCGCGGCAAGAGCGGGCGCCACTTCGTTGGCGCTCCACGGATGCAAGTTGATCACATGACCGTCTGGGAACATCTGCGTCACGCTGGGCGAGTGAATGCCGAAGTGCGTGCGGCTATCTTCCGCCGTTTCGGGGCCGGAGTGACCGGCAATCCAAATAACCTTGCCGACTTTGAGTTCGCAGTCTTGGGCGAGTTGGCTGTACAGCCGCATCATTCCGTACTTGAGATAGGAGAAGGATCCGTAGGTCGAGCAGGCGCTCCAATAGCCAACGAACTCCTCTTCCGGCTTCTTCGACATGTTGACCGTCGCTATGCCGACCGTAATGCCGGCATTGGCGAACTCGGTGATTTGCTGGGGCAGCAAAGAGCCTTCAAGGTTCTTGTTGCGGTCGTACCAACCGAAGCCCTTCGACTCTTCAAAGTCGCCATAGGGCTTTGCAAAACCCGAGATGTTGGTCGAGTCGGCCAGATCTGCAGAGCAGGCTAATACGAGTGGGCGTTTCATTTCACGGTTGGCGTAGGCGTTGACCCAAGCGCCAAAAGTCCCGAGGCCTTGACGGTTCGGGGCTTTCTGGCCCGGCTCGACAAATAGAGCTTTGGGCAGGTTCTCGGGCTGAAGCCAGAACCGATCTTCGGCCATGTTGACTTCCGTATCCAAGCGATAACCCTCGGGCTTGGTCGGAACGCTCTCACCCAATTCGGTCAACGTGTTGGCCAAGTACTCGACCAAAGCCGGGTCGTCGCCGAGCACTTTGAAGATCGCTTCGAACCAACCCTTGGTTTGCGTGCGGCAAGCTTCTTCGCCGGGATCATTCGTGTCCCCAGCGCCCTCGAACTTCATGCCGTACTTATCGGCAAACTCTTCGCGTCCTTTCCAGAACAACTCGCTGTTGCGCTTGTGAGCAGCGCCGTGCGAAGCCGCGTCAAACTTGTGATACCCGCGACCTTTCCGCGTTTTGAACCAGACCATGCCCGGCTTGCCGTCTTTGTCTTCAGCGTGAACGACTTTCAAAAGCGCCTTGGCGATTTCCGGATAGCTCGTCCCGTCTTCAGTACCGGCTACGCGCCAGCCGTAGGGCTCGTACCAATCGCGCGGATGACCCGAGACGACTTCCGAGTTGGCGAACGAGTCGATGCCATGATCGTTCCAATCGAACAGAACTGTCAGATTGGACAGGCCCAAGCCGAAGGCGGAGTTCTTTGACTCGTGATGAACGCCTGCCGTGTGCCCGCCTTCACCCTCAACGGCGAACACGTTGACTTCGCTTGCGCCCGCGTGCTTTAGCGCCATGGCTTCGCCGACGGCTGCCGGCATGCCGTGACCCGAAGGTCCGGTATTGAACTTGAAGAAGAGCGTCTTGCCCTCCATCTCGGCGTGACCTGAAAGTTCACCGTTGTGACGCAACCACAAGAGGTCTTCCCAAGTGAGTTGACGTTCCTTCGCGTTCGGAACCAAGTAGCGTTCGTCGCCAGTCGCTTTGTACTGCAATCGCAACGCTTCGTTGTAGACCGCGAGCATCGCGTAGACGACGGGGCACGTATGACCCGCGACCAAGACGAAGCGATCTCCAAACGCCAACTCGGGTCGGCGAATGTCGAAGCGCATGCCGGCTCCCAAAGTGCTCGCAACCAGGATGGGGACTTTCGATCGCGACCCTCCAGGATGCCCGCTTTGGCGCAAGTTGAGCATCAAATCGATGGATTGATCGATGAGGTCGCCGGTCTTTTCCCAGTGGTGGAAGTTCTGGGAGAGCGTGTCGAAATCGGGTCGCGTGAGGGTCTGCATATCTGGATTGAAATAGGTAGCGGTGGGCGCACACTATAACGAGCGCGGCCAGACTCCGATCCCCTTCCAGCACGAGAGCCCGCTCAAAAAATATCCGAGCCTCTCGTCAGCACAATTTACGGTCCCTTCCGGGCCGAACCTCGCCTATTGGGCGATGGCGATACCGACCGAAAACACGACGCCGTGCAGGTCGACGTCTTGACCGCCAAAGGCGATGTCGCGGATTTGGTCGTAGTAGGCGGTCTGAAAGTCGAGGTAGATGTTGTCGGTCATCTGACGCATGACACCGATTCCGACTCCATAGCCGTAGTACTCAGCGCTTTGCGGTCCGCCGGAAACCTCAAGGCCTTTGGAGTAACGCAGAGTCGCAAGCAGGTATCCGCTGCCCTCCAAACCACCCGTGAACCAACGTCCACCGGCGTAGAATTCAGTCGCTTCGACCTTGGCGCCAAACTCTCGTTTGGCGTAACCGACTAGCCAACCGAGACCGGTCTGAGTGGAGTCAAGCTGAACGGCCCAGCCGTCGACTTCGGGATCGCCGTCGGTATTGAAAGAAGCGATATCCGCCTTGTCATCAGCGCTGTAATTGTCACTTACAGGTTGGTAGTAGGTGATTACCGAGCGGTCGGCGGATTGGCCGTAGCGCTGTTGAGCGGGAAGCGCGCTACAGGCGGAGAGCGCTATACAGAGAAGCAGAGTTAGGATTCGCACGAGGGCAGGGTCGTCCCCCGCGCGAAGCGAGTCAAGCCTTCTTATCCAGCAGACGTGTAAGTCGCCGTAAAGCTCGTTTCAGTCCCAACGGATGGTTTCAAGTAAGCTGATTAACCACTGACCTGTTGTTCCCGTGGTGTCGTCTGTCGCGACCTGCATAAAGAGTTCGATTCCTGAAAACATCGGATCGTTGGGAAAGCTGACGGGCAAAACTGTTGGCGTGCTATAGCCGGTGTGAGTTTGAGCAAACAGGTAGATCGGCGGCGCGATCTCGACATCAAAGCCCACCGTGGTCGGAATCAAACCTTGAGCGAACCCGACGATCAGCACATAGGGCGACCCCACGGGGCCTGTGATTTCGAGGTTCGCTTGATCTCCGACCAAGTTTTCTTGAGGTACGGCGGTCACCAGACTGAGAACGCGCATGGCTGCGTCAAAGACCTGAATTTTGCCCGCGCCATAACGAGGGTCTTTCCCGGCCGGACCGAGGTCGACGGCCGTGACTTGTAGGGCGTGAGAGATTTGCCTTGGGAGAGCGCGCTCGTTGGCGTCGACCATCAAGCAAAGTGCGCCGCCGAGATGCGGAGTCGCCGCGCTCGTACCACCGAAGGAATTGAGATAGCCACTATTGCCAGACGTCGTTTTGACGTTGGTGTACGCGCAGACATCTGGTTTGAGCAATCCGGGCGAAGCGCCGTTGTTGTAGGGATAGTCCCAAAAGTCCGTGTCTTGCGGATGCGGCCACGGAACTTGCGAGGTGATGTCGATGTCTTCCCAGGCGCTGGGACCTTGACCGGATTGGAAATCGAGATCGTCGCTACCCAGGAAGATCGCCGCACATCCCATGACGGAACCAACCGCACCCTGAGCTTGAGCGGGATGAATCCACGGTCCCGGGCAATTGGCCGGCGCCGCAATGTTGTAGGGCACGGGGTAGGAGAAAGTTTGCTGGCCGTTATTGCCGAGCGAGTTGGAGTGAATGATGCCCGCGGCGAGTGCGATTTCGGTCGACTGCCTAAAAAGGTGATAGTCGGGTTCAAAGGGCCACTTGAACGAGTGACTCGACGTAATCACGTCGACGCCGATTTCAATGCCGTATTGATAGGCAGCGAACGCATGGCCTTCATTTGTAATTTTAGCGACGGCCATCACGGCGTTCGGAGCCATTCCGGTATGTACGCCGCCCTGACCCGATCCGTTGCCGACGAGGATTCCGGCGACGTTCGTCCCGTGACCACCGTCATAGGGGTTGTTGTTGTTGGCTTGGAAGTTCCAACCCCAAAGGTCATCGATATAGCCGTTGTTGTCGTCATCTTGGCCGTTGCCCGGTATCTCACCCGGGTTGGACCAAATCTGATTGGCGAGGTCGGGGTGATCGTTCGCGACTCCGCTATCGACGTTGAGGATGAACGTTCTGCCTCCATTGATGCCGATCGACCAAAGTTGGTCCGCTTGCAAACCTGAAATGTTGGGCTCGACGGAAACGCCCGAGGCAAAGCTGGCGTTAACGCTGAGCTTGTCGAGTGTCAGCCCGGATGTAGGCAGTGCGTCGGTGGCCGTCCAGCGGAAAGCGAAGCTCGTGTTCGAAGTTAGTGGCTGGCCGAGTGAAGCGAGCAAGGCGTCGACGTCCAGGTTGTAATTCTGATACGCCGAATTGCTCGGAAAACTCAATGCCCTGTGATAATTCAAACCATCAGTGGAAATAAAGAGCCCATCTGCCGGTGTCGCCGATCCAAACGTTTGAGCGGAGAAATCAAGTGTGACTTCGAGAGCACCGGAGAGATCTACGTGCAGTTCGGCGTCGAGGTTGACGCCAGGGGTTGCGTCCTCGGCATCCATCGTCAAGTGAACCAGTCCGTCGATCGGACCGAAGGCTGAGCTGGTTTCAATACGTCCAAGCGCAGGGCGCGCGAGTTCAATCTCAGACGGCACTTCCGAAGTTTCGAAGGAGGTGCCAAAAGGAGCCTGGCCGATCACATAGTCGAGCGGAGCTCCAACGTCTTGTGTCTCTTCGGGCAGCATGATCGGGTCGAACCGAACGCGGTCGACACCGGGCTGTTCGGCCAACTCCAAAATCGCAGATTTCGTTCCAGTCACGCGCATGGAATTGAGCATCCAGAGTCGGTGGCTGAACGTGATTTGTTGAGCGTCTTTGAGATCGTCAATCAAAAGATCCAACCCGTATTGACTCTCTTTCGCGAAGCTCTGTAGCTCCTCCCTAACCGCACGAGCGCGATCGCGACGCACCAATCTATCTGTACGTTTTTGAAGTTGCGCAGCATCGACTTGAGCTTCCATCACGACGATCACCGAAATTTTTTCGGTAGGCGAAGCACTAACAAGGTGATCGGCGAGCCGGTCAGTAATCCCTGAAAATGAGAAGCTAGCGACGAGAAGGGCTGCGGAGAGCGTCATGAGGTGGAATCCGATGGTGCGAGCGGACAAAACGGACTGTATTGCGGCAGATCCGTCGAAGAAGTAAACCTCACTGCTCCGGACCAGGTCGCGGAATATCGCCACTTTTAGATGACACACACTGTATCGGAGTTCCGTGTTTCGGGGGCAAATTTCAAACGCTCGAAACGCCTCAGATAGCAATTGAGGCGGGCATACCGCAACGGCAGCCGTATAGACTGAAGTGCAGTGAACTTCGCAATCGAATTTGGAATTGGTCGGGTATGAAAGTCCTCTCTGTCTCCCTCTTGTGGTCCGCGTCCGTCTTGACGGGTCTGCACTGGTTCCTGCTGTTTTTGTCGAATTCCACCAAGTCGGAATTGGGAACACAGCACGTGCTCTGGATCACAAATATTTCGACAGTGAAAACGGTGCTCTTTGCGCTCGGCTTCGCACTGCTTGGCACTTTGATAGCTCACTCGACTCGTCGATCCGCCAAAGGAGTTCGGGTTCTGTTCACGCTGATCACGGCCGTTCTATTCGCTCAATGCATTTCGGGCATCGGCTATGAGCATGCTGCTCGAGTTCCAGATCTAGATACGTTTCGCGGACAGATTGTTTGGGGAGCGATCAGCCTCATCGCCCTGGTTCACGCGTTCGTTCTGATGCGTTTTCACAGCCGCGAGCAACCGATTTCCAATCCGCCCAGAGCGTTTGCTTTCCCCGGCATATTTTTCGTCAGCATGGCGATCTTCTCACTGACGATTTCGGTCCCGTACCTCTTCGTCGGCGACATCCTGTGGACTTTGCTCGAAGAACAAAAGGCCTACACAGTTGTCAAAGAGGGACCTGGCGGCGGTCCTTCAGAAGGCGCGCTCACCGCGACGATGGATTGGGAGGGCAAAAGCGGTGAACGTCCGACTTTGATTATTCCGCCCGGTGGCGAGGTTAGCTTTGTCATTCCGGACGTGGGGTCGAACCTATACCTGCAAACCTCTGCTGGAGTTGGACTCCGCAGCCATGACGAGAGTCGCGATGTTTGGGATTATCGGGACTTTAAATTCGAAGTGTTGGTCGACAGTGAGCTCATCTCCGAGACTTCAATTCAGGTTGGGAATAAGGTGCGCAATAAGGTCGGCTGGAGTGACATAGGTGGCGAACTCGGTGTTCGAGTTCGGCCCGGCAATGTGGTCACCATGCGAACCTCGGTCTCAAGCGAGCCTTACGACGAGCGAGTTCAGAGTTTCGGGTGGCGAGTCGGTTTCTCGGAGCCGGTATTGGTTCGTCACCGCCAATTGCCCCGCACCTTGTCGAGCGTCGACAAGCCGAACATTGTCTTGATCGTAATGGACACGCAACGCGCCGACAGGTTGGGTTGTTACGGCTACGAAAAAGACACCAGTCCGAACATCGATAAACTTGCAGAGCGTGGAACGGTTTACGAACAGGGCAAAGCAACATCCAGTTGGACGTGGCCGTCGACCGCATCAATTCTGACGGGCATGACGCCTCAACGGCACGGCGTGATTAGTGACGACGCCAGCTACGTCGCGAGGAATTATGACCTCTTGGCGGAGTCGCTACAGCGCCAAGGCTTCACAACCGCCGCGTTCTCGGGGAGCACGTTGATTTCCGCTTCGAAAAACTTCGACCAGGGCTTCGAGTTCTTCTCGGGGACTAGAAACTCGTTCGAGAAGTCGCGCATGATCATGCCACGTGCGATTGAGTGGTTGGACACCTTTTCAGATCACCGCTTCTTCCTGTACCTGCATTTGGTCGACCCGCACCATCCGCACGAGCCCAATCTGGCTGCGAAGGCCAAATTCGTGACTCTTGAGCCAGGAGAGAAACACAACGCTCGAACCTACCACGATCAAACTTGGGCTCTGCGCAAGGGTAATGCAAAGCGTAAGGGCAAACCCTGGGATGCGAGTTTGATCGTGCCAGAGCGCGAGCAACAGCGAATTTCAGACTTGTACGACGCTTGCGTGGCGACCGGGGATTATTGGGTCGGCAAACTGATGAACACTCTCGAGGATCTCGAGGTTTCGGACAAGACGATCGTCGCCTTCACGTCGGATCACGGCGAAGAGTTTTTTGAGCACGGAATGCTTGAGCACGGCCACGCCCTGTTTCCGGAGCTGATCAATGTTCCCTTAATTCTCGCCGGGCCCGGCATTCCAGTGGGCAAGCGTTCGCCGATTGCAGTTTCGAATCGCCATCTCGCTACCACTCTCGCCTTGCTCGGTGGTTCGTCGATCAATGGAGTGAACGACGGACTGAATCTCGCTCGTCCAGAGAGCCTTTCCCAATTGCCGGTTGTTTTCGGAACCGAGCACGGTTGGTGGAACAATTGGTACCGAACCCCACTCCAAGGAATGCGTGACGGGCAATGGGTCCTTCACCTAGCACCACTTGCAGGCGAATGGGGCGAAAGGACACCGACACCCGGAGGGCAGATCAAACTCTACGATTTGTCTGCGGACAGCTTGCTCTTGAAGGATGTTTCTTTAGATAATCCGGACCGCGCGACGTTGATGAAGAGTCAATTGATGGAGTACACCGAAGAGCAACGTAAGTTGCGCAAAACAATCTCGGTCAGTGCCGGAGATGAGACTCTCGAGATGCTTGAGGGGATTGGTTATATCGAGTCAGGGGACGAGGAGTAGATAATCGCTCGAAGCGACGGGGTGAACTTAACGTTCACAAGTTTCGATTGGTTTTGTGGAGGTTCGAGCGAAGAAGGTTGTCGGCCTTCGCGCTAGAACGACTAGTGTTGGCGCGCATCAATTTAGTGAGGAGATCAAATGCCGCTTCGAATGTTCAAGCTCAGGCCGGGCGAAAAAACGCGATATCAAGTGAGCGTGCCGGCCGTGACTATGGACGCTTCGCTCTATCTAGAAGCATTTCGTCCTTCGGAGGGTTTGAGTGTGGAACTCGAGCTACGATTGCTCGATTCGCATAGCAACCTGATTTCACACGGACGTGCGCAGATCGCCGACGGATATCTGGCGGTGATCAGCGAGGTTGAGCGCCAACTGAGACCGGTCTTTGACGATTATTCAGGCGAGCTGTGGTTCGAGCTTCACCTGAAAAACGACTCCGAGCGCGGCGAATTGCAGTATTGATCAAGCCGGCGGAGCGTCATTGCTGTGGCGATCGCCCGTCATGACCAAAATCCAGACCTTCTGAGCGCGGGCCTTGGTATCGTGGGAAGCCAACGCGCTTCTCCAGCGCATTGTCCCGCGGAGCCGCATGGTGGCTCCCTCGTTTGCACGACTACCATCTACGACTTTCGATGCATCGCCAGTTTTTCTCCGCGCTTCTACTTTTTTCTGCACTGAGTTGCGGAGGCGATTTGGATTCCGAGTCGGACCCCGAGGCCGAAGGCTTTCATCTGCTCGACGCGATGTTGCAGATCGATATTCCCTATAAGGAGATCGAACCCAACTTTCGCAACCGAGGCGCTTTCGAAAGCAACGCGTCAGCAGCCGAAGAGATTTTGACTTGGGCGGATGACCCGACTTTTGCGGAATTCGTCGAAGGGGATCGGTTTTACTCCGACGCCGAATCTTTCTTCGCACTGCGCGACAAGATGAAGGCCGGTGCACAAACCGTTTTGGATGGCGCGGCGGAAACTGATGTCGATGTGATGCGCGAAGGTTTCATCATGTTGAAGCAAAGTTGCATCGGTTGTCACAAGCGCTTTTCGCCAAGCTATTGATCCGAGGAACAGCCAGCATGACGAGCGAGGTAAGCTTCAAGATCGCGTTCAAATCCAAGATTGAACGTTGAAACGCCGGGTTTTTCTGATCGTGCTGGACTCGTTGGGCGTGGGCGCCTTGCCCGACGCTCGTGACTTCGGCGACGAAGGAGCGCACACATTGGACCATTTGGTTCAAGCGGCTGGCGGAGTGAGTTTGCCGAGATTGTCGCAGTTGGGATTGGGCAACGTGCCTGGCGTGACAATGATCGAACCCGTTTCGAATCCAATCGCATCCTTTGGTCGCTGCGCGGAACTTTCGCCGGGCAAGGACACGTCAACGGGGCACTTCGAAATGATGGGCTGCGTTCTCGAGCAGCGCTTCCCCGTATTTCCGAATGGTTTTGCGAGTGAGTTGATCGACGAGTTTTGCGAACGCGCCAAGTTGAACGGCGTGCTTTGCAACCAGCCCGCGTCGGGGACCGAGGTGATTGAGCGGTTGGGTGAAGAACACATCCAAACCGGTAAGCCAATTGTGTACACGAGCGCCGACAGCGTCTTGCAGATCGCAGCGCACGTCGAAACTTTTGGACTTGAGCGTCTCTATCGCTGTTGCGAGATCGCGCGCGAGTTGACTCGCCCGATGGGGCTTGGTCGAGTCATCGCCAGGCCCTTTATTGGGGAAATAGGCGCGTTTCAGCGCACTTATGACCGCCGAGACTATTCGCTGGAACCACCCTCTGAGACGGCGCTCGATCGCCTTGAAGCGGCGGGTTTGCCGGTTGTAGGCGTCGGCAAAATCAGCGACATCTTTGCCGGTCGAGGCGTGACTAAATCTGTTCATACCGAGGGCAATCGCGATGGCATGCGCGCGACGATCAAGCTCGCGCGTTCGCTTGATGCGGGGCTCGTTTTCGTGAACCTGGTCGACTTCGACATGCTCTTCGGGCACAGGCGCGATCCGCGTGGGTATGCACGCGCGCTAGAGGAGTTCGACGAAGATTTGCGCGTCCTTGAAGAGCACTTGAGACCGGAAGATGTGGTTTTATTGACAGCGGATCACGGTAACGACCCGACTCATACCGAGACGACGGATCACACCCGCGAATACGTTCCACTCTTGTACTACACGCGTTCCGGCCATCTGGCCGAAGCATTGGGCACGCGCTCGAGCTTCGCGGATATCGGCGCCACAGTAGAAGCCCTGCTCGGTTTGGAGCCCGTCGGTCCAGGCACGTCCTTTGCCGCCCGTCCCTAATGCTTGCAGTTCACACCGTTGACGGGTTTCATTGAACGCAATGATCATCCTGCGCTCCATCCTCGGACTGGTCTTCTTCTGCTTTATCGCTTGGCTGATGTCGAGCAATCGTCGCCGCTTTCCTTGGCGGTTAGCAGCGACGGGCGTGCTGCTGCAGTTTGCGTTGGCGTGGCTCTTACTGGAGACCACGATTGGTATCGCGATGTTTCAAGGCGCTTCCAGTTTCGTCGCCAAGTTGGCGTCGGTGGCTGAGCCGGGAGCCAAACTCGTCTTTGGGCCAATTGCCGATTTTGACCAAATGGCGGCCATATTCGGTCCTCAATCAGGCTTCGTGTTTGCGTTCGCTGGCAAGGGGTTGATCCTGCTGATCTTCTTCTCGGCGTTGATGGCGGTGCTCTATCACATCGGCATCATGCAGGTTGTCGTCTGGTGTTTGGCGCGCGTGATGTCGCTGGTTATGGGTGTTTCAGGAGCGGAAGCGATGGCGATGGCGGCCAACGTTTTTGTGGGGAACACCGAAGCACCGTTGGTCGTTCGCCCCTTCGTTCCGCGCATGACGCTGTCCGAATTGAACGCGCTGATGACTGGTGGTTTCGCCACGATCGCAGGAACCGTTTTGGCGGTCTACATGGGCATTCTCGGAGAGGAACTTGGTCCCCATCTGTTGAGTGCGTCCGTGCTATCGGCTCCCGCCGCTTTCGTGGTTGCCAAGATCATGCGTCCGGAAACGGAAGTTTCGGAGACGTCCGGGAAGATCAAGTTTCAGTTGAATCGTTCATCGAGCAATCTGATCGAAGCGGCGACGGATGGAACCACAACAGGACTGAAACTCTGGTTGAACGTAATCGCCATGTTGATCGCCTTCATGGCGCTCGTGAATCTCGTCAACTGGCCGATCGGTTGGTTCGGCGAGCTTTTGGAAATCGATGGCGGACTTTCGCTGCAGCGTTTCTTCGGTTGGGTTTTCGCACCCGTCGCCTGGTTGATGGGCGTTGAAGGTTGGCACGACAGTCAGTTGATGGGGACCTTGCTCGGCACCAAAGTTTCGATCAATGAATTCGTCGCGCTGACGGAAATGACCAAATGTTTGCCCGGAGGCGAAACGCCATTTGAGAGCTCGAGAACGGCGGCAATGGCGGCTTACGCGCTTTGCGGGTTCGCGAATTTCGGTTCGATGGGCGTTCAGATTGGCGGGCTCGCTCCGCTCGCCCCCGATCGAAAAGCGGACATTTCTAAATTGGCTTTCAAGGCCATGATTGGCGGTGCCTTCGCCTCGTGGATGACCGCAACGATTGCGGGAGCTTTCCTTTGATGACCGTTACGACGCGCGACAAACAAATCGAAGCGTCCCTGCGCGAGCATGTCTTGGAACTGACGAGCGGAGAGCCGCCGTTCGTCGCAATCGTGCTCGGTTCTGGCTTAGGCGCGTTCGCCGACGCTCTCGAAGAATCGCTTTCGATTCCTTTCGAGGAAGTTGAGGGCATGCCCCAAAGTCGCGTGCCCGGCCACGCCGGTCGGTTCGTAGTTGGACGCCTCGGCGATCGTCGAGTGTTGGTTCAACAGGGTCGCGTACATTTGTATGAGGGCTGGTCCGCGAGCGACGTGGTTGCCAGCGTGCGCGCTTTCGCGGGTTTGGGAATTTCGAATCTGTTGCTTACCAACGCGGCGGGCGGGCTGAATCGCGATTGGGCGCCGGGCACGTTGATGCGCATCACCGATCACCTCAACCTTCAGGCAGCCACGCCACTGGAACCTTGCGAGGCGGGTTGGGGAGAGCCCTATGACGCCCACCTCGGTGCAGCCATAGAGCGGGCCGCCACAAATGCCGAAGTTGAACTTGAATCAGGGATTTACGCCGCTTTTCGCGGACCGGCCTACGAAACGCCAGCCGAGGTCAGAATGGCCGGTAAGTTCGGAGCACAGGCCGTAGGGATGAGCACGGTGCTCGAAGTGCTTGCCGCCTACTCTTCAAAAATGCGAGTCGGTGCAATCTCCTGCATTACCAACCATGCAGCGGGAATCCAGAACTCTCCGCTCTCTCACGCAGAAGTGGTCGCCGCCGGACAAGCGGCCTCAGTGCGATTCGTGAGACTAATCGTTGCCGCCGTTGCGGAACTCTAGTGGTCCGTTTAGGCTGCGGAGATCTCCAATTACGGAGATGAACACCCTGATACCGATCGATTTCTATGCTGAATTTACGAACTGTCGCTCGCTTCTCGATCTCGGCCGTATTGATTCTCGGCCTGTCCACCAGTTGTCACACCCCGTTGGCTTCAACCGAGGCCGGATCCCTGGTGACCGAAAGAATCGATCGAGACGTGTCGGTACGCGAAGGATTCTTCACCCAGATCCTGCTCTATATTCCAAATCGATTGGTCGATGCGATCGATATGGTTCACTTCGGGGTTGGAGTCGCTATTCCCGTTGGCGTTGACGTTCGTATCACGAAGTGGGGGCAATTGGCCCTTCAAGCGGGAGTCGGCGTTGGCATCGGTTATGACGACCGTTCCCATAGTCCTGCTTGGGCGAGCGCATCCGCCACAGCTGCATTTGGACCATTCCGGACCGGTGCCGGTACGGGTTCCGCTCCGAGCGTGGGCGACTGGGAAATCGGAGTCGGTTTGCCGGGAATGAAAATCGCCATCGACCTGGCGGAGATCGTCGACTTCGTTCTCGGCTTCCTCTTCATCGACATCCTGGAAGACGACTACGGCTGGAGTTGAGCGGGCTGCGGATTGACGCCGAGTTCCCCTTTGATTCTGGATTGACCACTGAAGCCGGATTCAGTGCGCACTGGCGACAAAAAATATCGGCCAATGAACGGCTCGGCCGCCGCCATTTCTTCCGCGAGATCGGACAATCAACCGGAACCATGTAGTATTTGTGTTGCGGGTGAACAGATTTTTGGATCGCACACTATTCTTGGTTCCCCATCCCCCATGACGAGCTTGTTGCTCGAATTGGGAACTACCCGGAGTGATCCCATGCTCGAGTGCCTTGCTCTCCTCTGCCTTTCCCCTGTCGCCCTCCCCGTACAACCGTTTGCACCGGCTCGAATCCAATCGGATTCAGAAGCCTCGCAGACCTTATGGATTCGATCCGACCGCATCATCGTGCGGCCCGGAACTGAAATCTCGGGTGCACTCATCGTTCAAGACGGACGCATCGTTGCTGTCGGTCCTGGGCTGACCGCTCCGGAAGGCGCCCAACAAATCGAGGGAGCCGTCGTCTGCGCCGGCTACTTGGATGCTTGGTCTACCGTCGGCGTGTTCGACGACACGGTTCAAGATGCCAAGCTCGATTCGGCTAGCCGAGTGGTGGATGG
Source organism: Planctomycetota bacterium (assembly GCA_047639415.1). Lineage (GTDB taxonomy): Bacteria > Planctomycetota > UBA1135 > UBA1135 > OFTM34. The sequence goes on along the minus strand of JBLINP010000016.1, from coordinate 8,551 downwards.
CTTAGACACCCACGGTTTTGCGAAGGAGCGCATGGAGTTGCTTCAATCGGGCGTGACCACACTGCGAGTGCAGGGCGGCGTCGAAGCTGAAATCGGCGGAGTTTGTGCCATTGTTCGCAACGATCCCAATGCCAATGGTGGCGACGTTTCGTTGCTCGCCGATGCTTGCGTGGCAGCGACAATCGGTGTGACGACGGGAAATAAAGTGCCCGACGTGTTCGACCGCATTGGAAATGTCGACAAGTTGGTTCGCTTGATCGAAGGCGGTCGCTCGTACGTCGATCGTTTGGCTGCTTACGAAACGAAGCAAGCTGAATGGGAAAAGGCGATCGAGGAGAAATCTGCTGAGTTAGAGAAAGACTTCAAGAAGGCCAAGAAGAAGCGCGAAGGCGATAAGAAGAAGGCCGAGGAGAAGGATAAAGAATACAAAGAGAAGAAGTACAAGGAAGACAAGCCGCCGAAGCCTGTGAATGCCGACCAAGACAAAGCCGTCATGGGCCGCGTCGAAGCGGGCGAAATGCCGCTGGTTGTCGAAATTCACCGAGCGGCTGAAATTCGTGAACTTCTGCTTAAAACGGCCGAATTCAGCCGCTTGCGACTGATCTTGGCCGGAGCGACCGAAGCGGCTGGCTTCGCGAAAGAGCTCGCGGAACGCAACATTTCCGTGATCGTTTGGCCCACGCCCATGGGGGTCAATCGTCCCGACGAATACAAAACTCACGATCTCGAATTAGCGGGCAAGTTGCAGGCAGCGGGCGTGAATATTCTCTTTGGTAGCGGTGGCGAAGCTTCACCTACCGATCTTTCCGCACTCGCTGCGATTGCAGTCGGACATGGATTGGACCGAAACGCAGCGCTCGAAGCTCTCACGATTGGCGCCGCACGTAGCTTTGACGTCGCCGACCAAATTGGAACTGTCGAGCGCGGCAAAGAAGCCGACTTGCTCATCCTTACGGGCGATCCGCTCGACGTGACCACACGGACCTCTTACGTGATTCTGGATGGCGTGATCGTCGTTCAGCCGTAATCGAGACAGCCCACCCCAAGAAAGATAGCTGCATGATTATTTCGTTGCTCGGATCGTTCGCGCTCTCATCCGTGGCGCTGGCTCCACAACAAGAGGCGCCTGTGACAAGCTTCGCAGTGCGCGCTACGGAGATATTGCTCGGTGACGGAACGACGCTCGAAGAGGGCGTTATTTTGGTCGCAGGCGGAGAGATCCGCGCGGTTGGTCGTGGAGTCGAGCTGCCGCCTGGCACTTCGCTGATCGAACACGATGGAGTCTTGACGGCCGGTTTGGTTGCGGCGCATTCCTATAGCGGTTCGAGCGGAGGGCTGACTGATTCGACGCGCGCCTTCCTTCCGGAGCTGCACGCAAAGTACGCCTACAACTCCGATCACTCCGATTTTCAAAAAGCCTTAGCGGCCGGCGTAACGACGATCTTGCTCGCCGCCGAGCGAACGAACGTTGCTGGCGGTTTGACCGCGGCCGTCAAAACCTCGGGTGACCGAGTTCTGAGCGCGGATAAGCATCTCCAGCTTTCGCTTCACACCACATCATTGTGGGGTTGGCGTGAACCGACTAGCTGGTCCGGCGCGATTGCGCATCTCGATCAACGAATGAGCGCGGGCGAAGGATCCTTTGGCGAAGTTGCGGCAGGACGTTTGCCGGTCATCGTCGAAGCCTGGAATCGACACGAAGTCGCCAGAGCACTCGATTTTGCGACACGGCACCAGCTAAAGGGTGCCTTGCGTGGCGGATCGCGGGCCGGGGAAATGGTCGAGCGAGTTGTGGCGAGCAAGCTGTCGATGATCGTCGGACCTTTTGAGGTCGGCGAAGACAAACGTCACCTCGATTCGGTGTTGGCTTTGGCCGAAGCGGGCGTGCCGGTCGCCTTCGGGATGCAAGCGCCGGAAAACGATCCGGTCGCGATGCGTTTGTCCGCCGCGCTGTGTGTGCGACGGGGACTCGATTCAACGATCGCGTGGCAAGGACTGACGCGCACCGCGGCCGACATCGCCGGCGTGGGAAATCGAGTTGGTCGATTGGAACGCGGCTTCGATGCGGACTTTGTTTTGTGGAGTGGATCGCCGCTCGAACTGACCAGCCGCGTCGTCGCGGTTTACGTGGATGGTGAGCTCGCCTTCGGAGGTGCTAAGTGAAGAACATGATCATGAGTTTGGCGTTGGTCGGAACCGGCGCCGGAATGGCCTTCGCATCTGAAGACGATGGCACGAGTTGGGTTGTGCTAGCCGATCAGGTTTACACGGCTACTGGCGAGGTTTACGAAGGTGGATTCGTCGCCGTGTCGGACGGTAAAATCACCGGCGTTGGTCCTGGCGGTGGAAGCGGCGGCAGCGAGCTTGACGTTTACGCCGTTACGCCCGGAATGATTGATCTTGGCGCGCGCGTGGTGACTCACCCCGACGCCATCGAACAGTCCACCGAGACTGCGGTCACGATGCGAGTGGCGGATGCGCTCAATTTGTTCAACCAATCATGGGATCGCGAACTGCGCAGCGGAGTGACGACGGTCCTCGCTTCGGCGCCCGACAACAACGTTATCGGCGGATTGTCGATTGCTCTGAAAACGGGTGGAGAGCCGACATTGGAGGCCAGAACCGTTAAAGCGGATGCAGCCTTACGCGGTTCCTTCGGCACTCAGCCGAGCCAAGGCAATCAGCAAGGCTCCGGCACTCCGCAGAGCTTTTATGTGCGTCGTCCGACGACTCGCATGGGAGTGGAGTGGGAGTTCCGCAAGTCCTTCTACGACACGATTGCGGCCGGACGTTACGAGGAGCTCAGCTTCGAAGGTTCTGAAGTTTTGCAGGACGTGCTCGACGGCAAGTTGCCTCTCACGGTTCAAGCTTGGGCGACGCAGGACATTCGAACCGCGATCTACCTGCGCGAAGAGTTCAACATTCCGAACATGATCGTGGATGCAGCCGCCGAAGCTTGGAGAGAGCCCGAGTTACTCGCGCGCTCCGGCATCAACGTGGTGCTGCCGCCCTTCAGCTTCCATTCAGGTCGCGTCGGTCGCGATCGAGCCTTCTTTGCCTGGAACACGGCCAAGATGCTCAGCGACTTGGGCGTGCCCTTCGCTCTTTCAGGTCACGGCGCACGTGTCGCCACCGACCGACTGGCTTATCAACCCGCTCTCGCTATGCGCGGCGGATTGTCTTTCGAGGCGGCTCTCGAATCCGTCACTATCGCCCCGGCTCGCATGATCGGTATCGACGATCGCGTGGGCAGTATCGAAGTCGGCAAAGACGCTGACTTGGTGCTTTGGAGCGGTCCTCCCTTTCAACCGACCTCACGCGTTATTGGCGTGATGTTGGACGGTCACTTGGTTCTAGATCCGCGCGAGACCAGCGAATGATCCTTCGACGAACTTCCATGCAGAACTCGATGCAACACATAATCAATCGACGCGGGGCGCTTCAAGCCTCGCTTTTCGGCCTCGCCTTGGCCACTTTCGCAGGAACCACGACGGCCATGCCCGGCGGCGATCTAGTGATCGAAGCGGGACGGATCATCACGCAGTCCGCCGGTGAAATCACCGACGGAGTGATCGTGATCCGAAACGGTCGAATCGCAGCGGTCGGCGCGGCGGATGAAGTCGAACGTCCCTGGGACTTGCCCGTCGTTGGCGGCCCGGAGTTCACGGCATTCCCCGGCTTTGTCGAAGCGCATACCTCCGGTGGTATGGATCGATCCAATGAGAATATTGAGGTTGCTCCATTCCTCAACATTCGCGATTCCATCGATCCGGTGAGCTTCTTCTTCGAGGACGTTGTCCGAAACGGAGTCACGACGCTCGGCCTGATGCAGGGCAACGACTGCGTGGTCGGTGCTCGTGGAATGATCGTTCGTCCCGTGGGACGCACCGTCGAAGAGATGATGGTGCGCGGAGAGTTCGGATTGAAACTATCCGCCTCTCCGGTGAGACGAAAATCGCGTGCAACACAGGCCCAAGCCTTGCGCCGCGCTTTCGGCGACCTGCGCGTCTATCTGGAAGACACGGTTCGCGCCGCTCAAGACACGTCGGGCTTGGCCCGTCGCGAAGCGCTCTATCAAGGTCGCGAACTCGACGAAGAGGAGAGTAAAGGACGCGCCATGGGTGGCATGTCCTGGAAGGTCGACGGACTCCAGGACGTTCCGCGCGGCGAGCTCGATCCGAAGTTCCGCCCGATGCTCAGGTTGGTTGAAGGGCGCTACGCGGCTTTCATTTACTGCGGTTCGCCGATGGATGTCCACCTGGCGCTGGAGATCGCTCGCGACAACGGATTCCTGCATCGCACAACTTTGGTGCTCGACAACTCCTGCTGGAAAGCTGCGGACATCATTGCCGAGGCTGGCGTGCCCGTAGTGCTCGATTCCTCTTTAGTGCATATCGAGAACGATCCGTACACCGGCAAAGAGATTGAAACCTTCGTTCCCGGCGTCTTCGACGCACGCGGCGTTCGTTATGCGCTGAGTTCAAACCCCGCCAGCAGCGAGCCGTTGTGGTATCAAGCAGCACTCGCTACAGGACTCGGAGTTAGCCGGGAAGCAGCGCTCGACTCCGTCACGATTGTTCCCGCCGAAATCCTCGGATTGGGCGAGCAAGTGGGACGTATCGAGGTCGGCTTCGACGGCAATGTCGTCTTGCTGACGGGCGACCCGCTCGACACGACATCGTGGATTGAAACAGTCGTTGTCGAAGGCGATGCGGTTTACGACCGAACGACAGACACTCGCAATCAATATCTGTACGAAGGTAAGTCGAAAGCGGCGAGTAGTGCTCCCGGGAGTGATCGATGAGATTTGGATTTGGCCTCGCACTGACGTCGGCCTTCACAGTCACGTCCGTGGTGGCGACGCCTGCCTTCGCGGCGGGTGATCTCGTTTTGCGCGCCGGAACGATTCACACCGTCGATGGTGGTGGATCATTGACAGGCGGAGCCGCAGTGCTGATTCGCGACGGACTCATCGTCGAAATCGCAGCGGTAATTGATGCTCCGGCCGGGGCTCGTGTTATCGATTACGGCAAGTCAGCCGTCATCATTCCAGGGTTGGTCGCCGCGGATTCTGGCTACGCAAGCGGACGAGCTTCTGGCCGAACCGCAGAGCCCGGCCTTTCCGCACTCGACGGATTCGACTTTTACGGCCAGTTCAGCGTCGCCCTCTCGCATGGCGTCACGTCGGCCTACATCTCGCCCGCGAGCGGCCGGCTGATTTCCGGTCAAGGTGCGATCGTGAAGCTCGGCGGTCTCGATCTCGCGCGTCGCGTGATTTCCTCACCAGCAACGATCCACGGTACGGTTACCGAATCGGCACGTCGCGTTCCGGGCTTTTGGGAGCCGCCGATCCCTCCGACCGTGGACGAAGGTCTGGGTTGGGCCAAGCCTCAACTGCCGCACTCTTTAATGGGTGCTGTGCTCGCAATCGAAGAGTTGCTAGCGGGCGGTCAGCATGCGCTTGACGAATACGGTCCCTACGCTCCTGCCGAGTTGGAAGCGCTCGTTACGCGCGGAACAACTTGGCGAATGGGCGCGAACAACGTCGAGGAAATTCGCGCGCTGCTCGATCTGGGAACCAAAAACAATCTATCGATCATCATTGATGGAGGCCGGGAAGCTGGGGAAATCGCAAGTGAATTGGCAAGCGCAGGTGCGAGCGTCATCTTCCAAGTGCCCTTCATGCCGAACAGTCCTTCGCGTGGTTGGGGCCAATCTGCGGATGACCACTGGCCGAACTTGATGGTTCCAGCGGAACTCGCCGCGGCAGGCGTGAACTTCGCCATCTCGCATTCGGGTTCCTCGGCTGACTTGCTCTTCACCGCGCGATTGGCTTCACGCGGCGGGCTCGATCCGGAATTGGCCTTGCGTGCCATCACGTTGGCACCGGCCGAACTGCTCGGAGCAGCGGATCGCGTCGGAAGTTTGGCGCCTGGAAAAGACGCGGACATTCTCGTCATGAACGGCGAGCCGATGGGCGGCGGTTCCGTGGTTGCCACGTGGCTTGACGGCGAGTTGGCTTGGAGCGCAAACGGTTCCGATTCAAGTTCGAGTGATAAGGCCTCGACCGGAAGTTCGGCAGTGTTGATTGAAGTCGAAGAACTTCACATCGGAGACGGTCAGGTCCTTCGACCTGGCGCGATGCTGATGCGCAACGGCCGCATCGTCGAAGTCGGAACAAGCATTTCGCCCAGCGCCGGCGCAGTCGTCGTGCAGGGCTTCGCTGCGACGCCCGGAATGATCGACGCTTACGGCTATCTCGGCCTCGAAGGATCGAAAGGCTCCGTCGATGCGGAATTCCCGCTCTCGCGCATTATCGGTCCGGGAGATGAACTCGATCGGCGCGTGGCACTCGCGGGAGTGACGACAGTCGTGTTGTCCACGCGTGGCCAGAACCGATCAGGCACGCCGATGATGCCGTACAAACCTGCGGCATCGGATTACGACCGCCAGGTGATTGCTGATCCGGTGACCGTGCGAGTCGATTGGTCTGAAAACAATCGTTTGGTTTCGGGCAATACGGTGAAAGGACTCCTCGAAAAGGCGAGCGAATACATCGGCAAGTGGTCGGAGTACGAGATGAAGTTGGCGGAATGGGAAGCCGCTCCCAAGGCCAAGCCGAAAGCTAAGAAGTCGGTCGACGACGAAGAAGAGTCTGAGGAAGACGAAGAGAAGGAAGAGGAGCCGAAGAAGGACTCCAAGAAAAAGAAGAAAAAGAAAAAGAAGGGCGACGATGAGGAGCCCGAGCCCTTCCCGGTGACTGGAATTTGGGAAGGCATGCTGATTCGCCCGCCGTTCACCGAAGAGACTTCCATTCGCATTCAGCTCGTCAATGATGGCGGGAACGAAAAAGGTGAAGGCGATCAAGCCGGATCGGTTGAAGGATCGATTCGATGTTCGGTCTTGTCCGATAGTTTGATTTCGATTGCCGGGCAGTTCGACGGCAAGGAATTGCGCGTTTCCGGGCTCGGTAGCCAGGGTTTCGTCGAGTTGGTTGGCGAGCCTAAAGCGGGTGAGCTTAAGGCCACGCTGATGGTCGGTGAATCGGAGATCGAATTCGAAGTCAAGCGGACACAGAATGACGTGCCGCGAGCGGAACGACCGGTTGCTGCTGACGACAAAGAGGAAGAAGCGCCCAAGAGCGATGCACCGCGTCCTCCCAAGTTGGACGGAAAGCTCGAGCCTTTCCGCCGCGCCATGAACGGTGACGGGACGATTCTTGTCGCCGTCGACCGCGAGGACGAAATTCTGGAATGCGTCGACGCTTTCGCCGCAGCAGGAATCCGTCCGATTCTGTACGGCGCAACAGATTTGCACTACGTGGCCGATCAAGTGTCGGATCGCATTGCCGGAGTCTTGCTCAATTATCGGATCGTGGAACACGACCGCGAACAGGGGCTCGAGTTCATCAATCGATACGCACGAATCGCCAACGCGGGCATTCCGATCGGCTTCCATTCGCTAGCCGAAGAGGGCGCCGCCGATCTGCCGCTAAGAGCTTCCTACGCGGTGGCCAAGGGGCTTTCGCGAAGCAATGCTTTGCGCGCACTCACTGCCGACGTCGCCGAGATGTTCGGAATGAGTCATCGCGTCGGTCAGCTGAAGGCTGGCTTGGACGCGGATGTTCTGTTGTTCGATGGTCCTCCTTTGGATCCGGCATCGAGCGTCGTTCACACCTGGGTCAATGGTGAGGAAATCAGCCGATGAAAATTCTGAAGACATGCAGCAGCTTGTTGGTCGCCACGCTTTTTTCCTCGATCGCGTTTGCGTCGACGAATGACGCACCCAAAGCGGGAACGCCAGGCGGACCTGGACTCGCGATTCAAAGCGCCAAGATTCTGACGTGCGCCACCGAAGGTCGCGGAGTTGTCGACAACGGTTTGCTGCTCGTTCGCGATGGCAAGATCGAAGCCGTGGGGCGAGCGCGCGACTTGGCTGTGCCTGAGGGCTACGAGTTTGTTGACGTCGGCCAGCAATGGCTGATGCCGGGCTTGATCGATCTTCACTGCCACGCCGGTGCGATCGAGAGTTTGATGGTCAACGATCTCAACGACGGGGTCTTCTTGGCGAATCCCGGTCTGCGCGCTCTGGTAGCAGCGGAACCGGAGAACAGCCGATTGATGTTGAGTCTGCAAGCCGGCGTGACGTCGGTCTTGGTGATTCCGGGTTCCGGTACGAATGTGGGCGGGCAGGGCGTGCTCTTGAAAACGGGGCATGACCGTTTCGAAAAGAACCTCATCCGCAATCCCGGTTCGCTGAAGGTCGCTCAATGGGGCAACCCCGAAAGCTGGGGACCGGGCGTCGGCAAGTCATTTGAGAACTGGACGATCGGGAACACCTTCGACCGCGGGCTCGGCTATGCACAGCGCTGGGCCGAGTTCGAAAAGAATGGCGGCGAAGAGCCGTTGCTCGATCCGCAGTGGGAAGTCTTTCGCGACTTGTTGGCCAAGCGTACGCAGGCTTCGGTGCACACGCAGATGTATCAGGTCGTGCTTCAAACCATCAACCAGTTGAAGGGCGAGTTCGGAATCGATGTTTACATCGACCACGG
>JBLINP010000015.1:0-30035 GCA_047639415.1 Planctomycetota bacterium | reverse complement strand
CCCTGAGTCTGGTGTCCTCGTCGTGTGCTTCAAGCTCTAGCGCGCAGAGAGTGCTTGAAACCAGGCTGGATCCTAGATTGCCGCCTTTTCTCACCCGTCAGGCTTCCACTAAAGGTGCAGGAGAGCCCAAAACTTCAGTAGGGCTCAATCTCCGCGGTAAAAACTTCAACATCTGGGCCGGAGATTCTCGTTCATCGTTGAAGCGATAACGAATCAGATTTCGGTAAGCGATGTGAACGTGAATCGCGATATCGAGATACCGGCGCATCTTACTCACAAGCCACGAATCTCGCCTTAGCCGCCCCATCAGGTCTCTCATAATCGCCTCCTCACTGTTGATTGCAAATAAGGGATTAAAAGTCAATCGCACCAACTTGCTGTTCGTTCGATGGTGAGCAAGTCGTTCGCCAAAAAGTTGGCGCGCGATCGCGGAGTAACTCGATTTCTCATCTGTCTGGAGCGTTACAGCGTCCCCGATAGACAGTAGGTCTGCTCCCTTTCTAAGAGTTCTAAAAACACTTTTCCTCGACAGGTCTTTCCGGATTCCATGCCGTTCTTCGGACTTAGCGATCGTCTCCTTGCGTTTCTTCGTCATCGATCCTCGCGGACGAATAGGAGCAGACTCCGCCCACAAAATGAACCGCGTCTCCGTTTCAATCAGTACGGGAACACTAAGAGGGCGAGCATTTCGCTGCCCTTCGTAAGTTTCAATCTCATCGAAATGGAGGCTGGTTCCTGTCGGTAGATGGCCACGAAGATTCAAGTTCAACCTCCGCAAGTGTCGGCCAATCTTCCGCAATTTGAGCTCGGCGCAACGCCTCGAAAGTCCAAGCTTGCGTGCGCTTTGTCGAATTCCGATCCCGGAAGCGATCGCCGAAAAAAAGCGCAGAGTTTAAGTGCGGTTTTTGGTCGTAGTAATCCGCACGGAAGGTTTGTCGAGGGAAGCTTCTCCTACATCCACTACAACGAAAACGTTGAATTCGTCTAGGGCGACAACGTGGTCGATAGTAGCCGAACCGGATGCAGAATCCGGGTCGAGCATCGACGTGTTGAGAGCAAGAGTAATAGGGGCAATTTTGAGGATTGAACATCGTCGATCGATTCCTTTGGAGAGCCGGCAGGCCCTCGTTTCGAAAATGACCGACGTAAACCGAGATGGTTTCGGGATCTGTTGCAAATCCGCTTGTCGCGAACAACACGGATGCAAGTCAGTTCTGTGGGCTGCACTATGAGTGGATCGCAAGCATGCCCCCAGATCCGCACGAGGCCCATCACCGACCCCGATTCGCTCAGTTGGCGACGATTCGCTTGGAGCTGTTCAACGCCTCACTGACCCACTGAAAAAACATCGTGCGTTCGTACTCGTAGATGGTGAAGTCTTCGAAATCCTCGAACTCGCCCTCTAGATCCTTCAGCCCGGCGCCATTGACGCGAACCAAGAGATAGCCGACGGGAGACTTCCAAACAGGGCTGAGCTCTCCACGATCCAGTCGAACGACTGCATTCCGAACGACGCTCGCGGGATTCATCATTTTGGCGTATTCCGTTTCCTTCAGAAGCTGTTGTTGATTCTTCACGGACTGGCCCAACTCTCCCATGCGAAACTCTTCTTCAAAGCTGAGAGCGGCTTCGTCGCCGACCTTTTTCCGAAAGAGTTCCTTCATCTCGTTGTGATGCTTGGTGCGGAAACTTGTGAATTCAATTTCGCCCGTGAGGATCTTCGTGCGGGCATCCTCGGCTTCGGCCCGAGCAGCTTCCCAATCGACGCTCATGTCTCCCTTTAGCCGTCGGGGACTAAACAAGATCAACTCTAGGAAGGGTTGCCAAGACTCCACGAAAACTCGGTGCTTCTTGTAGAAGGGGCGCAGAGTGTCTTCGGATTGCCAGTTTTCGGGCAACGCAGCCTTGTGACCTTCGAAAATCCGTTGAACGCCTCGGTAGTGAGCCATCGAGGGATATTCGTAAAAGCCCGCTACGATGAGAGTCATACTCATGGCCGTTTTTGAACGAGCGATCACTTCATCGGCGTGAATGTTCCAAGCTTCTTCAGGTGACAAGGCGATGCCGGTCTCAACTTGGATTGATTCCAAAATACGAAACCAAAGCAAATCGTGAAGCAATTGCTCTCGCTCGGCCAACTCCAACTTATTCGCTTCAAGTAGCGGGTAGAGTTCGTCAACCCTCACGTACTCGGTGTCACCGTCGGGTTGAAGCCAGGGGGGAAGCACGGTGTCGGTAAGGATATCCCCGACAAAGCAACCAACAACCGCATCTGCAGGCAAATCGCTATCGAGGAAAGACCAGGTTCGACGGAAGCTATTCTCGGAAGTTCCATCAGTAAGGATCAGACTGAGCGGTTCAAGGAGATTGGCGATACTGGCGAGATTCTCCTTCTTGTCCATATCTAACCGGGCGGTCGCTAACCCTTTAAGCAGTTGATCTAGATAAGTCCGATCTTCCTCGAGTTTCAGTCCAAATTGAACCATGGGCGGCAGAAGGTACGTGTTCTCTACGATCGGGAAGAACCCCAGCACTCCTTCGATTTGATCGCGTCGAGCTTGCATCGAAGCGCCCTCGGGCATTCCATAATCCCCAACGATCTTCGCTAGGTGAGCTGGCACGCTGAGATTGAATTTTTCCGCTTGAGCCTCGACGAACAATTTCCATTGAGCGTCCGTAAAGCCAAAACTCTCTCCGTATTCGGCAGCGATGGCTTGGCCTGAGTAGAAGAGCGCACGGGCTTCAATCATGCGTCGACCTTTGGTCAAGCAGAAGTACCGACGCCAATCGTGCTGCGAAACATCGATTTGCTCGCCACTCGGCAACTTGTAGCTAATCAAAATATCGGCATCGAAGTCGACATCAGACACATCGACCTCCCACCGGTCTTCGATTCGCACCAAGGTGTCCTCAGTCACCATGTCTCGCCAAGAAGCTGACGCAGCTTCTAGGTATTTCTCCGCCGCTTGCGTCTGGTCCGCGGGCATATCGATGACCTCGTTCGTCACTGTACCGTCGGCGTTCTGAACGCTCTTCGTCACAGATTCGCGCGGAGTATTGGACTTGGGGCGCTGCGCATTTCGAGCTCCAGGTTGTTGGAGCTTCGGACGCTCTGCAACCGCCTTCGTTCCCGAATCTTTAGATCCGCTGTAGGTGACGTATGCGAAAAGGGCCAGGCCGGTCAGGCAAAGAACGATCAAAAACTGTTTCATCGGATAGAAAGAAGGCGGTGAGCTACGAACAAAAAGGTCGGAGTTCCGAGGTACGTGGCCCGGGCTGTTACTGTCGGTTTGGTCACAGAGGATGACACTAGGCATCAGCCTAAGTGCCTGTCAAAAAAGGATCAAGCATCGCGAAGTGACCAAATTTTGGTCCAGAACTCCGAAGCGTGAACTTCTCCCGAGATCCAGTGATCTCGAATTCCGGGGCGCGTACACAAACGGCACGCAACCCGCAGATAGAATCCCCCTATGCCTGACGCCGAAGTATACCCCCACCATTACAAGATGAGCGCTTACATCGTGCTCGGGAAATGGAAAGAACTCGAGGAGCTTCGTCGCGGCACTCCAAAGGCCAAAATCGACTGGGCTTGGAGGGAAGCTGTACTCCAGACCCACCTTTTCGCGGGCTTTCCTCGCTTAGTAGAAGCCTACGGCGTCCTGGAGCAAGCCGGCGGTTGCGGGCAACCGGCCCCCCAAGAGTTGGAAGCTCACCAAGAAATCAATTCCGGCAGCCAGCTTTTCGAGCGCATCTACGCCGAGCACGCGGTAGCCGTACACCAAACCCTGCGCTCCTACCATTTGGATTTCGCGACCATGATCGAGGAACACGCTTATGCCAGGGTCCTCATGCGCCCCGGTCTAGGCGCCCGTTCTCGGGAACTTCTATCCGTCGCCTGTCTAATCTCTCTCGATCAACCACGCCAGCTCATCAGCCACGCTCGAGGGGCTCGCAATTGCGGCGCAGAAATTCATGACCTCCGGACAGTACTGGATTCCGTTCGAGACCTAGTGAACGAGGATGCCGCGAATCGCGCCGAGCGAGTCATCGAGCGCATCGCAAGGATCGGCTAGCCCCGTCTCTACGGCCGACGCACTTCGAGTTCCATCCGCAAGAGCCTGGTTCCTTCGGCCGCTCTCAATTCGACAAGCTCGACCTCCTCAAGAACACGAGGCGATTGAACGGTAAATTGATCGAGTTCTTCTCCATTCCAGATGAGAGCAACGCGGCCGGATCTTGCTCGAATAAAGAACTCGAGTCGTTCGGGCGTTCCCTGTCGGAGAAAGGGCTCTAACTCACCACGCCCACGCGAAAGAGCGATGAGATGATCCTCCCTTGAACCCGCGGTCACCAACCATCCCCTTGAACTTGCCAGCGCATTGCTCGTTCCGAATACCGAGATGTGAAAGCCGGCTGCGGAGAACAAGATTTGTTCCTCGTTCGCAAACTCGAGATCTATCAGCACCCGCAACTCACTTGAGGTATCCAACAGCACGTCAGCTTGACGCAACTGCAACTGTGGCCCGCCGCATTCGGAGCGATCAAACAGATTGTCGCAAGTCGGGGCAACCCAAGCGCCACCGCTAACTTCCCAAGTCGAATTTTTCCAGGCGCGCGAAGTCTTTTTTCCGAACTCAAAAATCAAACGCACTCGCTCTCGATCCATCTCGATTCCAAGAGGATCAAAGGCCACTCGATAATCCGCTTCTTCTGGCCGCAAGCTTGGCTGACTCCAACGCTCCTTCAGTTTGCGAAGTTCGCGCACTCGCGAGCGAACGACACTCGTGTCGCTATAGTTCTGGAGTAAGTTTTCGATCAACGAAACCTGATCACGGCCTTGCCCCCCAGCGCTGATTTCATCGAACAATGCCTGTGCTTCGTGATTACGATCTAACTCCGACGCTCGCCCCCTTCTAAGCGCTTCCAGAGAATGGTCTTCGATATACCTCACCAGCCGGCCATCAACTCCGGACTGAGGCAATGCGCCAAGGCTGAGCACTGTCAGAGCCTTCTCACTGTTGCCATCGCGAAAATAGAGCAGCGCGGCGGTCAGCCGGTGAATTTCCCGACCCTCGCCGTCATCGAGATCCGTCATCATCGCGAACGTCAGCAAATCGCGTGCATCGAGATCGCGTAGATTCAATTCGCGCACTCCTTGCCGAGTACGCAAGTCGAACTCATGCCGAAGCGGATCCCCATTCAGAATCAACCTGCCCTGAATTGGAATATTCCGCAAACTGACTTCGAGTTCACTTCCGTTCAGACCTCCAAGATTTCGCGCGGCACTTTCAAGTAATGCTTGAAGCAACTCGGCCTGACGCACCATGACTTCAATGCCCGCCAACTGGCGCTCGCGCCAATTCGACTCGCTTGGAACGGTGAGCCTCCCAACCTTGTCGCGCTCGCCCTTCCAAAGATTCAAGAGCGACTCGTATTCACGACTCGACCACTGCTCTGCGAACAATTCCTCCAGAGCTTCAAAACGACTCATCGTTTCCGTGGAGAGGATGTGATCCTCAAGCTCACTCAGTTCAGTGCAACGCCGCTCCAAATCACGCGCGATCGCCATTCCCTCCGGCTGAAGAAACTCATCGTTGTCGAAGCCGTCCTGCGTGAGTTTACGTTCAAAATCGAGTTTTAGAGCAAGCGCTGCGCCGGACAGAATCTGTCGTTCGCGAAGCTCCTTCTCCAATTCCTCCGCTCGACGACCGATCCATCGGTGAAGTCCAGCTTCAATGCGACTCCACTCGTCGATGAGTAAGTTTTCTCGAACGCGCAACCGAGCGCGCATGCTCGCGAAAGCCTCATCGAGCTGACTCTTCGACAGTCCATCCAGTTTCGCGCCTGCAGCAACGGCCAGTTTCATCGGCGAGCGATTCAACTTCGCGCGCGCCGACCGCCAGGCATGGTTTTCGATATCAAGCTCGACCGCAGGCAACAGGACTCTCTCGTAATGCCCCTCCGCGGCGCGGACAAGCACCCCAATGGCGGCGCTCACGGCGTGAGTAAATTCCCTTTCGACTTCGGACAACCAAGCCCTTCGGTTCTGGTCGAGACCGACAGGTAACCCGCTCGAACCAAATCCGATTTGCGCTTGCAGTTCCTTCTCAAAGCGAACATCCAACGCGTACCGAGCAGCTGATAGTTCATCGCTCGAAATCAGCTGCGCCAACTCCGCTTCTTGCTGCTCCCGCAACAAGCGCAGTTGCAATCGCAACTCGATCAATAATTCGCTCTCAAGCGTTCGCAATGCAGGCGATAGCTCCAACGGAGCTGTATCGGCATAGGCCACCAATTCACGCAATGCCGGGCCCAATTGAGACGCATCCTCTTCAGCACTATGAGCTAGATTTAGAACTTTTGCAGGCACCGTAATCGCATCTCGATTTGCTTTTTCTACCGGGTCTTCCGCCTCGTTTTCGCGCCCGAAGATCCAACTCAAAAGCCCGATCGCGATCACACACACGATGGTAACTGTCGGTACCCAATACGAATTCGGTCGAGCTTGTAACGGCTCGAGCGCGCGTGCGTTGATCAAAGGCGAACGGCGTTCACGCACGCGCTCCAAATCGAGCAACAAGGCTCCAGGGCTGGAATAACGAAGAGAAAGATCTCGCGAAAGACACTTCCGCAACACCAATACGATGCCCTTCGAAAGCTCGGGCACAATCACGCTCGGATCGGCGATGGGCGCATGCAAGACGCCAGCTAAGACTTCCGCCAAACTCGAGCCGTGAAACGGCGGCTCGCCGCAGAGCGCGTGATAAAGCGTTGCACCAAACGACCACAGGTCCGCACGTTCATCAACGGTCGAAGGGTCGCGGGCTTGTTCGGGACTAATGTAGTGCGGCGTCCCCAGGGTTCCGCCCTGCACCGTCATTACGGGATCGCCATCGGAAAAAGCTAAGCCCAAATCGGCCAAGCGGGCACCGCCCGAATCATCGATCAAAATATTGGCCGGTTTAATATCGCGATGCACGACGCCGTGCTCGGACAAGTGAACCAGCGCTGCACTCAGGGGAATGAATAAGCGCAGAGCCTCGCGCTCGGAAAGCGCTCCGTTTTGACGCAAGCGCAAAGCCAGTGAAGGTCCATTCACCAACTCCATCGCGAACCACCAGAGACCATCGACCTGGCCCATATCAATGGCCGAGACGATGTGCGGATGTGCAAGGCGCGCCGAGGTTTTTGCCTCGCGCTTCAATCGCATGACAACGCGTTTACGTCCCGCGAGCTCGGGGTGCAAAACCTTGAGTGCCACCTCACGGTCGACCGCGTTCTGACGAGCACGATAAACGGTTGCACTGGAACCACGCGCGAGCACGCTCTCGATCTGATAACCAGGAATTACTGGTATCGACTTCGTGGCCTTTCTCGATCGCGCCTGTCGGCGAGCCGCGCTCTCATCGCTCGAGTCGCTATTTGTTGGTTCAGCCAAGGTCCTCGCCGTCGTCGTCCTTACCGGTTGACGCCCCACTCAATCCGTACTTATCTAGTTTGCGCTGAAGAGCAAAGCGACTAATGCCCAACTCTCCCGCCGCTCTACTCTTATTGCCGCCCGTTCGATCGAGCGCAGCCGCGATAGCCTCACACTCAAACCGAGAGACGGCAGATCGCAGATCTCCATCGATTTCGAGAGAGGGCGAAGCAACCCGTGAACGCATTGCTGGTGAACCTTCGGCTATGTTTGGAGAGACGAGTTCGAGCGTGACCACGTCCCCCGCCAATACAACCAATCGTCTCATTTCGTTTTCCAACTCGCGCACATTGCCCGGCCAATCATAGGAAACCAAGGCCGCCTGTACCTCATGCGGTAAAAACGGTGGCTCGCTCCCCGTTTCGCGCGCAGCCCTGGCCAACAAAGCCTCAGCCAAGAGCGGAATATCATCTCGACGTTCGCGCAACGGCGGCAAAGCAACCTTGATCACGTTGACGCGGTAGAACAGGTCTTCTCGAAAATCCCCGGTCTCAATCAGTACGGAGAGATCTCTATTACTGGCAGAAACCAAACGAATATCAACGGAGATTCGACTATCGGACCCGAGCGGGCGCACTTCGCCTTCTTGTAAGACGCGCAGGAATTTCTTTTGCATCTCCACGCTCATATCGCCGATTTCGTCGAGGAACAGCGTGCCACCACTGGCCTGTTCGATCAGACCTTTCTTGCTTCGCGTCGCGCCCGTAAAGGCGCCACGAGTATGTCCGAACAATTCGGATTCAAGCAATGAATCCGGCAAGGCCGCACAGTTCAAGCTGACGAATGGTTTGTCCTTGCGAGCGCCATTGCGATGCACTGCACGTGCGATCAACTCTTTGCCCGTACCGCTTTCCCCATAGATGTATACGGGCAACTCACACGCGATGATTCGATCGAGTTGCTGGAAAACTTCCCGCATGCCATCGCTGGCTCCAACCATAGAGCTATAGTCAAAACGGCCGCGTTCGCGCTCCAATTCGGCTCTAACGACCGCTAACTCTGAATCACGATCTCTAATTTTGCGACCAAGTTGTTGATTGAGTCCTTCGATGCGAACGGAAGACTGGGAGAGTCGTTCATTGCGTCGACGCAACTCCGCCAACTGCCGAGCATTGCGAATGGCTATCGCAGCTTGTCCCGCCAAAAGCTCCAACAGGTCGAGTTCATTCTCGCTGAACGCTCCTTCTTGAAGGCGATTATCAAGATACAACACGCCCGCGACCTGACTCTCAACATTGATCGAAACACACACAACCGAACGCAGTCGCAGGTCCTCGACGCTAGCCATCGCCGTGAAGCGATCATCGCGCCCGGCATCCACCGACAAAAGCGGACGCCCATCGATAAGCACCTTTTCAGCGATCCCCATCGAAAGCCGCGAGGCGGGAACGGGAATATCAGCACCCTCAAAACTGCGAGCAAGCCGAACCTTGAGTAGCGCAGGGTTGCGCGCATCCGGCCCACCGAGATCGGAGTCACTAGCCGGCAAGAGCAGGAATCCCCGTTCGGCTCCCGCCAACGAAACCGCTGAATCCACGATCAAACGCAAGAGCCGCAGTTCATCCGTCTCGGTCAACAGCGCGCGCGTGATGCGCCCCATTACGTGTAAATTGTCCGCTGTAGCCGAATCCACCCCGTCGATCGTGGAAAGTCCCACCGCTCCGATCCCCGACGCCATGATCGTCTGGTCATTTTCGGCGACTTCGCTTTCCAGCTCGTCGATCACCAGCATCCCACAAATTTGAATTCGAGCACCACCCACCGAAAGTTCGTCCGTTTCGGTCAACTGTTGACGATCGATGCGCCTTCCGTTGATGAGCGTCCCGTTGGCCGAAGCTAAATCTGTCACCCAAATCGTGTCGCCCTCGACTTCGAGCTCACAATGGTGCCTGGAGACGAGCTTGCCCGACAAACGCACGTCGTTGTCGATGGCGCGGCCCAAACGAACCTTCGAACTCTCCAGATCGAGTACCGTGCTACTTCCCTCTTCAACGACGGTCAATTTCATGATGGCATTGCCTAAACTGGTCCAATTCTGTGCCATCCTTCGCTTCGCTGGAACGGCTGCACACGCAACCTCTCCAGCCGACTCGGCGATCAAAATCGCACAACACATTCTCTCTAATCGCCCACCGACGTGCGGTTACCGCACACCCCCTGACCTGAGCGAACTCATGAATCATAACCCGTGGTACGAAAAAGGCTTACGATTTGAATGCCAAGGCTCAGGCAACTGCTGTGTGAATCACGGAGACTACAGTTACGTCTACCTGACCGATACTGAGGTGGAAGGGCTTGCTGGACAGTTGGAGGTCACCACGGCTGAATTTCTTTCCAAGTGGTGCCGAATTGAAGACGGTTGGACCGTTCTGAGGATGGACCAGCCCGATTGCCCGTTTTTGACCAAAGAACGGCGCTGCGGCGTCTACCCGGCCCGACCGAAGCAGTGCTCGACTTGGCCTTTTTGGACCGAAAACCTGACGGCTGAAAACTGGCAAAAGACCGTCGTCAGCCTCTGCCCAGGGGTCGGGAAAGGGCGCCTGTTTTCTAAGGACGAGATCGAGGAGATTGCGGGTGAGAACGACGCCAACGTCGACGCTTAGGAACTGACTGGCATCCGTGTTGTTGGCGCCGAGCTAAGTCTCGGCCGAGCTGCGTATTGGGATCTTTCAGCATCCAGGCAGGGCCTCAGAGCCGAAAACTGCACACAAATCGAGCCTCAGAAACGAGTTACCTCGCCGCAACAACACGAAAGCCTGTCAGTTCGGAAAGGCTAGTTGCCGGTGAATGTGGGCTTCCGCTTCTCCGAAAACGCCGCCAAAGCCTCCAAGCGATCGGTGGTCGTAAGCGTGCGCTCGTAGCACTTGGCTTCGTGCTGAAGGCCTTCCTCTTGTACGAGTTCGAGCCCGGCGTCGATGGCGTCCTTCGCCGCACGAACGGCGACCGGACCGTTGGCTGCAATTGAATTGGCCAACTTCGTGGCGTCCTCTTCCAACTGGCCCTCGGCTGCCACTCGATTCACGAGGCCGATCCCCTCGGCTTCCACCGCGCCGATCCGGCGGGCGGTCAGAATTAGATCCTTGGCTCGCGATTTTCCAATCAAACGCGGCAAGCGCTGGGTTCCACCGGCTCCGGGGATGATCGCCAGCGAGACTTCGGTGAGTCCGAGTTGGGCGTGCGGCGCGGCAATGCGAAGATCGCATGCGAGCAACAATTCCGTTCCTCCGCCAAAAGCGAAACCGTTGATGACCCCCACTGTGGGCTGGGGCAAGGACTCCACGTCATCCATTAGGCGGCGTATGTTTTTGACGAAGTGCGGGACGCGCTCGGCTGGCATGGCCTTGCGTTCCTTTAGATCCGCGCCGGCACAAAAGGCTTTTTCGCCGGTACCCGTGATCAAAACGCAGCGGATGCTCAAATCCTCGCGCAAACTCTCGAGCAGTGTTCGGAAGCGTTTGAGTGTCGGAAAAGAGAGGCAATTCATCACTTCCGGACGCGCAATCGTCAGCCAAACCAAATCTCCAGCCCGTCGCATGACGACAAGTTCGGATTGATCGGGAACGTCGGTTGGGAAATCGTCGAGTACGCTGGACATGGTCTAATTGTGGTTTGGAGTCTATTTCGAGGGGCTTTGAAGCAGCTCGAGCGCGGCCGATGCAACCGAAGCCGGTGTCAACTCAGTCATGCACCGATTCTGTAACGCACCGCTCTTTGGGCAAATATCCCGGTGACAAGGTCCGCAGGATACCACTCCACGAATGATGCGGGTTCGCTCGAGGAAATCGGCGGTGTGTCTTGGATCCGTGGAAGCTAGGACGCAAACGAGATCCGCTCCCGAAGCGACCGCCAAGTGACGGGGCCCGACATCGCCAGTCAGCACCAACCGCGCCGTCGCACACAGAGCGAGGAGTTCGGGGAGCTTGGCAATTGGGTCGGTTAGAACGACTGAACCCGGGATCGATTGGCCACAAGCTTCGGCCTGCTGCTCTTCGTTGAATCCAGCCACAATCACGACGGGCAAATCGACATTGCGGCGCAGTTCTTTGATGGACTCGGTCCAAAAGGGCGCGGGCACCAGCTTCGATGAATTCGAACGGCCACCCGCATTCAGCAACAAAAAGGGCTCGAGAGGATCGATGCCTGACGAAGTCAGCCGGTTGAAAACGTCGGAACGCTCCTGGACGGTCGCATGCAATTGCGGTCGTGTATCGGTAACGGCCACGCCAAGCAGCCCGCCCAACTCGACGCAACTCGCTCCAAATGCCCGCGGCAAGTATCGCGGCGAGCGTCCCCGCACTCCGCATCCAAACGGTACGCCACCGCGCTCTCGAGCAGGAACCGCACTCGATGTAAGGAGCAGGCCACGACCATCGCGCTGCCACCCGATTCGTTCGGAAATCCCTGCGCGCCAAGCCATCCAGGCGCTTCGAAAGGAACCCGTCAATAAGAGAGCAACATCGTGCCCCCTCCAACTGCGCAGTTCGAAGGGTTCACTTTTACTCATCGGCAGCAACTTCGCGCCCGGCAGAGTTTCGTGAAACAGATCGAGCAGAGCGCCTGGCCCCGCGAGCGTCACTCCTCCACTCAACTCGCCCCCGTCGCACCAGGGTCGCAATGCACGCAAAAGTGGCTCCGCCATGACCGCGTCACCGAGCCAAGCCGGAATGCGAACCAAAAGGCGCTCGCCACCGCGCAACCTCACTTGGACAGGCTCAATTGTTCGAGTTCGGCCTGCTCAAAGGCGGCGCGCCGGTCCAACAAGCCGAGGCCTGCGTCCAAAACCCGCGACGGCGGAAGGCCCTGCATGCACTCGTGATGCCCCAAGGGGCAGACACGGCGCAAGCAGGGCGAGCATTCCAGGTCCTCCCGCCGAACGATTTCGCACCACTCGAGAGAGGAAGCGGTCAGTTCCGGAAAATTGGGCCCCATGATGGAAACGCAGGGCACGTCGAAGGCTGCCGCTAGCCAACGAGGTCCGGAATCTCCCACGACCAGCAGCTCCGAATCCGCGATCAACGGCGCCAGCATGATCAAGTCGCGGGGCGATTCGGCCAGCGAGATAACGTCGGTTCGAGCCGCTCTCACAACCTCGTGCACCAAACTTTCTTCGCCCGGACCACAGGTAATGACCGCGCGTAAACCGCGTCGTTCCCACAATTCGTCGAGCACGATGGCAATGAATTTGGGCGGCCACAATTTGGCTGCACCGAAAGCCGCGCCGGGGGCACAGGCCACGTAGCGCTCGCCCTCGCCAAGGCCCGCCGCGCGGAGCACCTCGGTCATGCGTTCGCGTGTTGCGTCCGCGATGGCCAAGCGCGGATGCAGGTTTGGAACCTGGACGTCGAGCAGCCCCGCGATATCGCGATGCAAGTGAGCTGTGGGAATCGGGACGCGTCGGCCCTCGGATGTTGCGGGCACAACCCCGTGAGTTAAAAGCGCTCGGCGTATTCCCAAAGCGGCGCCGGCACGCACCGGGATCCCCGCGCGAAAAGCGCGCCAAGCAGCACCCAGCGAATTGGTGAGCAACATGATCGCATCGGCATTGAGATCGCGCAGCACGCGAGCTTCGCTGCGTTTGTCCACGATCACAATTCGGTCCGCCAGGTGCCCATCTTGGAGCAGCGGCGCAAGGTTCTTACGCATTGCGATCGTGACCTTCGGCCAACCATTCGGACCGCAGGCCGCTTCGAGCACGGGCGTAGCCATCACCAAATCACCGACCCAGTTTGGTGCGCGAATAACTAAGTGCTCACGTTTCATAGCTGGATCTCTCCTTCACCTGAAAACGACTGAATTCCGCTCGAATCCACATATTTGGGTCGATGCGCGGCCAGGCGCTGTGCTTTCCGATCGACTCTTCGAGCCCAACGATTGAGTTCGGATCGACGCCTCAATCGAACGGAGGTTGAATTCGAAAAGTGCGTTCGTAAGAGGTAAGCGGATAGAAGACGAAGGGCATCTTTGGGCGAGACCGTCGCCGGTCGCGAATGATAGAGCGCTGCCAAATCCTTTATGAACCAACGCTTGCGCGGCGCGGGTTCGCAGCGCGTCCGGCCGGCATCGAGCAAAACCAACTCATCCGAATCCTCGGCCAGGATGAAGTGAACGAAGTACAAGTCACGATGATAGAAGCCAGCGGTATGAAGCCGGGCCACCCAATCGACGAGTCGCTCGCCCCATCGCACTCGCTCGGAAAAGTCCGCCCGACCAAGGCGCTGAAACAAATCCTCACGATGCGCCACGTATTCCATGGCTACCAAACTGCGGCCCTCTGCGTCACGCGCCCAGCCAATCGGTTCCGGCACACGAAAGCCAGCTCGGCGCAAGCCATCCAGATTGTCGTACTCGCGCTGGCCCGGCAAACGACCAAAGCTCCCGTGAAAATTGTCGTACCAGCGCTCGCGGGGCAAGTCATCCAAAGTCGCCTTGACCACGACGGCCCGTCCATTGTGCTCAACCAGATAGGTCTCGCGGCCGGGGATGGAGCGCATGTGCCTCGTCGCATTCCGTGAATCGAGCGCCGCGATCCACTCCTTGGCCTCAGTTGCCGTCAGATCCATTTCGAGCTTGTCCACCAGCGGCTTTGTATATCCGAAGTTGAGCGGCTTAGAAGTAAAGGTCGACGACATGCGCCCATCCCATGCAAAGTCGATGAATCCTTCAACCCATCGGTCTCCGCTTGGCGGAAAATTGTCCGTCCGCGCCAGTAGCCGGCTCGAAATGTGAAATCAGTTTCACATTCCTCGGCGAATTTTCGACGGCGGGGGTTCCCTCGGCGGCACGTGCAAGCTGGAATAGGGTGATCCCTCACTGATCGCAGATCCTTTTAGGATGGCGGTCAACCTTTAGAAAAGCCCCCCCCATCATCGGCGATTACCGTCGATGAAATCCGCGATGTCCGGTGGAACAGTCGTAGCGAATCAACAGTCGTTTCAGGACGAACTCAATCCATTCCTCGCCATGGCGAAGCGATTCGATATCGCTTCTGATCGCCTTGGCCTTGATCATGGAGTTAGAGAAGTCCTCAGGCGCCCCGATCGCGAACTATCCGTAGCGATTCCAATCTTGATGGATGACGCGACAACCCGCGTCTTCACTGGATATCGCGTCCAACACAACTTCAGTCGTGGACCGTGCAAAGGTGGCATCCGCTTCGCACCCGACGTCAGTCTGGACGAAGTTCGTGCCCTCGCCGCGTGGATGACCTGGAAATGCTCCGTGGTCAATATCCCTTTCGGCGGTGCCAAAGGCGGTGTGATCTGTGATCCACGCGAGCTTTCCCAAGGAGAGCTCGAGCGAATCACTCGTCGTTACACGGTGGGCATCATGGACATCCTCGGACCGGACCGCGACGTCCCGGCTCCGGATATGAACACCAACGAGCAAACGATGGCGTGGATCATGGACACCTACTCCATGCACGTTCGCAAGACCACTACGGCCGTTGTGACCGGCAAGCCGATCGCACTCGGCGGAAGTCGCGGCCGAGCGGAAGCCACCGGGCGCGGCGTCATGATTGCTACACGTGACGCGATGCGCAAACTGGGCATGAACCCCGCCGAATCGCGCGTGGTCGTTCAAGGTTCCGGCAATGTCGGTGGCATTGCCGCCGTGCTCTTGCACCGCGAAGGCTATCGCGTCATCAGCATCAGCGACATGTACGGCACCATACTCAACACGAATGGCCTCGACATGCCGGCCGTAATGACTTGGTTGCGCGAGAATCGTCGTCTTGAAGGCTATCCCGACGCCGATCACATGCCCAACAGCGAGCAACTCGAGCTGGACTGTGACATTTTGATACCGGCTGCCACCGAGAATCAAATCACGTCGAAAAACGTCGATAAAATCAAAGCGCGCCTAGTTGTCGAAGGTGCCAACGGTCCGACGACCGCTGAAGCCAGTCGCACGCTTGACGACGCTGGCGTCATGGTGGTGCCCGACATTCTCGCCAATGCTGGCGGAGTCACGGTTTCCTATTTCGAGTGGGTACAGGATCGAATGGGCTACTTCTGGACCGAAGACGTAGTCAACTCGCGCCTTGAGCAAGTCATGGCCACTGCTTTTGAAGACGTCTTCAAGACGTCGCAGAAGAACAAGGTTTCTATGCGCATCGCGGCTTACATGCTCGCAATTGACCGGGTTGCAACTGTCTATCGCCTGCGCGGCGTTTTCGCCTAACCGCCCCTTTTCCGCCTTTTCGAGATTCCGAACGTGAGCACGACCAGCGAAGACATCATCACTCCCGAAACCAACGACTTCTTGCCGTCGACACCGGTCCTCGATGAAGAGTCGCCCTTCGCGACGATGATGAGTCAATTCGACCACGCCGCGCGCCACTTGGGCGTGGACGCAGCCGAGTACGCGATTCTACGCAAGCCCGACCGCGAGATTTCCGTGGCCGTGCCTGTACGCATGGACGATGGCTCACTCTCGGTGTTCGACGCCTACCGCGTTCAACACAACCAAGGCTTGGGTCCGTTCATTGGTCCGCTCTGTGTTTCAGCTGACCTCAAGCTCGATGAGTTGCGCGCACTGGCTGCGTGGACAACCTGGAAGTGCGCTTTGATGAACATCCCCTTCGGCGGTGCCGCTGGTGGAATTCGCGTGGACACGACGAGGTTGACGGAGCCCGAGGTTGAGCGAACTGTCCGGCGCTATACCGCCAACATGCTCGACACGATCGGCCCAGACCGTGATGTCTTTACGCCCGAAGTGGTCGCCGACGCCCAAGCCAATCAAATCATGGCATGGATGATGGACACGGTTTCGGTTCACGTTCGTTACGCCGAAACCGCCACGGTGACCGGCAAGCCGATCGGCTTGGGTGGAACACTGGGCCATGCCGACGCTGTTGCCCAAGGTCTCAAAGTTATCCTTCAGTTGGCGATGTCGCGCTTCGACGTTTGCGACAAGTCCCCCACGATCATCATTCAGGGTAGCGGCAGAGTCGGCGGCAACTTGGCACGCATTCTGTTCGAAGATGGCTTCACCGTTCGAGGCCTCTCCGATGTCCACGGCGCGCTTTACTGCGAGACTGGACTCAACATCCCCAAAGTATTGGCTTGGCGCGCAGAGCACGGCAGCCTGACGCACTACCCAGGAGACGGGCAGGGCAAGCCCAACGACTACATTCGTAACGAGGAGATGCTGACGCGTCCCTGCGATATCTTGGCGCCCTGCGCCGTGCCGAATGCGATCACCGTGCGCAATGCTTCCAAGATCAATGCGAAGATGATTCTGGAGGGCGCTCATGGTCCGGTTTCGGCACGCGCCGACAGTGAACTAACCGAGCGCGGAGTCACGGTGATTCCGGACATTTTGGCCAACGCCGGAAGTGCCGTCGCGGACTACTTCGAGTGGGTCCAAAACCGTCAAGGGATGGCTTGGCTTGAAGTGGTTTTCGCCAAACGCTTGCGCCGTTTTATGACGGAAGCATGGCATGCAGTCGTAGAGCTCCAAGACGAGCACGACGTCAACCTGCGCATGGCCGCCAACATGCTCGCGGTCGAGCGGGTAGTTCGCGCGGACCAGCTCCGCGGAATTTACGCGTAGTTGATGGCGAGGGAGTCGCCTCCCTCGCGATTAGGTTTGTCGAGTCTGCGCTGAGCCCGAAGACTCTCGCTGACCCAGCTCGCGCAACATCGCCGTCGTCGAATGATCCTTTGGATCGCCGCAAATCGCGATTTCTATACCGAGCTCTCGATCTACAAAGCGTTCGGGAATCGTGTCGGCCGTGTAGTCTGTACCCTTGGCGTGTACGGCCGGCAGCAAGCAGCGCAAAGTGTCCTCTAGGGTCAATTCGCCAAAGCCCATAACGGCATCGACGCATTCGAGAGCGAGCAGCAACTCCGCTCGTTCCGCAAAGGGAACCAACGAGCGCTGGTCACCTTTGAGCGACTGCACTCCGACGTCTTCGTTGACGGCCACAACTAAGAAGTCGCCGCGACTGCGCGCATCCTTCAAGTAGCGCACATGACCGACGTGCAACATTTCAAAACAGCCGTTGGCCAAAACGACGCGTAGATTCGGATGAGATGTTCGTAGCTCCACCAGCTGATCGGCGAGCACGTCGCGCGTCACGGGCCGCTCGAGAATGGACGCGATCTGGGTAGAGAGCACTATGGGTTGATCCATGATTCGCTAACGCTCCTGCCCAGCGGATTTTGCCGCCAGCGCTTTAGGAGCACTCGACGGGCATGGGCGAACTCGGCAAGGCCGCTCGCAATCGCGAGTCACCACAGGCCGCTGCGCCACTCTCCATAACGACAATCCCCGAAGCTGCATTGGCGATACGCATAGCTTCCGGCCCGCTGACTCCCGCGGCTAACGAGAGCGCAAAAGCCGCCGCAGCTGTGTCACCCGCGCCGCTGACATCGATCACTTCTTCCGCACCGGAAGCCTCCACAAAGACGCCTAAATCCGGCAATTCGCGGCTAAATAACGACATGCCCGCATTGCCCATCGTGACCAAAAGCCACTTCATCTCGCACTTATCGATCACCGTGCGAGCGGCTTTGGACAAAACCTCGTGGTCGTTAAAATCGTCAACCAAATGCCCGGTTGCGCGGGCCAACTCGGCGATGTTGGGAGTGGCTGCTGTAATGCCTTTGAACTTTGTGAGACTGGCGCGCGGATCCAGCACGACGACAACGCCTGCCTCACATGCAGCCCGTGCCGCTTTGCCCAGCTCTTCACTCACGACACCGTAGCCGTAATCGGAAACGATCAGCGCGTCGATATCCTCGGAGAGGCACGACACTCGATCGCAAATCGCGCGAATCGCCTCTTCATCCAAGCCGTTCTCAGGCTCGCGGTCGATGCGCAAAATCTGCTGTAACGTTCGTCGGGGTTCGGCCCCCATCACACGCGTCTTGGTAGGCGTCGTCCAACCTTCGATCTTCAAAAGCTCGTCGCACCGAAGCTCGTCTTTCTCAAGCACCCTGCAAAGTTGAACACCCGAATCATCCTGACCAACTGCACCGAGTACGCGCGCTCTCGCGCCCAATGCCCAAACGTTCCGTGCCACGTTGGCCGCTCCCCCCGCTCCAAACTCTTCGCCGACGTGCTGGAGAATCATCACCGGCGCTTCGCGAGACAATCGGCTCGGGCGACCGAAAAGATAGCGGTCGACAATCATGTCGCCCACGACTGCGACGCGTAGGCCGGAAAAATCCGGCACTTGATCTGAGAGAGTCAAAAAAGGCATAGGTACACAGGATAACGAGCAATCGCGCAGGTTTCTCCCGCGAGGATTTAAAAGCCTCGATTGCCCCCACTATTCCTAGCTTGAGGGCCGTAATTGGCACGAATCTACAGACTGACATCCGAGGCTAAAGCGGCGATAGGGGCAACTTTCCGCGCTATCCGTGCCAATTCTCGGACAGGATTCAGGCGCGTTCGTCCGCTGCCGCCGAAAGAGCAAGCGCTTGCAGCCCATCAGGCACGGGCTTGGCCGCTGCTGTCGACCATTCGCTGCCCGTTTCCTCCGCAAGGAAGAAATCAGAGCGCACGCCCATGAAGGCGTTGTAGCGAATCGCGTAATGGAGTTCACCTGCAGCCGTGGCCGCTTCAGAGAGCTTCCGATCGACCTCGCGAACCGTGGGCTCGAAGGCTTCCCATTCGCTGCGACTCATCGCCTCGACGCGCGCAACCAGAGATTGATACCGACCGGCCGCGGGCGCTTCGTGGAAGCGGTCCATACGCGCGTTTACATACCACGGCATACATGTGGCGAGCTTGGAGATGAAAAGGTTTTCGCCCTCGCCAAAGTCCAAGCAACTGGAGCTGGTGAAATCGGTGAGCGAGCGAACCGCATCTTCGTCGACGAAGCCGCCTTCGATTGAGAGTCGATGGCTTTCGGTGCCTGGGAACGGATAGAACAGCGAAGTGCGAAAGCGTCCGATTCCGGAACGCGCCAACATATCCACCGTTTCGAAACGCTCCGCTCGCGTCTCCGTCGGAAGGCCCAGCATGACGAATCCCGAAGTGTGCAAACCCGAGGCTTCCGAAAACTCAATCGTCTCAAAAATGTCCGCGTCACTCATCGGCCGCTTGAGAACTTCATAGCGAACCCGACGGGAACCCGACTCGATGCCGAGCTTCAAGATGCGACAGCCCGCGCGTCCTAGGGCTTCCGCAACGCGCGGGTCGAGCCGCTTGACGTGACTATTGACGACCAATGGCAGGTTTAGTTCGCTCGCTTCGTAGGCTGCGCAAATCGCTAACGCGTGCTCTACGTTTTGTGTGAACAGATCGTCGTCGAGGATGAAAGTGCCCACGTTTTTGTAGAGATTGACGACAATGCGCATCTCTTCAATCACGTCATCAGGACGACGGAAGCGAAAGAAACCGATACCGGCCGTGCTGCGACCGAGGTCCGCTTTATAACGGTCGACGATCTTATGATTCAGGCAGTACGTGCAGCGATAGGGACAACCTCGACTGGTAAGTAAGCCAGCCCAACCATGCTTGCCATCGAGAATCGCTTGCGTGTCGAACAAGGCGTAATCCGGAAAGGGTAACTCAGCCAAGTTGGGAAACTCTCCAACCGGGTTGGTCTTCCAACTCTGCTCTTTCGGATTGTCCGATCGCTCTCCACCGACCCAACAAAGAAAGTTGAGGTGATCGTCTCGTACTTCACCCCGTTCGAGGCTTTCCACCAATTGAACGAGCGCGTCTTCACATTCCCCGACCCCCACAAAATCCCAGACGCCATCGCCCATGACATCCTCAGGAACCATGGTCGGATGAATGCCACCGACGATGAGAGGCGGAAGTGAGTCGCCACTTGCCTTGGCCAAGCTCCTAAGCGAGTGCGCGAGACGCAACGCTTGCGCGTATTGCTGCGAAAGGCAAGAGAAGGCGATCGCACTTGCTTCCCACCCCAGAATGTTCTCCAAGATTTGATCGTCCGAAGGTACGGAACCGAGGTTCTCGTTGAGGTTGATCAGCTTCGTCTCATGGCCGGCCTCGAGCAAACTCGCTGAGAGTGCTGCCAATCCATGATTGAAACCCATTTGCGTGTACAGATTCGGATATACGAAGAGGACTTTCATCAACTGTCTGCGCTAGCTTCCTGTCCCTTGATCTTTTCGATGACGGCGGTCGACGAACGGCCCGCCAAGAGCGGCGCGAGGTGAACCTTGCCTCCGTGTTGTTCGACCCATTCGCGCCCAACAACTCCTTTGTCCGCCCAATCCTCACCTTTGATCAAAGCGTCGGGCGTCACGAACTCAATGATGTCCTTGGGGGTGTCTTCGCCAAACGCAACCACGGCACTCACCATTTCGAGTGCGGCTAGAACGTGCATGCGATCTTCAATTCCGTTGACGGGGCGGGTCTCCCCCTTCAAACGGCGCACGCTATCGTCGTCGTTCACGCCGACGATGAGCACGTCGCCTTTGGAACGCGCGTAACCGAGATACTCAACGTGTCCGCGATGAAGAACATCAAAGCAACCATTGGTAAAGGCCACTCTGTTTCCCGCGCGACGCCACTCTGCCAACAACATCGCTAGTTCCTCGCGCGAGACGACCTTACCGGTTTGACGAGATTGCTGCCCTAAGGCCGCTTTCAATTCCGTTCGGGTTACCGAAGCTGCTCCGCGTCGACCAACGACGATTCCAGCCGCCGTGTTGGCCAACTTGACCGCGTTGCGCAGCGAGACACCCGCGGCCAAAGCCAGAGCGAGTTGGGAAATCACCGTATCGCCAGCGCCCGTGACATCGAACACCTGTCGCGCAACCGTCGGCACGCGACCGGAGTCGCCACCCTTTTCGTAGTGAAAAATACCGTCCGGTCCGAGGGTGATCACCGCCGCTTGAAGATCTGCGGTCTCGATCAATTCGGCAGCGTATTCGGGCAGTTTTTTGAGGTCGCTGATCGCATGTCCGATGGCCTCCTCGGCCTCCTTGCGATTCGGCGTAACGAGAGTCGCGCCACGATAAAGCGTGTAGTCTCGCCCCTTGGGGTCCACCAACACGGGCACGCCTGCTGCTTTCGCCGCGCGAACAACCGCTTCCACGCCGGGCTTGGTCAACGCGCCTTTGTCGTAATCGGAGAGAATGACGGCTCCCGCACGTTTAACGCGTTCCTCGATTCCGTCGAATAACTGCTGTGCGAACTCGGAGTCGAGCGCATTGGCCGCTTCCCAATCAACGCGCAGGATTTGCTGCACTCCGCTGACCATCCGCGTCTTTTTCGTCGTCGGTCGCGTTGTGTCCGTGACGCACCCGCCAACCTCGACGCCGATATCCTTCAGCATCTTGATTAACTGTTGGCCACTCTCGTCGTCGCCGACAACGCCGAGAATCTCAACCTCTGCTTCCATCACGCGCAGATTCGCTGCAACGTTACCGGCACCTCCCAATCGCTCTTCTGAATGACGGGCACGCAGCACGGGAATCGGAGCCTCTGGCGAAATGCGCTCCACATCTCCCGTCAAGTAACGATCGAGAATGAGGTCACCGACGATCAACACGCGCGGAGTCCCCAAACGATCGATGATGTCGATCAATTCGCGATCGCTCATGCCGGACCTCTAAGGAATCCGTTGCTCGTAGAAAGCACATCCGTATAAGCGGCGACACCGTCTTCGAGCGACGTGAAGGCAGCTTGGTAGCCGGTCGATCGCAGTGCAGTCATGTCGGCTTGGGTGAAGGCTTGATACTTCCCCTCCAAAGCTGCGGGAAATGGAATGCGCTCGATTTGGGAGCCTTCGAAACACGACTGAACAGCGTTTGCCAAATTCAAGAAGCTTTGCGCTTCTCCCGTACCACAGTTAAAGATGCCGCTCTTATCCGGGTTGTCCAAGAAGAACAAATTGACGTCAACGACATCGTTCACATAGATGAAGTCGCGGCGGAAGTCCTCGCTGCCTTCGAAGAGTCGCATCGCTCCCCCGTCTTGGATCTGACGATGAAAGTGGTAGATCACAGAAGCCATGCGACCTTTGTGATTCTCCTGAGGACCGTAAACGTTGAAGTATCGCAAACCCACGATTTGAGACTTGGCTTCGGGCAGAACGCGGCGAACCCAGCGGTCGAAGAGGAACTTCGAGTACGCGTAGACGTTCAGCGGATATTCGCACTCACTGCTCTCGCGAAAGCCATCGTCGCCGTTGCCATACACGGAAGCGGACGAGGCGTAAACGAAGCGCGTGCCGGCCGACAGGCAGTAGTCCAAGAGTGACTTGCTGAATTCGTAGTTCACCTCCAGCATGAATCGTCCGTCCGACTCCATCGTGTCGGAGCAGGCGCCTTGGTGAAAAATCGTGTCCACGGGGCCAAGCTCGGGAAGGCGCTCAAGCAAATCGCGACGATCAATGTAGTCGGTGAACTCAAGCGAATTCAGATTGCGGTGCTTGTCGCCGAACTCAAGATCGTCCACCACCAAGATATCCGTGATGCCGCGATGATTGAGTCCTCGGACGAGGTTACTGCCGATAAAGCCGGCGCCTCCAGTAACGATGATCATTGGTGAGACAGGGGTCGTTGAGCGCTTTGAAGGGTCGTGCTGATTCGCACGAAGAAACTCTGCTCGGAAGTATAAATTGGCCGACTCTGATTGTCGCCGTAGTGGGCAGGCTACCCCATTGGGCAGACCCGAAGATCAACAGAGTTCAACATTCCTGGCGGCACAGCCAGATCGCCCGAAATTCCCGCTAACCTCGGGCCCTCAATCTCCAGATTCTGGAGCGCTCCCAGGCATTTGGCCGTCCGCCCCGTCCCTCTGTTTGTCGACCAAAACCGCTTCGATTCGCGGGCGGATACTTTCCGCTATCAATTGCTGCCCCACGAGATTGACGTGACAATCGGTTGTCCAGTAGAGCGGTTCATCAGCTGCGGCGAATATAGGGCGCAGATCGAGCAGCTCGATATCGCGCTCGGCGACGAACTCGAGCCAGCCATCCGCAACCTCGTCACTCGAACCCAGCGGGTCAGCAAACTCCGGTAGAGCTGTAGCCAACTTCTCGATCTCATTCTGGTAGTACTGCGGCTGCCCTCTCATCGGCGGCGGCAAATACACGCAGATCAGCTCGATTCCATTCTCAGAACAAATCGATTGCATACGATCGGTGATCGCCACCATCATTTCCACAGCGCGACGCCTCTGAGCCGGGAACGACATGAAGTAAGCGGCTTGCTCGATCTCTTGCGGATTAAAGCCGTGCAGTTCGACACCGGATTTAGCGATCCGCTTTTTGAGCTGAACTGGCGTCCTCGGTCCCGCCTGACCGGTGTAGTAATCCCGAAGAACCATACCCCCTTTGAAATCGTTTCCGCCATAAACGGTCATCACAAAGACGTCCGGCTTAAGGCCGACATGCTTCTCTAACACGCCCAAGTAGTTATAAGCGTCGTACCCTCCGACTCCAGCATTGAAAGATTCAATCGTTTGCTCTGGGTACTCCGCCTGTAGCAATCGACCTAACACAGCGGGATAGGTTTCGTGATCTCGACAGACGCCTTCGATGTGAGAGTCACCCACTACGATTACGCGCAGATCGGGAGCATCTTCTGCCGGCTCCAGCGTACCTCGCATGCCAAGCGAATTGGTATGCCGCACCCAATCGGGTTTGGGATGCTCAGCAAAGTGTCGCCTGAGCTTTCTATTCGGTTTCAGAATGTAATAAGCATCAGGATCCGGCGATCTATAGCTTTTCACGCTGCTGGCGAAATGTTCGAGCCACTTAGCTTTGGCTGCTTTCGTGATGGCCAAGCCTGGCCACTCCACACCACCTCGAATTACGAGCTCGAAATTCGTGTTCATTGCGAGTGAGCGGGCGACCATAAGCTCTTCGTATTTGGCACGCAGGTCCGGCGTTTGAACCGTGACGGGATTCTTCTTTTTCGTGAGGCTCGGTTCGAAAAGAAACCACGCAATACCTGCGAAGATGAGCGTGGCCAACAGGGCAACGGCCGGTCCCTTCAGTCGGGGGCGTGTTTGATTGGCACTGATCCTTGGCGCTCTCTAACTGTCTAAAAAAGGCTCTAGCGCCTCAGGTTCAACTGTCCAATCTTCTGCAAACTCAAGTGGCGCATCGCGATAGCGATCGTGAATCCAGAAGTACTCCTCGGGCGATTGCAGAACCAATTCTTCCATGCCCTTGTTGACGACAGTCGCCACTCCGGTCGGCGAGAGTCCGCTCAGAGTTTCAGGTTGAATCACTCGCGTGATCTGCAATCGGTAGTGAAATGGTCGATCCGTCATCGTGCAGGACAAGAATAACACGGGCGCGGATAAGCGGCGCAGCAGGACGCCCACAGATCGGTCGCACAGCGCCGGTCGTCCGAAATAGGGCGCCAAGACGCAACGTCCGCGCGCGCGTTGATCGAGTAACAGTCCAACACTACCGCCTGCTCGCAGAATCTTGGGCAAGCTTTTCATCGCGCCGTAGCGGTGCAAGATACGTCCGCCGAATCGCTCGCGTTGCCTCTGCGCAGCAATCGACATCGGCTTGTTCCGCGGGGGGCGAGCCACCGCATACAGCGGTGAAAAACCGACGTGAGGCAGGATCACGACGGCGGCTTCCCAGTTACCGACGTGAGGCGAAATCAAGACACAGCCTTGCCCGGACCCGGCCAAGGCTCGCGCTTCGTCACACATCTCAATCTCGAAGTGATCGCGCACACGTTCGAACGGAATGTGTCGATGCATCACTTCGGTTTCGTAGATGATGCGGAAGAAATGGCGGTAGGCCTGCAACACGCGTCGATCCAATTCGGCATCGCTCAACCCTGGACCAAGAGCTTGATTCACGAAGTCCTTGGCGGCTGCACTACGCTTCTTCGAAACCCGGCGGGCCAAGCGAGCGATGGCACCCAACGAAAGATTGACGGCGCTGTTCGGCATGCGCGCAAACACCGCCATAAAGGCGCGCAAGGCGCCGTAGGACAAGTGCTCGAAAACTCCGTCCTGCGTGCCCTCGACGGCCTCCCAAGGCACGGGCCATTCCGTCGGTGATTCTGTCTCAGCCATGAAGTCCAGCGTGCAAACTATCGCGCTCGTGTGCAGCGCTGCCCTTTGAAATCGAATCCAGCATAGCGCCGACCACCGCATCTCCGGCAACCAAAGTCAGCTCAACTTCAAGCACATACAACGAGTCCAAGCTCGAGTACAGCTCGTTGCATTTGACGATGTCCTTCGCCGTCGTGAGCACGGGGCGCTGCTCGCCCAAACCGACAAGGTCACTTGCCGTATAGGAATGGTGATCAGGGAAGCGGCGATGTTCGATCACCTTGGCGCCCAACTCGGACACGGTTTGCTCGAAAGCTTCGGGGTTCCCGATGCCACTAAATAAATCCACTTCACGCCCACTCAGTTGTTCCAAGGCAAGCTCGTCACCGACCACGACGCGAAGACCTGCGGGCTTGTGGATCGTCTCGGCAATCGGAATGCCGGGTGCAAGCTCTTCGAATTCCTGACGCAAGCCTTCGAGCACCTTCCGATCGACTTGATCCGTGCGCGTCATCAGAATCGCACTCGCGCGGGACAAAGCGATCGGAGCCTCCCGTAAAAAACCGCGCGGCAAACAGGCGCAGACGGGCGCCACGCCCGCGGACGGAGCTGGCAGTCCCCAGGGGCGAGTCGCATCGATCAAGACTAGATCCAGGTCGCGCCCCAAACGTCGATGCTGAAAGCCATCATCCATCACAATGATGTCGACGCCCTCTTTTTCGAGTGCTTGCCCGCCCGCAACTCGGTCTGGATTTTGTACGTGAGGAACCTCCGGCAGAACTCGCCTGAGTTCGCGCGCTTCGTCGTTCAACTCCTCGCCTGCCTTGCCGTAACCGCGTGATAGCAATCCCGGGCGCCAGCCCCGCCGAACCAATTCACGCGTAATCCAAATCACCATCGGCGTCTTGCCAGTACCACCGACCGAGAGGTTTCCAATGCAGACGACTGGAATGCCGAGTCGAAAGGCAGTCAATCGTCCGCTGTCATACAAACGCCCGCGCAATTTGGCCAAGGCTCCGAAAACGAGAGCAGGAAGACGCAACAACTCGACCAATCCGCCGCGCTTTGCCAGTCGATCCTCAAGTCGTTTTTGTTCGGCAGCCATGCTCGTTTCCTAACGGTGCAAGCTATCGGTGAAATGACGAACATTCATCGGTGAAGCCCGCTTCCGTCAAACGTTGCTTGAACACGTCTAATCACCGGTATAGCCCATGGCGTTTAGAATCGACTCCAACTCTTTGAGTTTGTCCTCACGACTTCGAAGCAAGGCCTCTGATTCCATCGGTAGCTCGCCCCCAACGCCTCCGCGCGCCTCAAGGTATGTGTCTAGCCGCGTCGTCAACGATTGAACGTCCTCACTCGACTGCGTTGCAAGGTTGACTTGCTCAAGCGGATCGGAATGGAGGTCAAACAACTGCACCGAGCCGTCGATTAGATTCCGAATCAACTTCAGACTACCGAAGACCAAACACTCCGATTCGGTTTTCAATCGCAGGCCATCGGCGGAAGCGGGAATCATTCCGTGAGCAACGACGTCTATCTGTCTGTGATCGCCAAGCTGGCCATGAGCTAAAGCTGCATAGCTCGTGCCCGGAAAACTGGCGCCTCCGAGCCCGCAGAGTTCGAGCAAGGTGCTTCCCAAATCAACCAAGCTCACCGCATCACTTCGACGTGCGGACGCGACGTCCGGGGCCGCAATCAGGAGTGGTACATGCAACAGCTCCTCAAAGAGTTTGTCGTTGTGATGTGACAAATCTCCGTGCTCTAAAAACTCTTCGCCGTGATCAGACGTCACAACAACTACCGAGTTATCGAACAAACCGCGCTGCTCAAGGCCACTGAACAATTCGCCCAACAATTGATCTTGAAACAAGATTTCGGAGTCATACCGAGCGCGCAAGTAAGCCACATCCGTATCGAGCAGTTCCCCGGTGTACGCAGTCAATGCGTCCATTGAGGCGGCCGCCAACATCTCGCGTCGATCAGCGTCCGGCGATGATCCAAGTGCATCAACGAACTGAGGCTCCTCCCGCAAGTACATATGGTGCGGTTCGTAATGATGCACGTAGAGGAAGAAGGGCTGCGATTCGTCGCGCTGATCCAACCATTGCAGAGCGCGCGCGTTTACGTTTTCTCCGGTCGTACCGTCGTGATTGGCGACCGTGCCGCGCTCATCTTCGGTAAAGAACGAGTCTTCATAGTTGATGAAGCCTCCGTCGAAACCGAACAGCGATAGCAGGTAGGGATTCGATTGAATCCCGTGCGTCCGCCAACCGTTCTCGCCGAACGCTTTGGCTAGCGTTTGAAACGAGGAATGCAGCGCGTCGGTGTGAGCGAGGACCCGGTGCTGACGCGGATCCAGCCCGGTCAAAATCGAAGCGACGCTCGGCTTTGTCCACGGAGCGGTAGAGCGTGCATTCTCAAAAACCACGGCGCGTTCGGAGGCGAAGCGGTCGAGCTCTGGAGTCGTCGCGCGCCCATAGCCGTGCAAACCCATATGATCCGCACGCAAAGTATCGACGACGATCAAGATTAGGTTCCGATCGAAATCTGCCGGCGCCGAATCGCAAGCCACGCACGGGACGAGTAGCAACCCGATCGATATGCGCAATAGCCGGAGCGCGCTCAACGCTTTAGTCCTTTGAGTTCTCCGGTCGGAACGTCCGGGTCGAGCGCCGGCATAGAGAAGAAACGCTTCGGCACCGACGACGAATCCGTCAGGTCGCGCTCCTCACCAGGGTCCGCGTTCAAGTCGAACCACTGCGTGGCAGGCCTGCCCTTAACGCGATGATCCGGATGCCTATCAATGATCCACTTGTCCTCCTCTTGTGCGTCGACGACCCCCCATAGAAGTGCACGCTTCTTCAGGCTCGAGGCAGATTGAAGCGGCGGATCGAAATCTGAATGCAGGTAGAGGTAGCGCCGCGGCGAAGGAGCCCGTTCTAGAATCGTCGAGGCGAACGAAACGCCGTCACCGAGCGAACCTTCAACCCCCATCAAGTCGAGCACGGTCGAACCCAAATCGATTTGGCTCACGGCCGCGTCCAATCGCACGCCCTCGTGTCCGGCGCGGATCGAACTCGGCAACTGAATCACCAGCGGAACGCGAACCAACTCGTCATACAAAGTTCGCGTGTGGCCCAGCCACCCGCGCTCCATCAACTCTTCGCCGTGATCGGCCGTAAAGACGACGAGCGCTTCATCCAAGAGTTCGCGCTCGCGCATACCAACGAGCAATTTCCCGATAGCGCCATCAACGTGCGCCACCTCGCTCTGATAACGACCGCGCAAGAATTCGATGTCGGCCTCGGTGAAGCTCTCTCGTCGCGATCGCAGATTGGAAATCGGCTCCATTCCGGTCAACTTGCCTTGGTAAGGCGCATCATCCGAATAGCCTGGACCAAATCGCATCCCGGGGTGAGCCTCGTAACGATTGTGCGGCTCGAACAAGAACAAGAGCAGAAACAATCCTTCACCGGGTCGCTTCAAAAACTCATCCGTGATGGAGAGCATGAGTTCTGCAGCTTCTGGTCCCGTCGCGCCTTGATGTCCTTCGGCCAGCGACTCATCCCAGACTTCGAAACCACGATCGAAACCGAGTTGCTGCTGGACGACGAAGTTAGTCATCACACAGGCGGTGCGCCAACCGGCGTTCTGAAACCGTTCGGCTAAATTGGGGCTTTCGAATTCAACCGGAGCAAGCAATCGCAACGCTCCATGATCGAAGGGCCACTTCCCGGAGAGCTGCGTCATGAAGCTCGGAACTGTCCAGGGGGCCGAACTGTACGCTCTTTCAAAGAGCACGCCGGACGAAGCCAAACCGTCGATCGATGGCGATGGCAAAGTGCCCCCCTCGCCTCGAGCAGTACTCCCGTAACAGCCCAATGCATCTGCGCGAAGCGTATCGACTTCGATCCAGATCACCGACCTGGGGGCGCTCGTCGATTCTCCACAAGCGAGCATCGTGGCGACGCTAAAAACCGCCAGGCAACACTTTCCGATGATGAGCTTGGCTTGCATACGCTCGAATCTAAATCGGTTGCAGAATTACGCTCTTATATCGCGAGCCCGCATTCTCGCGAAATGACTGGTCGCCAACCATCGGCTGGCATACACGCTACA
Organism: Planctomycetota bacterium; assembly: GCA_047639415.1. Lineage (GTDB taxonomy): Bacteria > Planctomycetota > UBA1135 > UBA1135 > OFTM34. Next base: position 475 of record JBLINP010000015.1, on the reverse strand, counting down.
TGCGGTTCGCAAGGGATACGAACCAACCGCCAATGTGTTTAGAGAACCGGCGTTTCTTCGTCCGGAATCAACTCGATCAAACCGCGTTCCATTTCGAGGAAGGCAATCTTGATCGGGTTTTCCTCGCGCGTCTCGATCAGAGGTGCAGCGCCGCGAATCAACTCCCGAACGCGCTTCTGCAAAAGAGCGGTCTTGTGGAAGGAGCCCGAAACGGCAGTTTGAAGGCGCTGAGGAAGAGTCGATTCCATGATAGTTCTCGGCAGGGGGAAATCTCGTTCCCCTAAATCGGTTCCGAAAATGCTCGGAAGGACTCGCCAGAATAGCGGAGTGGAGACCATTTGGGCAAGCGCCGAAGAGGCTAGCCCGGATTATTCATGAACCGCGAGGCAAAACGCCTCGAATTGGTTCCTGCTGGCACTTTGCAGATACTTGCCCCCGCAGACGACCTTGTAAGGTCGTCGAGGACGCCAGTATC
>JBLINP010000014.1:0-30366 GCA_047639415.1 Planctomycetota bacterium | reverse complement strand
TGAGAGCTTGGGCTCATCTGGGTTCACGTGGGTTGGCTTTCCATTGGATACAGACAGGCTGTTTGAACTCGAGCGCTGCCGCGCACGATGCTCCGTCGCATCACAGCCGTTCGACTTCGCGTTCGCGTCCATCTTCGACTTCGCGTTTACCTTCGACTGCTTTCGCACCTTTCGATTAGTGCCATTCCTAGATCGACCAACTTGCCGAGTGACCGTGCGAAATTCACCGAGAGAGAGTTCGGGAACGAGTGAAGTTGAATCCATTGTTGCGAGTCTTGCGTTCATGAACCCAAGTACGTATTAGTGCCGAAAACATGACACTAGAGATGAACTAAATTCAACGATAAGTCCGTAATATAGCCTTTATTTGGCATTTCAGTCAGGTCGATTCCGAACTCAAACCAAGCCGATCGAGCAACAAATCCGATAGCTCAAACTTCGGCACTAATCGTCCAGCGTCACCAGTAACCAGTAACCAGTCGAGCAGTCACCAGTCGAGCAGTTCGAACCGTTCGAACCGTTCGAACCGTCGCAACTCAACGTCTGTCTCCAAAGCCAATCGCTTGCCCAGCAACTCCCAATCTCAATCACTTGCTAAACTCCCTCCCAATCCTCCCAATCTCACCCCGCCCCTTCCAACCCCGCAACCCCGCGCCCTCCTCCCAAACTTCACACTCCTCCGCCAACTCCCCCGTTTAAGTCATTCTTCCCTCTCTCTCGTACTAAACGAATCGCCCCCCAACCTGGTGTCTTACTCGCGCGCACCAAATTTCCCCGCGCTGACGCGTTCGCTTCCGCCCTGCACCCGACAATCCTGTCTTTCCTCGCCCGTCAAGCTTCCACTAAAGGTGCAGGAGATCCCTTGTTTTGGACCTAGATGGAATCCCTATTGCCGGAGTTGAGGTTTCGTATACAAGCCCTTCGCGCAACCTGCTTCGCTCGTTGAACAGAGATCAAGCGAAGTTGCCGAAGAGTTTATTCACGAACGCAAACGGACGTTTTGAAATTGAGGCTGCACCGCCAGCAGTTTTCCGGGTGGAAATCGAGGAGTGGGGGACGGTTTACGAGGCCTACTTCGAGCCAATATTCGATCGTAGGCAAAGTGATCGAAGCGAATGGCGATGATTCGGTGAACACCATGGTTTCAGTTGGATCGGTTTCAGTTCGAACCGATACAACCGGCGAATTCGCACTCGACTTCGAACGCTCGCTCGGCTGGATGAAACTTGACGAGCCGATGCAGTTGATGGCCGAACGCAGCGGTGCGTTGCCGGCCAAGTTGCTGTTGCCCTCGCTCAACGAGGCTCAGCAAGCGGGATGGCCCGAGGACATTGTCTTGGAGCTTGGCGGCCTCCGCTCTCCATTCGGGGACGTGTTGTCGACGAAACTGGCCGGCCTTTGCCGAACATATCCATCATATCTCCCGACACGACCTAGTTCGGATTGGAGATGGACCCGGGTGCGGCTTGGGGTTTCGGACGCATGCTGGAGGAAGTCGCGTCCGGTCTCGTTACCACCAGTACGGATAGTAACGGCGAGTTTCTATTCACTGGACTAGAGGAGCACAGCTATCGATTGCGGCTGATCGAATCCGACTCGCTGCTCAGCTTTGTTTCTGAATCGATTTTTCCCGGGTCGGGGCCGCAGGAGATTGTGTTCGAACGAACGATGCTTGGCGCAATCGCGGGACATATTGTTGGCAGCGATGGCGTCGGAATCGCGGGCGTTACGGTTGCCGTTTCGCTCAAGCGCCCAAATGCATTGGATATAGGCAAGTCCACAATTAAGCACGCAGCGGGCCGATTCAAGCTCGATTCCGTGACCTTGGAACCTGAGTCTCTACGGCTCACCGGCAAGCCGATCGTATTCGAACTTTTCCGAACCTTACCGCTTGGAGCCAACCTCGAGGCGCTTGAACTGGAGGTCTCACGGCTGTGTGAGTTTCAGGTCGATTGGGGATTGGACGCTGCCCGAGCGAGCGAGGTTTTCTTGGCTGGCGCGGATCACGCTCCCATTGAAATGGTCAACACCGAAGGCAACGGGATCGGAATTCTAGAGAACTTGTTGGGGAGCCAAGGGCTGTCGCCGGTCGTTGGGATTTCGGACAAAACGGTGGAAGCCATCGTGATGCGAGCAGGCGTCGAAGTGGAACGCTTCGCTATCTATCCGGCGCCGGGCGAGTTGGTGTTATTGCGCCTCTAGTCGCGGGTGCGCGTTCAATTGGACTGGAGGCGGAATTCTTGCCGATCAAGAATCAGCCACGATCCATAGATAATTAGGTCGAGGGAGGGCTCCAAACCTTTCTTCGTAGCCTCGGGCGGATAGACTCCCGCGCTCGACCTTTTCATCGCCATTCGAATCGTCATCAGCGAATCCAGTCATGAGTCTTTCCGCCGGGATCGTCGGCCTCCCCAATGTGGGCAAGTCGACCGTTTTCAACGCCATTACCGCCGCGGGCGCCGAGAGCGCCAATTATCCCTTCTGCACAATCGAGCCGAATATCGGCGTGGTGGATGTGCCGGATGAGCGACTGGAGCAAATCCACAAGTTCATCAAGACCGATCGCGTGTTGCCGGCCACGGTAAAAGTCGTGGACATTGCGGGGCTCGTGAAGGGTGCTTCCAAGGGTGAAGGACTCGGCAACAAGTTCCTGGGCAACATCAAAGAGACGGACGCCATCTTGCATGTCGTGCGTTGCTTTGAAGATGACGACATCGTTCACGTCGATGGTCGTGTAGATCCCAAGGCGGATATCGAAGTGATTGAGCTTGAGCTTTCACTGGTCGACCTCGAGACGCTGGCCAAAGCACACGAACGGGTTTCTAAGAAGGCGCGTTCCGGCGATAAGTTGTCGACCGAAGAGCGCGATGCTTTCGCGAAGGCGTCCGAAATTTTGGAATCGGGTTCACCGCTACGGAATGCGGAGTTTTCCGAACGAGAGCTGCTTCACATGAAGCCGCTCTTCTTGATCACGATCAAGCCCGTTCTCTACGTCGCCAATGTCGCGGACGACGATTTAGACGGCAAGTCGGATCACGTTGCTGCGGTACGAGCCCATGCGGATGCGACAGGTAGCCAAGTGATTGTATTGTCGGGGTCTATCGAAGGCGAAATTGCCGGTATGGACAAAGACGATCAAGAAGTGTTTTTGGGTGAGTACGGTCTCACTGAACCGGGGCTCGCTCGACTGGCGCGCGCCACCTACGACATTCTCGGATTGCGAACGTACTTCACGGCAGGTGAGAAGGAGATCCGCGCTTGGACTTTCGAAGATGGCTGGACCGCACCGCAGGCGGCGGGCGTGATTCACACCGACTTCGAAAAGCTTTTCATTCGCGCCGAGGTCTATCAGGTTGACGACCTGATAGAACATGAATCGGAAGCAGCGATCAAAGCGGCCGGAAAGTTGAAGGTCGAAGGACGCGACTTCATCATGAAGGACGGATGCGTGTGTCACTTCCTCATTGGGAAGTGAACCAAAGAGCAGATCGTCTGAAGAGCTACCTTTCGCTCCGTTTCTGTTTCTGATGTCGACGATTCGCTGCACCCCGCCGATTCTCGTCGGGATCTGTTACCGGGATCGCGGATTCCCATTCGATGCCTTCACGTCGCCCGATTCTGATGTGTGATTGAGCTTCTTTCGCCGACGGTGCATGGGCGGCGAGTGCTTGCTCGATAACTCGTGCAAGTTGTGCTGAGTCGCTCGTGCGATTGCAGGTCGCCAATTGTTTTAGCTCGGTGCCAAACTCATTGGGTTGCACGATGATGATCCCGTTGCCTTTGAGTTGGCCAAGCCCTCGTGCGGCAAAAGGCTTCGATTCACTGGCGAGAATTGCGGCGTAGTTCAACCGTCCGACGAAGCGTGGGTCCCATGCGAATTTGGCGAGCGCGGACTCAACTTGGGCAAGTTCCTTTTCTGAAGTAGCATAGGCAATAGCGAGTGGTGCGCTGTCGCAAGCGGCTTCGTTCAGTGCCAGGCGCAAATCCGGAACGCAGGGAAGCGCTCGAGAGCTTTCGGGTTTGCCGCTGAAGCGTGCGGCAATCATTTGCAGCTCCGCGAGGAATTTCGCCTTGCTTCCGAAGACCATCCCCGGCGATCGTCCGCTCTTGGAAAGCATCGTTTGTCCGTCCGGTTCGAAGAGCGCAAAGACCGTATTCTCAAGCTGCCCGCGCCCGGGAAAGATCGACTGGAGCAACTTGCCTTCCTCAACACTTTCGTAGGTGGCGGGACGGATGCAAATGAAACTTCGGGAGGCCGTGACCACGGCCAGATCGGAGAGGTATTCCTCTTCGGTCGCTCGATAGCCCGGTCACCAGAGGCCGGGGACGTCGTGGCAACGGGGCGCGGCTGACATGAGTAGAATCGGAAGTCCCGTTCGCTTGGCCTCGCTCAAGCCCCGTTCCCAAGTCCCGTACCATGCTATCGATGCGGCAGAGACTTTGGTTTCGACGGGGCGCTGTTCGGCCGGCGCTTGAAAACTCGCGAGTGGAAGGACAGCTAGGATGGTAAAAAAGGCTATCGGAGTGTTCATCTTGAGTTGAACCGTTGAGGGCCGGAGTGGTTCCGTTACGCTTGTCGGAATATGTCCATGTGCGTTTGCAGCCTCGAGTCAGTTCTTCGTCCAGCGTGCCGGCTCGGGCTTCGATGAACAGTTTGGTCTTCGATATTGGCGGGAGCTGGATTCGCGCTGGTTTGTGGAACTCTAACGATGGTTCGCTAATCGCCAGAGCACAAACGCCATCGCCCGGGCTCAACCAGAAAGCAGCAGGCGATCCGCTAGAACAACTACTTCAAGCCTTGCGCGGTTTGGGAGAACAGCTCGTGGGTTCCGAGCAGGTTCCGATTTCGATCGGCGTCGCGTTCCCCGGACCCGTGGACGCACTTGGCCGAGCCGGACAAGCTCCGACATTGTGGGGTGAGACGGGGAGAGCAGAACCATTCGACTTTGGAGCGGCTGTGAACGCCAGGCTATGGGACCGTCCAACGCGAATCGTCAACGACTTGACGGCAGCCGGCATGCGCTACGCTTCGCCCGGCAAAGACTTTTGGCTCGTCACCGTTAGCTCGGGGATTGGCAATAAGGTTTTCTTGGATGGGAAGCCCGTGCTCGGTTCGAATCACAAGGGCGGTGAAATCGGCCACTGGCGCGTGGACTCCGATCCTTCGGCTCCGCTGTGTGAATGTAGTGGACGCGGACATTTAGGCGCATTGGCTTCGGGCCGCGCAACACCGTTTCACTTTCGCGAAACCAAAGCGGCCGAGCCCAGGATTTTTGCGTCGTCCGCTTTGAAGGAGCTCGGCTACGACTCGCCTGATTTGAATCGAGAAGTTGCGAAGGCGTTCAAAAGCGGCGATAGCTTTGCGACTGAAGTTGTTCGCCGCCTCGCCGCGCCGATGGGAACTGCACTCGCAAATCTTCACCTTGCAATCGGTATCGAGCGCTTCGTGATCATTGGCGGTTGGGCTGCAGTGCTAGGAGCTTTCTATTTGGATCTATTGGCAGAGTCAGCGGCCTCGAATTCATGGGGGGACGCGCGTGAGTGGCCAGCACGAATCGAAGCTGGGCTGGATGATGACGATTCGGGGCTGATTGGAATGGGACGCCTTTTGTCCATGGAGCCGCATTGAATACTGTGCCTGTGAAGCCGGTGGCGGAGCGCACGGAGCGGCTCTTCTCCATCGATGCATTGCGCGGCATCGTAATGATCTTGATGGCGCTCGATCACGTGCGTGATTACTTCGGCGCTCAACTGAATCCCACCGATATCGCGACCACGACTCCGGCTCTGTTCCTAACTCGATGGATCACGCACTTCTGCGCGCCAATCTTCATCCTCTTGGCCGGTATGGCAGCTTGGCTTTACGCTTCAAAGGGACGATCGAAAGCACAAGTCGCGCACTTTCTTTGGACGCGTGGTTTGTGGTTGATTGTGCTGGAGTTGACCGTGATCAACTTCGGTTGGCTGCACAGTTTTGACGCGCTCATCTGGCAAGTGATCGGCGCGATTGGTGCCGCAATGATCGCGTTATCTGCGTTGGTGTTTCTGCCGCAGGTTGCAATCCTTTGCATCGGACTTGTGATCGTGCTCGGCCACAATCTTTTGGATCCAATTGAGCTTTCGGATTTCGATAGCTTCGCTCCTTGGTGGAGGCTGCTCCACGAGGGCATCACGCCCAACTTCGGTTTGGAGACAGTAGCGGGCGTGCCGATCATGGTTATCTATCCCTTGATACCTTGGATAGGCGTGATCGCGATTGGTTACGGATTGGGGCCGGTGATGAAGCTCGAACGTCGAGTCCGCATTCGAATACTGCTTCTCATTGGAACGCTCAGTCTCTTGGCTTTCTTCGCACTGCGCGCATTCAAAGGCTACGGCAACCCGACTCCCTTTGACCCAGAATTCGAAGGTGCGCGGCTTTGGTTCTCCTTCCTGAACTGCACCAAATACCCGCCGTCTCTGGCTTACCTGTTGATGACCCTGGGCCCGGCCTTTATAGCGCTGGCTCTGTTGGATCGGAAGCCATCCAAGCTCACATCGGTGTGTATTACCTTCGGAAGCGTTCCGCTCTTTTTCTATCTCATGCATTTGCATTTGATTCACGCTTCCTCGCGAGTCTTTCACTGGTTTCTGTACTCCGATCCCGCTTCGATCGTACGTTCGAATTTTAGTTGGTTGCCTCGAGCGGGGTATCCAGATGCATCATTCGATCCTTTGCCTGCCGAATTTACGGGATTGCCTATTACCGGAGTTTGGATGGTGTGGATTCTCATCGTTCTCCTGCTCTATCCCTGTTGCGTTTGGTACCGGCGAATCAAATCAGGCAGTCAGTCAAAGTGGTTCAGTTACCTTTGAAAGCGAGAGAATCAACGGGCCTCGTGGTCTTGGGCAGAATAGCGCTTGTCCTCGGCGGAGTTGCGTGTGCATTGCTTGTAGCCGAAGTCGGCCTCATGCAATTGGAACCGCCTGATGACAACTTTGAATTCCTCAATGGTGGTCAGCCCGCAGATGCGGGTTTCCTGTTCGATCCCGATTTGTTTTGGAAGTTAGATCCGGCAAGCAGTGAGTACCGAATCAATGCTAAGAACCTGCGAGGCTATTGGCCTGAACGAGGCAAGCTCGCGGAGGAGATACGCATCGCATGTGTAGGTGATTCTTGCAGCTTTGGAACGGGAGTCCTTTACGAGGAGACCTATGGCATGCAACTCGAACACGAACTGGCCATGGCTCGCCCCGATCTGGTTGTGAGTTCGATATTGGCCGCAACTCCTGGATATTCGAGCTATCAATCCAAGCTTCTGTTCGAGCGCACCATCAGAAATTTTGAACCGGATTGGACGATCATTTACTGCGGCGCATGGAATGACTACGTGCCGGCGATTGGGCTAAGTGATCGCGAGCGAGGAGATTCTCGGGATTCCTTACGTCTCATGATGTGGTGGCGAAAGACGTTTGATCAGCCACGAGCGTCTCGGGCTGATTATCTGGAGGGTATGAAAAGTGGCGAGTACCTTGATGGGGAACGGGTGCCTCTTGATGAGTTCGCAAGCAATTTACGGAGCCTCATTGACACCGCGAATCGATCGGGGCGCGTGGTTCTGATCGTGCCGCCCGCGCCCAATGCTACTCGCGCGAAGTTTGAACGAGGAGCGGCCTATCGTGCTGTGATTCGTAAGCTAGGCGAGGAAGCTGAAGTTCAATGTCTGGACGCCGAAAAGCTTTTCGACGAAGCCGTTGGCAAGCTGGGTAAGGGCTGGAAGTCTAGCTTGCACACGGGGGTGCCAATCTACTTCTCGGATTGGATTCACCCTTCAGCAGCCGGACATGCGTTGCTCGCCCAAGAGCTTTTATCGCTGATAACACCCGGGCTTCCTTCGCTCAACGCGGACGAGGCGACTTTCGTAGATCTGGGGCTCAGCGCCGTGGGTGCTCAGAGCGCATTGGGACCTGAAGCTTTTGAAATCGTGATCAAAGACGCTTCACGGGTTGAAAGTGTTTGGATTGGCAATCGATGGATCTACAATTTTGAAGCGCGAGGCGAGGACCAGCTCGTCATTCATAGAGACGAGTTGCTCGCTCCCGGCCTACACAGAATACGGCTGGGTACTCCACAGGGGTCCATGCTTAGTTTGGGGAGTGTCGTCGTCGAACCGCATCCTTTTTCAGTCTCGATCGATGTTGAAGACGGAAGGGTTTTGCTTCGCGCTAGCGTTCGCGGGCCAAGTGAATGGTCGGCGGCTCTCTGGATCTCACCCGGCCTCCGAAAGCAGCCCGCGCAGACTCGATTTGGCCCCTTCTACTTGCTCTCCAACCCCGATGGCCGTCCCGCTAACCGACCAGACCTGCCCTTTCAGTTCGATCGGCTTCCATTCGCTCGGGCTGGTCTGCTTAGTGAAGAAGGGGTTTGGAACCTCGAATTTGCTCTCGATGTGGATGCTGGTTCGGTCGAACGGATTTATGTCCAAGCCGGGATTCTGGATGCAAATTCGCAGCGATTGGGCGCCCTAACCACAGTGCGTGAACTTTCGGTTCCAGCAAGTAGCGATTGATCGCTGAAGTTTCGTTTAAGCAGGAGTTCGAAGCGTGCCGAAAGCATGACTTCGATGAACGCAGTGATTCGAGAGGTTCGCTTTCAAAGCACATTTTGCTCTTGCGAATTTCGGGACACGCCTTACTCTTCCGCGCCTCAAAGTTTGAACCCGATTCATTCTTCCCTCTAAGTTTTCGACGAGAATCAGCACTGTGACTACGACCTACGAAGCCAAAGCGAGCACCATCCACGGAATGGGTGTCTTTGCCAAGACGTCCTTTAAGCGCGGTGAGTTCATCGGGCAGTACCTCTCACGACGTACGCAAGCCAATGGCACCTACACCCTGTGGGTTGAAACCGATGAGGGGGAGCGCGGTTACGAAGGCTTCGGTCGATTGCGCTACGTCAATCACACCACAAAGCCGAACGCCGAGTTTCGCGAGCGCGACTTGCACGCCACCCGTTCGATTCGAGTTGGTGAAGAAATTACGGTTCACTATGGCGAAGACTGGAAAGACATCTCCTAAGTGAGGTGACTGTGGCGCAAGTTTCTGCGCCAGCTATTCGATCCGTCGCTTGACGTCATCCGCCGAGCAGACTGCAAAGGGGCTCGGATGAGCCCCTTTTTCGTTTGGCTCGAGCTACGCGTTATCGGCCTACACTCCTCGGCTCGCGGTTAGCCCGCTTTTCGAAGCCGCGGTTGGGAGATGGTCAGTCCGGGAGGTTTCGGGTGTGAGACGATTCCAACGCCGTTCGTGGAGATCGTATTGCTGAGTGTTCGGCAATCCTCGCGTTTGCGGAGGAGCGCGCCCTTAAAGGCCATGTCAATTCGCAACCACTCGGCGCGGTGCTCCAGCTTGACCCCGTTCTCGATCAGGCTTTCGCTCAATAGCCCGTGTCGTAAATCGAAGAGTTCTTCGACGACCTCGATATGTACGTGAGCCATTTTGGGCTGACGACCGCAATAGATTTTTCCGCCGCCCATGTTGGTACACATGAAGTCGCTCTGCGTGGTCTCGATGGTCTTTTGATCGACTCCGTCGAAGAACTTCTTCAGCCACACGTGCTCGTAGACCTTGTCGTAAAAGGTCTCGTGAACGCGATCCAATGTCGCGCGACCGCCAACGCGGTCAAACAAGGAGTTTGGAACAGCCCCAGGTCGAAGCTCTCTTAGTCGATCAGCTACAGACATCTATTCGTCTCGTGGTGCGAATTGGTTTTTGGGGGGGGAGGAATGAACATCGGTCCCAGTATTCCGTGCCCTTTAACCAATGTTGCCGCAATAGCGTGAACTCGGCGTCAAACAGGAGTCTGCGATACGGATTATGGGCTTTGGATGCGCTGGGCTAGGTTGGAGCGAGGATGGGTCACTGTCGATGGGATTGCATCTAAGGATGCCTAGTTCTTCGATGCGGTGAGCCCAATGGGTGTGAAGTCGAGTGAATCGAAGGTATCCTGCTCGCTCGTCATGGCAAAACCTCGCAATCTATTCATCTGGAAGACAAAGACCGAAGATGGCTTGAAGCGTGAAGTTCGCGCGCAGCTGTTCGGTTCGAAATGGAGCTTTAAGTCGCAGGTCAAAGGCGATGAAGAGTGGACCGAGCACAAGCCGCCCATGATGGAAGACCTCGAAAGTCTCGAATTCGTGCTATTCAATAAGTACCAGCGCAAGCACACGTCTTGGGAGCATGTTGTGAGTGTTCGGAAGTTGATTGCCGAACGGGGCTCGGAGAAGAGCTAGGTACGAACGATGCGAGGCCTCGACCTTTTAGGGCGGATCGCGTGCTTGTTGTGCGCTTTGTTCGTCGTTCTCGGTTCGAGTTGCAGTGAGCCCGAGGAAACATCGGCGCGCAATCTGTTGTGGATTACAGTTGATACGCTGCGCAGTGATCGACTGGGTTGTTACGGCTACGAACGCGATACGACCCCCGCGATCGACGCGCTGGCGAAACGAGGCGTGCTCTTCGAACGCGCCTATGCGACGGCGCCTTGGACAACGCCCTCGATCACTTCAATGTTGACCGGCCGGATGCCCTCCTCGCACGGTTTGTTTCGAACGGGGCGGCAGCTGCCACTCGGCATGGAATCCTTGCCTCGCAATTTATTCGATGCTGGCTTTCATACCTGGGCCATCGTTTCGAATTCACTCATCGGCAAGTGGAACGGTTTTGATCAACACTTCGAGCGGTTCGACGAAGCCTATGCGAGCGGCGTCAACACGGTCTCGACTGGGGATGTGATTGAACGCTCCATGAATTGGTTGGAGGAGTTGGAAGCCCTTGGCGAGCGCTTCTTGTTGTACGTGCACCTGTACGATCCCCACGTTGAGTATGTGCGACATTCAGAGATCGGCTATGCAGCGGAACGCGGCGGAGTGCTGACCGGCGAAGAGTCCTTTCGCGTATTGCGCAAAAACGTTGAGCGCTTGGGTGAGGAAGAACGCAAGTTTTTAAACGACCTCTACGATGAAGAGGTGCGGTTTACTGACGATGGAATTGCTCTGCTGTTAGCCAAGCTCGACGAACTGAAGCTAACTGACACCACGCTGGTCGGATTGACCGCGGATCACGGCGAAGAGATTCTTGATCGCGGTTGGATCGGACACACACGAACGCTGTACGAAGAATTGATTCGCGTGCCGCTGGTGCTTGCGGGACCGGGCGTTCTCGTCGGTGAATCGATAACCGAACCCGTATCACTTGTGGAGCTTCCCGAGGCGTTCAAAGCCTTGCTCGGCTTCTCGAAGGGATCGGACTTCGGCCGCCTGGCGAGTCATTCCATTGGAAAGCCCGTCGATGGGGATTTACCCCCGGTCGTGATCGAGGTCGATTTCGTTGACCAGCGGAACCCCGAGCGTGAAGCGCATATGAGTGCGATCATTGCGGGGTCGATGAAGCTGATACGCAACGAGGCCACCGGGGATCTGAAGCTATTCAATCTTCATTTGGATCCGCTCGAACTCAAGAACCTGGCCAAACGCAGGGCGGACAAGACGGCGCTACTCGAATCCAAGCTCGACGCAGCTTTGCGTAAGTTTCGCACGAATCCATGGCCGCTCAATGAGCGCAAACTCGAAGAGGACGAACTCGAGGTACTCGAAGCATTGGGCTATGTTGGCGAGGAGACCGATTGAAGTCGCGCCCGGTTCTCTTGGCGTTGCTTGTTTCGTTAGTGCCACTGGCACTGCTTGTCTGGCGCTTCAATTTTCTCTGCGACGATGCGTTCATCTCCTACCGCTACGCGCGGAATCTCTCACAGGGACTGGGGCTCGTCTTCAACCCTGGAGTCGAGCCGCCCGTTGAAGGCTATACCAATCTGTTGTGGATTTTAGTCTGCGCAGTGTTTGAACGGTTCCAACTCGATGTCGGTTTGTTGTCGAGGGTCACTTCGGTTGGGTTGGCCATCGTTTGTTTGGCCGCCATGATTCGATTGATCGAAACTCAGGCCTTGGCTGTAACCAGGCGCCATCAGTTTTGTGCTCCACTTTTCGCAGGGCTGTTGGTTGGACTTCACCCCGCCTTCGCGACTTGGGCCACGAGTGGTATGGAAACGATGGCCTTCACGGCCTGCCTCTTTTTGGGTTTTGAGCGTCTGATGCTCACAGCCAAAGAGCCACGAACACTTCAGTCCGCGGTACTACTTTCAGCTGCTGCGCTGCTACGCGCGGACGGAGTCGTAGCTTGTGCGGCGGTACTGCTTGCTGTGCTTGTCTTTGGTTTTCTCGAGTCGCGTCGCGATCTTCGTAAGAGCACGCTCCAGGTCTCAGCCGTCGTTGTGATCGTCGTAACAGCTCAAATCGGCTTCCGGTTCTTCTATCACGGCGACTGGATTCCCAACACTGCCCACGCCAAAGTGAGCCTTGGATCAGCGATTGCGTGGAAGCGCGGGGCGATCTACGTCGCTCATTTCTTGGTGTTGTTTCCCGCCATTGCTAGCGCTCCGTTGCTGGCCCTCATGCGTTCATCCAAAGCGAACCAGTTGCGGAGTTTCGCACTGGCCAGCTTGATTCCCTTCCTCGCCATCTACCTTTGGTATTTGGCCGTTGGCGGCGACTACATGGCTTTTGGACGTTTCCTGGTTCCAGCCATTCCGTTCGCTGGCTTGCTGTTCGGATACGCCTGTGTCGGGGCCGAGGATTGGAAACCGAGCAAGTTGCGATTGGCATTGATGAGCGGTCTTTTGGCGACTCAAATTTTGCCAGCGTTCGGTTGGAGCGTGGCGCCCGAGTCGTTACTGGCTTCGCTCAACTTTCGATTGCATAAGAGCTACGAAAACCAGGTCGAAGGCTGGAAGGGCTTGGCCAAGGGCGTTGAACGCGGGCGTGAGAAGGGGCTGATGCTCAAGCGAATCACGCGCGCGGGGGATTCCATGGTTGCCGGTGCTGTGGGGGCACAAGCCTACTACAGCGATCTCTTTATCTTTGACCGTTTGGGATTAGTGACGCGCGAAGTGGCGTTGCGTGAAGTGGAACACACGGCGCGAGCGGCAGGTCATGACAAAGGCGTTCCGGCGGAGTTCTTCTTGAAGGACCGTCCGACAATCATGCACGTCGATGTATCGCGCGGTAAGGGGCGCGGCTCGATGACCGTGCCAGCGGAGTTGGAACAGCATTACGAAGCTGTCGAGTTTCCCGCGTCCGATGGGCGTAAGCTGCGGTTGCTCGTTCTGCGTGGATCTCATCTCGCGCCTGCGCAGTAATTTAGTTACTTCGGCGAATTGCCGGCAGTCAATGCATAGAGTTTGCGGTCAGCTTGATTCAGATGGACTTGATCGACCAACTTGAATCGCTCGCTACTTTTGATAAGGGCAGACACATTTCTTCGGCCCGGAGTTACCGGTACTTCTTTGATCAGTAGATGCGTCGCACCCACACGTTTTCCGGCTTGCCAAATTTCGTCAGCAGATGCGAAGGTAGGAATTGCCACCGTCGATAGCTTGGTGTGTGCGTGCAGGCTGTGAATGATGCTGGGGGAAACCATCACGACTTCTTTCGTGAGGCGATTGCGTCGGAACAGCCTTTGGAATTGCGCTTGATTCAGGTCGTAGAGCCTCTGGTTGGCTAATACGCGTTTTGTCGATGTGAACTGTGCTTCGGAGAAATTGGCGAAACACAGAAAGCCGCAAACTGCAGTGAAGACGAGTTTTCGAAGAACTGAACCCGCGAAGAAGGGTGCTTTGATTCCAGCGCAAAGGATCCAGAGTCCGCGCGCTGAGAGCAGAACGAAGACGGGATAGATTGCGTACAGGATCGACTCGAAAGACGTGTGTCCGGTGTGCGTAAACACGAAGGAGTAAAGCAGCCACTCGCAAAGTAGGAAGACCCACAGGGGCAAGCAGCGTCGAGTGAACAGTGGGCGCGCTCCAAGCCAGGCCAAGAGCACCATCAGGTGTGGTGCGTAGCTCAGTAGGTTGCTCGCTGCGCCGATGCGCCCGCTGCTGGCCATGCCGGTGAGGAAGGTCAGTGCGTTGGTTCCGGCGACGTTGAACTTTTGAGAGAGAATGGTCGCGAAGCCGGGAGCGAGGTAACTATCGAGGGAGAGCGTTTCTGGCAGAGCGTAAAGAGAAGAGTAACTCGGTAAGAGAGCGACGTCTAAGAGCGATGCGGGCCACAGACGACCGAGGGCGAGCCAGTTGGCGGCGAGGAAAGGCGAGAGGGCCAGTAGGTAGGCCACGAAGGCGGGCGTGAGTTGGCGCAGGTTCGTTGGCTTGTTCGTTGAAAACAGGTGCGCGCAAAGAAGCGCTGGAATCCAGAGGACGCCGTCGCTGCGGTTGAGTTGTGAGAGAGCGATCAGTGCTCCCGCCAACCACAGGAAGTGTCGATTGCTTTCTGAACGCACGATGCTCCACAGAGTGAAGCCGCCGAAGACGAGTGCTGCTCCGTGAGTGAGCGGCAAGGTCGACTTGTCGAGGAAGAGATGGAAGCTGGTCGCAAGTACGGCTCCAGCCAAGCCGAGGCGTGCGTTGTCGAACAGATCGCGCCCGAGTAGGTAGACCAGGCAGGGCACGATTGAAGTGAGGATTAACATGCCTTGGCCAGCGGCATAGAAACTGACGTCGCCGCTCACCAGCATTCCAAAGCGCGCGATCCAAGCCGGCATCGGCATCCAGTATCCTGCGCCATAGACTGGCAGTCCGTCGGGCGACGAAAGCCAGGTGGCGATGCGCTGCATCCACATGCCGCGACCTTCCGCAAGTCCGCGAGCGAGCGCGAAGTAGTGCGACACGTCGCCGTGACCTGGATGCTCGCGGCCCGCCGCGACCTCTTGCTTTAGTAAGTAAGTGAGGAGGCACAGGCCACCGATGAGCGCTCCGGTGAGATAGGAGTTGCGCCAGGGGAGAGGACTCTTGCTTGGCGAATCGGTAGCGAGCATGTTTCGCAACTTACTGGCCGTAGACTGGACTGTGAAGTGGCATGGCTCACGAATTCGCCTGGAAGGGGAACTCGTGCTCGCGACAATTGGAAGATATCGTTGCTAAGCTTGGACGGCTCCGCCATTCGAAAGCGGACGCAGACGAATTATGAAATTATTGTCAATCGGCAAGGGGATGTTGGCGCCGCTCGTGGTGATGACGTCACTCGGATGCTCCGAATCGACGAGCGAAGCTCCAAACGTGCTCTTGTACGTCTCGGATACGCTCCGTGCAGACAGCTTGGCTTGCTACGGCAATGCCATAGTCGAAACTCCGCACCTCGATCAACTGGCGAGCGAGGGCGTGCTCTATGAGCAAGCCTTCGCGCCAAGTTCGTGGACGCGCGCTTCGATGGGGTCAATTCTTTCAGGCACGATGCCTGCGGTCCACGGTGCGGAGGGGCGCTACGACTTGTTGGACGAGTCCGTGGTTTTGATCTCCGAAATTTTAGGCTCGCAAGGCTATGACACGGCCGGGATCACAACCAATCGCAACGTCGGTTCGTTTTTTGGCTTCGACCAAGGCTTCGAAGCAGGCGGCTTTATCGAACTTTACGAGCCCTCGACAAAGAACATGGTGATGGTCGCGGAGCTGGTGACGCGTGCTGACGATGTGACGCGCGCGGCAATCGACTGGCTCGAACAAGCGAGTGAACCCTTTTGCTTGATCGTCCATACGATCGATCCGCACTCGCCTTACACGCCGCCCGAAGAGTGGGATCGGTATGGCGACGGCATTGCGAGTTCTGCGACAGGCACGCATGAGGATCTCTTCGCGCTCGGAAAAAAGCACACGCAGGCGGACGTCGAGCGAATCTTGTCGCTCTACTACGGCGAAATAGCTTTCAATGACGCCGCAATAGGTGAGCTGCTAGATTGGCTCAAACAGCGCGGAATGTACGATCGAACCATTACCGTGTTCACGTCGGATCACGGCGAAGAGTTCTGGGAGTTAGGCGAGCGCGGTCACGGCAAGACGGTCAATGAAAAATCGTTGCACGTTCCGTTGCTCGTGCGCTTTCCGTCGAAACTTGAAGCAACGCGGACGTCCGATTTCGTGAGCACGGTCGACATTCTGCCTACCATTTTAGAATTGGCGAACGCGGAAGCACCCGAGTGGTTGCGCGGAGCTTCGTTGGTTGGCTCCGCGCGTAAAGAGATCTTCGCGAGTTGTCTCTTGGGCAATCGCGAGTTGCTCTCGCTACGTGGTGAACGCTGGAAGCTGGTTAAGAATCTCAAACAGAATTCAGTCGCGCTCTACGACTTGCACCAGAAGCAAGGCGAAGGCCGCGATGTAGCGCGCCAGCATCAGAGTAAGGCGCGTGAACTGAACGCACGCGTCGAACAATTGATGCTGGAGCACCGTCAGGAACGCCTTCAGTTACACGGAACTAAGGCGGTACAGGAAGTTGGAGAGCTTCCTGATGAAGTCGACGAAGACCTGCGTAAAATGGGCTATCTCGGCAGCGACGAGGAGTAAATTCCGCGCTACTTGGTGAGTTCTGCGAGCCGTGACTCGTACTCCGCGCGCTGTTCGCCGTCCGTGCTCGCAACCAATGTGCGACAAACCTGAGCGGCGCGTGGTTTGTGACCGAGCTTTTCCAAGCAACCGAGCATTGCGTCCAAGTTGCGCAGTTCGGAGCCCTTCAAGCCGAGTGCTTGATTGAGCAAACGTGCTTGCGAGAGGTTGCCCAGCGCCTTTTCAGGTGAGTCGAGTTCGAGGTAGGCAGCGCCAGATATGCCGAGTCCCATCGCGGCTCCCCACCAGTCGCCCAGTGGAAGCGCGAGTTCGGTACAGCGCTCGCCTTGTTCGCGAGTGGTTTCGAATTCACCCGCACGAATCGCTTTGACGGCTTCCCCGAAGGCGGCTTGCCCTGCGCGGAAGTCGCGCTTGTTGTCGGGAGTCCATGAGAGGAACGCCGAGGCGTAGTCGCTGAAAATTGGTCGATCAAATGCGAGGCTTGCAGCTTGCGCTCCGAAAAGTGCTCGTTCGGATAATTCCGCGACTTTCTGGGCAGCTTCTGCACTGAGTGGCTGACCGGGATTGGTCAACTGCGCCTCCTCCCAAAGCGCAAGACTGCCTTCCAGGTCTTGATCAATCGTGCTGAGCACCATGGCCTCATTTGCTTTCCACAATTCAACGAGTTCCGCCTGGGAACCCGCCGCTGCCAACCCGTGGTAATCCGCTTTGATGTCCAGCAGCGTGGGGGAAATGGGGGTGACGTTGGCGAAGCCGAAGGAAAGAGCGGCGAGGAAAAAGAGAGTGATGAGTTTCATGGGGAGGTAAGGGTGAAAGAGGACTCGAAATGTTGTCTAAGGGCGGTGAATCGATGAGGCGATTCTATTCGGTGTAGCCAAGGCTTTGTAATTCAGCGCGCGTTTCTTCGGATAGCTTCTTGGCGCGTCTGCGTTTGCGATCAAATCTCTTCCGATAGTCGTTCAATGCCGCTTTGAGCTCGGCCAACTTGGAATCAGGCGTTTCGATAACGTTGTTCAATTCCAGTGGATCGTTATGGAGATCGAAGAACTGATGCTCCTCCTCTGAATTGAAGATGTACTTGTTCTCCAAGTCGAACACCGTTCGCATGTTTCCTGGGCTCCAGCCATCATCGATTAGCTTGGGAGTGACGGGGCGCCGTTGCGCGTAGGCAATTCGCCGCTCATTGTCGGATTGGAGGCCGTCAACGAGGGGTAGCAACGTGCTGCCTTCGGTCAGACGAAGCGGCTGATGAACGAGGTCGGCAAGGGTGGGTAGCAAATCGACGTGCCGTACAAGCTCCGCAACTCTTCTTCCGCTACCGCGCTTTTCCGAAAAATAAAGGAGCAGCGGAACGTGCAATTGTTCCCGATAAAGTTGTTGTCCGTGTCCATCGTAAGAATGTGAAAAGAGACCTTCGCCGTGATCGGCCGTGATGATCCAAAGCGACTGTTCGAGTTTGCCTTGCTCGCTCACGGCTGTATGAAAATTCTGAATCTCTGAGTCCACATACCGGATGCGCCGATCATAGCTCTCCATCGCGCGATTGAGTTCTTCGTCCGTTTCCAAGAATCCAGGACTCAAGCCGTGCTCGTCGGTGAAGAAGCGACGCTTGTCTAACGATGCAAGTTCGTACTCGACGTGCGCCTCGCCCAACCAAGCTTGTTCCCACGCCATGGGCTGATTCCATTCGTGAACGTCGAACAAATGAACCCAAACGAAGAGTGGAGTATCGCTTGGTTGTTTGGCCAACCAGGTTTCGGCGCGTTCGAATGTTTCGTGCGCGGGTCGATAGATTCGCTTGCGATCTGCCTTGGCCAGAAAGCCGTCGAAGACTTCGAATCCAGCGGAGAGTCCGCTAAGAAAACCGACGCTGGTGAATGCAGCGGTCTGATAACCAACGTCTCGCAACAAACTCGCCATTGTCGTGGTTTCAGCATCCAACGACTGTCCGTTGCGCAAGGCTCCGTGTTGATCCGGGTAGAGCGAGGATAGTAGCGATCCGTGAGCGGGTGAGGTGTGAGCGGCGGCGCTGTAGGCTCGCTCAAAAACCACTCCCTCGTCGGCCAGGGTGCTGAGGAACGGAGTTGTCTCCGCCGGATAGCCAAGGAACTGAACGTGATCCGCCCGCAAAGTGTCGATCGTAATGAGATAGACGCGTTCGGGAGCCTCGCTCGATTCGGTTGCACAACTAGGAAGCGCGGCAACGACGGCGATTAGAAGCGCAACAAGGGGAAGCCCTTGCAACTGGGTTCGGCAGGATGTGTGGGTTGTGGATCGTGAAACCATGAATTCGATTTAGCGCCCGACTTACCAGGCGATGTCAGGCCTGAATCATAGCGCTGCGGCCCACCTGTAGACTATTCTCCCTGCCGCTCGGCGCCGAGATTGCACTGATTGTGATTGGCCGAGATCGAAGTATTTCCGGACCAGAATGATCAATCGTAAGAAAAGTCGCGCGGCTCTCGACGCTATGGAGCTGGAACTCGCCCGTTCCTTAAAGGGGCTGCAAATCAAAGGGCATCCGAAACCCTGCTACCTTTCCTACCTCATGCGAGTGCGAGAGGGCTACTCGGTTTGGGGGCGCTACGGCACCATTTACTATTCCTGCCCGCTCGATTCCTCCACCCTGCATGCAGATCTGCGCGTGGGGTCTTACCGGAATGACCAAACTGTCGATGGCAGAATTGGACTGCAGAAGGAAGACCCGGTTTGGCACAACCGCTGTGATGGTCCCGAAGAGTTGGACCCCTTTGCCATTCGCTATTCCTTTTGGCGTCTAACTCAGGCTCGACACCTCGAAGCGCTGCAGGATTACTACGACAAGAAATCGATTAGCTTGGAAGAGCAGCTCTTCGACGAGGCGCCCAGCTTGCGCAAAGCGAACGCCAGTCGTATCGAAGCGGCGATCAAAAAGCCGACCGGTACTCTCGAAGAAGCGGCAGGATTCGTTCGCCGCGTTTCGGCTCTCTTCCTTAGCTATCCGAAGATTGACAATCCCTACGTGAAGTTTCGGGAGGTCGTGCAGACTCGTCTCATCGTCAATTCGGAAGGGACGCGTTCCGTCGCACAGGAGCATTTCGTGCAGGTCAGTCTGTATGGCGGCATGCTCGCTCCCGATGGCGTTCGCCAAAACGCGAGCCGCGCCTATTACGTGCGCCAGTTTGACGAGTTGCCGAGCGAAGCGAGCATGACCGAAGTGGTCGAATCCATTTATCGAGAATTGCTAGAACTCGTAGCCGCCGAACCGATGGAGCCCTATGCGGGACCGGCCTTGTTCGGTGGGATCGCGGCGGGAGTGCTGTTCCACGAAGCCATCGGGCATCGTTTGGAGGGCGAGCGTTTGCTCTCTCGTAACGAAGGTCGAACCTTCGCAGGCAAAGTCGGTAAACGCATCATTCCCGCGGGAATAGACCTCTTCGATGATCCGACACTCACGAAGGTAAATGGACACACGCTTTACGGGCACTATCAAATGGACGATGAGGGCACGCCTCCCGAACGCGTTCATCTAATCGAAGACGGTGTACTGCGCCGATTTCTAACCAGTCGCAACGGAATTCCCGGGCAAAGCGGATCCAACGGCCACGGTCGTGCCGAACGTGAAGATGAAGTCATGGCGCGCATGGGCAACTTGATCGTGAAAGCCCGCGAGCCTTTGACCACGGCACAACTCGAAGAGCGCTGGATGGAAGAGGTCGCAGCGCGCGACAACGATTTCGGTTTGCTCGTGACGGATGCCGATAGCGGCGAAACCTCGACATCGAGCGATGCCTACGACTTTCAAGCTTTTCAAATCAATCCGACGGCCGTCTATCGAGTCGACCGTGCAAGCGGAAAACGCAAGCGCGTTCGCGACGTCAGTTTCGTGGGCACACCGTTGGCCGCGATCCAAGGCGTTTTGGCGCTGGGGGATGATCCCGCTGTCGACAATTCCTATTGTAGTGCGGAGAGCGGCAGTTTGCCGGTGGGGACCGTCGCACCGTCCGCTCTGCTACGTGATATCGAAGTGCAACGCTCGACGAGCGCGCGGAACCAACCTCCGAGTTTGCGTTTGCCTCCACGTCGCAAGTAAGGCTACTCGAAGATCGATGAGTCGGACTTAGCCGACGATCCAATTGCCGTCGCGGTAAAGCTGTTCACCATCCAATACAACGGAACCGGTGAGGACAAAAACATCGACATGGTGTCGAGCGGTCTTTTTGCGTATCTCAGGCTTGTTGTAACTCACGTGCTTGGAACCCAAGGATAGGTGCATGCCGCACATGCGCTCGAAGGTGCCGATGTCATCCACCGTCCTGGTTTGCGTGAAGGCTCGGTTCATTCCGAATCCCAGCTCTCGCAGCCAAACTTGCCCTTCGGAGGCGCGGATGTTGTCGAGAACTCGATCGAGTTCGGGCGTTGAATCAACGGTATCGGTCACGAGTCCATTTTCGACGACGAGCGTAATCGGCTTCGCTGGTTTGTTGACGCGAAACTCGGAATCCCCAAAGAACGAAATTTGTACTCGGCCGTTGACTGCCGTTAG
This sequence comes from Planctomycetota bacterium, assembly GCA_047639415.1. Lineage (GTDB taxonomy): Bacteria > Planctomycetota > UBA1135 > UBA1135 > OFTM34. The sequence goes on along the minus strand of JBLINP010000014.1, from coordinate 9,421 downwards.
CTCTTTCGATTCCGTGAACACTTCACCGATCGGATATTGCCCGCCGATGTTCTGCATCTCGCGGTAATCGCCAACGTTGAGCTTGGCCGGTTCAAAGCCCGCGCCAAAGGTGAGTTGTTCGTCGCCGCTATGAACGACGCCGGTCTCTGCCTTGTCGATGCGTTCTTTCAGAGCGTGCCCAACACCGCGGTAATAGGCTGGGTCATAAGCGAGGGAGTCGATGTAAACCGACGATTGTTCGCCAGGCATTCGACTGAGGTGGGGGTGTTCAATGACCTTGATCGAACGTCGGAATAGCTCGAGTCGAATTCGGAAGGAGGCCAAGCGAAAGCTCGTCGATTGAATCAGAACGACCAAGTCACCATTATTGAGAGGCTCGAACGCTTGCAACACTTGCTCGGGGTTTTCGCTGTCGAACTCGATCATCGCTGCGTCGGGCAAGCACTTTCGATAAGCCGTGGTCAGAGCAACGGCCAAATCGCATTCACTATCGAACACAACCAATGCTGAGCGTGTAGTGGTGTGTTCGAACGCAAGGCTCAGGATGTCGGCGATGTGCTTTTCTGCACGATCGATGGTGGCATCACTAATGCTCGCGCAGTGGGAAAACTGATTCATGGAATTGTGACGGCGATTGATGCATTACGAATGAACCAGTCAACGTCTTGTTTTGAGGAAGCTCGGATGCAGAGGGCGGATTCCGCTCGATTCACACCCATACAGATCCCACACGGTATCGTCCCAAATTGGAAGGGGTGTTTGATCGTACTCTAAGCGTTGTTACCCTGTTTGCCGTTGGTCATACAGGCCGCTTTCGTGAATGTTCACGAGCGACTGTCGGTTTTGGCCAGATCCGGATAGAAGAAACCCTTAGCGGAGAATTCAATGAAGAGATCAAGTAAAGCCAAGTTGTTCACAGCAATTGCTGGAATCATAGCCGTCACCACGTTCGCCTGCCGCACACCCGAAAAGCATGGCGAACATTCCGAAGAGCACAGCGAGCACCCCGCCGGTGATAAAGAGCACGGAGAGCATCCTGAAGGTGAACATCCGTCTAGTGAACATCCCGCGGGAGAGCACCCCAGCTCCGAGCATCCCAACGGTTGAACAGTTTCCCCGAATCAATGGCCGAGTGCCGAACGAACTTCAAAAGGATTGCTTTGAATCACCTAACGAAATTTCTGCTCTCGACCGTTGGTTGCCTGACGGTTTTCGGTTGCGCGAATACGCCAACGGAAACTCCCGCTCCCGGGCTGCGTCCCGGCTTGCTTAATCTTGGGCCTGTTGATCGCGTCACCCAAGACATCCAGGACGGCATCGAAGCTCACGTAAAAGAGCAATCGAAGCTTGGCGAAGGCGTATTCAAGTTGGAGGACGGCGAGCAGACGCTGGACCTCAAACTGGTCCGCGTCCACACCGAATACCTGTCGAAGTTAGGTCCGCAGCGGCACTTCGCTTGCGTTGATTTGGCCACTGCCAATGGTCACGTCTACGACGTCGATTTCTTCATGGATGGCGAGCCAGGTTCTATGAAGGTTTCGGAGACGACCATTCACAAGCGCAATGGTCAGCCGCGCTACGTCTGGGAACAAGCCGCAGACAAAACCTGGGCCCGCGTGGCCGCCGATACAGCGACTCCCAAGCTTTTGGGAGTCATCGAAGGGCGAGACCGTTTCGAGTTCACCTACCGTGCGACTTTGCCCAAGCTAGAAGGACCGGCACAAGTTTGGTTACCACTCGCAACCAGCGACGCATATCAAACCATCGAAGTTACTGAAATCAACGCGCCTGGCGAACAAGCTGTTCTGGAAGACGCTGCCTACGGCAATCGAATCCTGCATTTGACGCTCGGACCCGATGATGGCAATCGCGACATCGTGGTGACTTACACAGTCGAACGATTCGAAAAGGCCGCCTACCCCGATCGCGAACTCGATCGCAGTAAGCATCTTGCACCTGAACGATTGGTGCCGGACACGGAAGAGTTTCGGACTATCGCTGCTAGCGTCTGCGAAGGCAAGGACGGGGACTTGGTGAAGGCTCGTGCGCTTTACGATCACGTCATCGATCACATGCGCTACGCGAAGATCGGTACGGAGTACGGCAAAGGCGACGCGGTCTTCGCCTGCGACACACAACGCGGAAACTGCACCGATTATCACTCGTACTTCATCGCCTTGGCTCGAGCGGAAGGCATACCCGCGCGGTTCGCCATCGGTGCCTCGATTCCGTCCTCGCGAAACGAAGGCGGCATCTCTGGTTATCACTGTTGGGCCGAGTTCTACACCAACGGAAGTTGGTGGCCCGTGGATATCAGCGAAGCGGATAAGTGTTCGAAGTTGTCGACTTTCTTCTTCGGAAGGCATCCGGCGAACAGGATTGAGTTGAGCCGCGGTAGAGACTTACTCGTCGAACCGAGTCCTGAGTCAGGTCCGATCAACTTCTTGGCTTACCCGCTTTTGGAAGTCGCTGGTAAGCCGCTCAAAACCAAGATCGATTTCTCATTCAGACGGCTGATTGACGCCTGAGGCGTAGCGCGAGGATCGAAGTCGGGCTTAAAGCCGGGCTAGAAAACTCGGCTTCGATCGAAAACTAATCGGAAGTCGCTGACTTCATTACGGGAGCCGCGAGCGAAAAGAACTCGTCGCCTAACTGCAGCCCAGTTTCGATCTTAGCGAAGGTCCAGACCATTTTCCCCGACGCAGGGTTTTCAATCTCGACTCGCATGGCTTGTCGTATTCCATCATGCTCCTCGAAGTCGAAGTAATTCGTTTCGAGAGGAATTGGCATGGGGCCTCCAACCATCAACTGGTTCGTACGCAGCACGTCGCCATTCTCGACGTCTATTCGATAGGTGCGACTACGTGCGCGACCGTTTTTAAGACGCACGACGTAGACAGCTCGTCCGTTGACAGTATCCGTGCCAACGACTTCGATTGAGTCGAAGTATCGACTCCAGTTACCTGTGACCGTGTCCGGGTGGTCAAGCATGACTTGGGTTCGCTCGTCTCCGCGCAATTCTCGAAGTCCGCGTAGGCCATAAAAGGACCAGGCTTGGTCGCCCTTAATCAGCGAGCTCACTCTTCCGAAATCTCCGAAGTCCATGTGGTTGGCATAGCGATCGTGACCTTGCGAGTAGATCGTCAGCGCTCCGCGTAAGCCCGCTTGGACAGCCCAGGCCTCGCCGGTGATTTTCGTTCCTCCGATTCCTTCTAGAGCGTCACTCTGTTCGTCGGATTGACGCAAGGCCAACAATTCTTCAAGGCTGGGGAGTTGCGTGTCGGTTGTATCGACCAGGCGCTTGAACAGTCGATCACCGGCGTTGCCATGAAAGATGAAGGACTCCGCGATTCCGTCTGCGTCGAGGCTAAAGGTGGCGCCCTGTTCCGGGCGAGCGCGCAGCGGGGCATGACCATCGCTGCCTGGCGAGCTGAAGGTCAGTAGATTGCCTTTGTCCTCAAGAGCCAGTTGGCCGTGCACGATCAGGACCTCAACGCGTTTACTTCCAGCGCTAAGAACGTACTTGCCCGTGTATTTTTCGAGCTCGCGGGTATCTAGATTCGGCGGAAGCTCGACTCCTTGTCGCGGAAGTTCAAAATGGTAATCGCCATTGTGCATGGTCAATCCGCGAATGCTTCCGCCCGCGTCTCGCTGAAAGGATATCGCGATCGAATCGGTTTGCGTGGAAAACCAGCGACCACTCTGATCCGGCAACTTTAGGTCCGTTTGCTGCTTGCCGCCCATATTGAGAGCCAACTGGCCTGCATTGATGAAGATCTCAAACTCATCGTCCCGAAATCTTGCGAAGTTGGCGATGTAAACGCCCGTGTACTCATCGAAGTCGGCTTCTGTCACAGGCTGGGAGCCAGCCGGTTCGTCCGCCCTCTCGTCCATGTCATCGAGCAAAGCGCCAAAGACCATTTCGAGTGATTGAGCTCTGAGGGGCGCGGCGGTTTGGTTCATCAACAGCACGTAGCCCAAGTCTTCTTCGAGACACAGAGCCACTTGCGCTGAATAACCGTCGGTGTTGCCGCCGTGCTCGATGATTTTGCGACCATCCAGCTCGCGCAGCATCCAGCCGAGTCCATAGGATGCTCCATCGCCCATAGCAATTTGGGGCTCGAAGGTTTCGAGTAAGCGAGCGGAAGAGACTAAACGCTGGTCCTCAAATTCACCTTCGCCCAAGAGCATCCGTACCCAGTTCGCCATATCCGTCACGTTTGAATTGATCGAACCGGCGGCCGCAATCACTCCCAAGTCGATCATGGTCGCGGGAGTCAATTCTGCGATGGATTCGTCCCATTTATAGCCTTGGGCGAGATGCTCATCTTGCTGAGCGTCCGCGAGAGACAAGCTGCTCGAACTCATCTGGAGTGGGACGAAGATGCGCTGCTCCACCAATTCTTCGTAGGAACTACCAGCCACTTCACCGGCGGCTTGTCCCGCCGCAAGGTAGGCCAAATTGGAGTAGTGAAAGCCCTCCCGGAAATTGTCGATGGGTTCGGCCTGTGCGGCGGTTCGCAAGATGGCTTCACGAGAGCGATTGCCTCCGATGTACAAGATGCCCATGCGTGAAAAACCATGCCGATGGGAGAGCAGGTCGCGCAGGGTGCAGGTCGCCTGCTCATCAGCACTGCGTACCTTCAAGTCGAAGTAGGGCAGTAGCTTGTTCACCGGGTCGTCCCAGTTGACGCGCCCTTCATCAACCAAGGTGCCGATCAGCAAAGAGGTGAAAGCCTTCGTCGTCGAACCGATCCCGTAGATCGTTTCCTCGTCGGCCAGCATGCCTGTCTCAAGATTGGCCAGCCCAAAGCCCTTGGTCCAAATCACTTTGTCGCCTTGGACGATAACGATGGACATGCCTGGGACGTGCGTTTCGATTCGAGCGGCTTCGAGCCTTTTCTCGAGTTCAGCTAGGCGTAGCTCAAGCGTGTCTTCATTGCCCGCGGCGACGATGCTTGAGGCGGTCAGGCTGACGATTACTGAGAGTAGGATTCGAGGCATGAGCATGGGGGGATTCCGTATGAAACAGATCAGAGGATTCAGCGATGGTCTTGCGTTGATCGCGTCGATTCGAGCACAGCTTCAACTTCGCGAATAATTAGTGGAGTTTCGTCGTCCTCGTCGGTTGGTGCGAGAATCCGTAATTGGTCGAGTTCGACTTGTGCAGTTTCCAGATCGCCAGTACGCGCAAGTGCCATGGCGCGGAAGGCGTGGTCAGCCGGCGCGATTTTTCTTGCAAGCCCGCCCCGGTATTCGTGTAGAGGCTTGGCTCTTGTGAGGTTTTGGACAGCTAGCTCGAGTTCGCCTTGCCGATACTGAACGACGCCGAGGACCGCGAGCATGGCCGAGTGATCGGGTTCGGCTCTTATCGCTATGTCGATCGCGCGGCGCGCTCGTGCATACAGCTCAGGAGTCTGGTCGGCGGCAAAGCCGATTTGGAAGGCCAAGAAAGTCAGGTTGTCGCGCACGTTTTCGCGTTCGTCATCGGTGCGACCTGCGTCTAGCAGGACTTGGTGAGCTTCTAACATCGCGTCGATTCCGTCCGCCCATCTCTTCCGAGTATTCAAGCGACTGGAGTAGTACATCAGTGTGTCGGAGAGCGTGTTGGCCCCCCAGATCGAGCGTCCGCTTTCGATCAAATCGCGGAGTAGGTCGTCAGTCTCGAGTTCGCTAGCAGGATCCTCTCGACGACGAACGATTTGAAACAGCGCGTCCTGGGCGAGTAAAAGGTAGAAGCGAGCGGTTCCTGGATTTGTTTCGAGGCGTGCGATGGCCTCCCGAAGATAAGGTTCAGCAAGGTCGGGTTGGTCGTGCTGAAACAGTTGTCGTCCATAGCCAAAAGCAGCTATGCCCAGCAACGGGCTGTCGTCGGGATAGAACGCGTGGATTTCCTCATAGATCTCGCGTACGGTTTCACGCGCGTCTGCGGAGGGTTGGCTGAGTTGCAGTAGCGAGCGCTTCTCAAGCGTAGCGATGATCTTGAAGTGCGCTGGAGACGGACTCGCTCTAAGAATGACCAACGCTTGACCAAGCAGCTCGTCGGCCTCGGTGTACTCGCCGCGGTTCCCCAGCAGATCGGCCAATTCGAGGCGCGCTTTCATACCCGCAAGGCTAGGCGTTTCGGAGGTTGCGTCCAGGATGGCCAGTGAGTTGCGGAGCGTAGCCTCAGCCTGCGCGTCGTCACCTTGGGCACGGAGCAAGATTCCGAGACGCGAGAGTGCGACGCCCACGTTTGGATGGTTTTCGCTATGGATGCTTCTCCAGACGCTCAATGACTCGCGAGTTAACTCCTCGGCCACTTCGAAGTTACCGGATTCAAGCAGACGACCGGAAAGCGTGTCGAGTACCGCCGCGTACGTGGCGTGTTCCTTCCCGAACAACTCCTTGACGGTTGCGAGCACCTCCTCGATTCCTTGTTGGCTAGCAGAGGACGCCGGGTCGCTCATAGCCAAGACATCTTGAAGGGAGTCGCTGATTTGATTGGAACGACTGGCTTCATCGCGCGCCTGGAGAAAGCCAACCGTGGTTCCCGCGAGACCGAGTCCGAGCACGATCATGAGCACCAGGCCAGCCATAACCTGTGCTTGATTGCGATGCACGAATTTGCGCAGGCGGTACAACGCTCCGGGAGGCCCGGCTTCGACGGGGTGGCTGCCCAGGTGTCGCTCGATGTCCTTGGCGAAATCGGATGCCGTCTCGTAGCGCCGTGTGCGATCCTTTTCGATCGCCTTCATCACGATCCAGTCGAGATCTCCTTTGAAGTAGCGAGAAAGCGCGAGAGCGTCACTATTGCGGTGTTTCGCGATGCTTGCGCCACCTGCACCGAGCTTGCTGATGCGAGTCGAAGGTGCCTGCGCTTCGTCTTCACGAATCATGCGCGTCATCTCTTCATAGGCAGCTGTTCGGAGCTCCTTGGGATCGACAGGCGTCGTACCCGTGAGCAACTGATACAAAAGTACTCCCAGTGAATAAATGTCGCTGCGCGTATCCACGTCCGTGCCGCTCATCTCCGCCTGCTCGGGCGACATGTACTCGGGCGTTCCGATGATCTGGTGGAACTCGGTGAAGAGCGTGCGCTCGGTCAACTTCTGATTGGTGGCCTTGGCAACGCCGAAGTCGATGATTTTTGGAATCGGCACTCCGTCGTGAGAAGTCACCATCACGTTGGTTGGCTTGAGGTCGCGATGAATGATGCCCTTCTGGTGAGCATGTTGAACGGCGCGGCAGACGTCGACGAAGAGTTTCAAGCGCTCCTCAGTGGCAAGTTTGTGCGTATCGCAGTACTTGTCGATGGGAACACCGCGCACGAGCTCCATCACGAAGTAGGGGCGTCCCTCATCGGTCGCGCCGGCATCGAGCACTCGCGCAATGTTGGCGTGATCCATCAATGCCAAGGCTTGCCGCTCCGCCTCAAACCGAGCGATGACCTGCTTCGTGTCCATGCCCAACTTGATGACTTTGAGTGCGACCTTTCGACGCACCGGCTCTTCTTGCTCGGCCATATAGACCACGCCCATGCCGCCCTCGCCGATTTCTTGCAACAGCTTGTAGGGGCCAATGGCAGTCCCCGGTGCTTCGCGTGAACTCGTCACCGCTGGCACCGCTAGAAAGCCGTCGGCTGCGTCATGCGCCGCGAGCAAGACGTCCACGCGCGAGCGCAGGTTGACGTCACCCCCGCAAGCGCCATCGAGAAAGGCCTGACGTTCCGTTCCGGCGACTCGATTGCGAGCTTCGTCAAAAAGGGCCTCTAACCGTTGTTGGGATTTGTTGTCCATGGGGGGGCAGCCTACGTGCTGCACCAATCCATGCGCTAAACTGCCGAAGTTAGCCTCAGGCGATTCCCATTTATTTTTGAGAACTGCGGCGGCGACGAACGCTTAAGCCGGCGTGAATATCCAGCGCCGTTCTGAAGGCGGGCTTTATTCCTTCGCCGAGCGACCGTTGATCTCGTTATAGAGAAAGGCGCGCGCATACGCCCAGTGCCGGTCGACGGTGGCGGGCGAGACGCCCAGGGTTTGTGCTACTTGATCGAGGGTCAGCCCAGCGAAGAAGTGAAGCTTGACCAACTCGGCTTTGGAGGGGGCCTCGGCTTCGAGCTTATTCAGCGCTTCATCGAGAGCGAGATGGTCCAGAATAGCGAGCGGTTCCTCTGAGGCGAGGTCTGTGAGTTCCACTCGTTCCCCACCTCCGCCATGCTTCAGGCGAGCCTTCTTACGGGCGCTCTCGACCAGAATACGTCGCATCGCCTCCGCACAGGCTCCAAAGAAATAGCGGCGACTTTTCCAGTCGCGCGGTTCGTCTCCAATCAATCGCATCCAGGCTTCGTGAACCAGAGCCGTGGGTTGCAGGGTGTGTCCCGCAGGTTCCTTGGCAAGCTTGCTCTTGGCCAACGCACGCAACTCTAGATAGACAATGTCCAGCAATCGTTCAGCGGCTTGTTCCTCTCCTTCGCTGAGTTGTTCTAGGTATCGAGTGATGTCGGTCATGAGGAGTTTGGGAGCGTGAGACAAGGTTATCTCGACACGTAGCGTCCGCCATTTTCAAGGGCTAGGCGCTGAAGCAAGTACGCATCTTGAGCGCCGGAGAGACCGACGACATTGATCGAGATACCAGCAGAGGAGTTGCGTTCTCGTACGTAAGCGAGGATCTTATCGGAATCGGTGATGAGGCCCACCGAGGCGCGCCCATCTGAAAGGAAGAAAATTGTGTCAATCTTCGGTTCGTACCACTTATCCGTGCTCGTCACGCGGGCCATATCCAAGGCAAATTTCAAGGCACCGTAGATATTGGTAGCGCCGGTAGCCTTCAGACCATCAACTGATTTTTGTGCTGCAGCAATACTCGACTCCGTGACATCAGCCAGCTTGCCTTGCCAGGGCCAAACCGAGCTGGCATAAAACACTAAGTTGAAAACGCCGCCAAGTTCCTGATCACCCAGTGTCGATTTGAGCGCGATCTTCGCTTCCTCTAGTCGAGAGTTTTCGCCTTTCTGCGGGAGATCCGGTCGCCTTCCTCCCGACAGGTCGTCATTTGGATTGTCGCGCGGAACCATCGCAAAATTCATGGAACCCGATAAGTCGACGACGAACAAAATGCGTTGACTTGCAGATTCGATTCCAAAGAAGCCCGACCCCTCGCGGCGTTTGTTTTGTTCCTCGTTCAACTTACCCAAGGCATCGGCTTCGCTGGGCACTCGGAACGTGGCCTCGTGTTCCGTCCACCAACGATGCCAAAGGATCGTCTTACCGCGAAAAGTCATTCCAGTAAGCGAATTGAGTGCCGCTTCAAAGTCGTCCCGAACGCGTCCCTTCTCCGCCGCCAGTAAAGGAATCAAAGTGGTAATTGCGGACTTGGTGCGCAGCTTGGCAAGCGTGCTGGCAGAACGAGCCTTAACCAACCAACTTTGGTGAGTTAGCCC
>JBLINP010000013.1:0-30370 GCA_047639415.1 Planctomycetota bacterium | reverse complement strand
AAGCGCAAAGCAGTTTGGAACCAAGCCCAGCTCGGGGCGAGTCCTCTGGCAACCACCCTTGCCCTTCCTCGATATCCGTAGATTCCATCAGCCGCCAAAGCCCGGTGGCAAGTCTTCGGGGTAAGGCTTCATCTCGGGTTCAAGATCGACGTGAACGGCGTCGGCAATTCGATTGATGTAGTTGAAGTAGCTAACCACCTGAATCGCATCGTGAATACTCTCCTGATCCAACTCCACATGCTGGAGTCTCTCAATATCCGCTTGATTCATAGTCGACGGCGCGCGAGTCAACTTCTCGGCGTACGTGCACAGCGCGTAATCGACGGAATCGAGTCCTGCTGTTCGCCAGTTTTTAGCGAGACGTTCGAGGAAGGCCTCGCGCTCGGCAACTTCCATTTCGGGCAACTCATCACGGAGATCCCCTGAATGCGCCTCTGTTCAGTAATGGCAATCATTCGCAGCACTCGTCACTACGGCGAGCATTTCCCGCTGTTTGCGCGAGAGTCCGGTCTTCTGAAACATCACCCGTTGGTAAAGCTGCATCGAGCTCGACAACACTTGCGGCGACAGGCTCATCGCTCGAACGATTCCGTACACGCGTCCCGCCCTTTGGATCGCAGCGTCGTAAACCTTCTTCAGGTTGCCGGTCGCCTCGGCAGGCGTCACAGTTTTTATCCAAGCCATGCTTATAGGATACGCAACTCGCGCAGGATAAAAACGCGGTCCGCCAAGTTCTCGTCATTCCGATCTCGCGCGATCCTCGATTAACGCGAATCGTCCGGAGGCCAAGGCCACCGGACGACATGCAAATCGCGAATCGGGCGGGATGCGTCCCTAGAGCCCGGTGCCAAGCGCTGCTTCGATAGCGCGCTTCTCACTCGGGAAAATCGCTTCCTGGTAGTACGAATACAATTTGCGACGCGTCGCTGGATCACGGAATTCGCCCAATCCTTCGACCACGGCTCCCCGCAAGCGGAAGTCATCCTCGTCCAACATATCGATCAGGAACTTCGATATCGAAGAGCGCCCGCGCGCCAGTTTGACCAGCTCGGCGATCGCAACGGCACGCGCTGCCGGATGGCTGCTGTCATCGGCCGCCCAGTGCTTGAGCTGATCGGCAACCGCATGGTTCTCCAGCTTAGCGAGGACCCGCAACAGGCTCGAACGAAGTTGATCGTGTGGCGAATCTTCAAACAGCTTCTTCGTCAACCAACCATAGGCGTCTTCGGGGTTGGCCGAAGCGTAAAGTTCAGCTGCGGCGGCCATGCAATCCCAACTGAATCGATCATCAAAGGAATCGACTGCGAGCTGGGCCAGGTCCGCGGCCGGACCGTAGGTGACAAGGGCCAACAGAGCTGCTTCACGAACCGCGGCTTCGGTATCCATCGTGGCGGCGTCTTCTAGCTGAGTTCGAAGTTCAATGCCGCCGGCAGCCGCTGCGGCTTCGGCTGCTGTGACTCGAACGGCCGCGTTTTTCTCGGTTCGAAGTCGAGCCGCAATCTCGCCCCGATAAACCTCGCGCGTTTCTGGATCGAGCGCGTTCGCGGCGAGGCTGCCCAAGGCCTTGATCGCATCGCGGCGGCCATTGACATCGTCATCGTCTTCCGCGATGGCCAACCATTCGGCCGGAGACTTCTTCGAGTTGAGCGTCTTCGGAATCCAACCGAACTTGTCAAAGCGCACCCAGATAGGAGAGTGATCCACGGTGAAGTCGAAGCTCTGCTTGCGCTCGGAAATCCACACGCGTTGAGTGCTTCGCCCACCGCGATCGCGAATCTCGATATCCACCGGAGTGCGGAAAACGCGCGGGACTCCGCCGACGCCGGTCTGCGTCTGAGAAACGTTCACCGTCAGGCGCCGCCCTTCTTCGTTCCAACTCCAATCGACCTCGAACTCGGGAAAGCCCGGCTCACGCAGCCATTGATCGAAGAACCAGTCGAGGTTCTCGCCCGAGACCTGCTGCATGGCACGTTTCAGATGCGCCGTTCGCACGCTCTGACCTCTGTTGGCTTGCATGTACTCACGCACGCCAGCGACGAATACGTCGTCGCCTAGAATTGAGCGCAACAGGTGCAATCGAGAGGCACCGCCCGGATAGACGTGACCGCCGAACAAATCCATCGGGTCCTTGTAGACCGAATAGATAATCGGGCGCCGCTTTTCCAAGTCCGCACGAATGTAACTTTCCTGCGCGTTCCTCATCGCGATACGGAATTCGTCCACGCCGACATTGTTTTCCGTAAAGAGCAACGCCGCGTAAGTCGCAAAACCTTCGTTGAGCCAAATCTGCGACCAATCTTCACAGGTGACGAGGTTGCCGAACCATTGGTGCGCCGCTTCGTGAGCGACCAATCCCGTTGACTGCGCATCACGCTGACCGAGTTCGTCATCCAACGTCAACGTCGTGAGCGTCGTCGCAGAAATATTCTCCATGCCGCCGAAGGGAAAGTTTTCAACGCAGGCTTGGCTGTACTTGGCGTAGGGATACTTCACTCCCGTAAAGTCGCTGAGGAAGGTCAGCACTTCGCCGGTCTTGTTGAAACTAGACTCCATCCATTTGGCGTAACGTGGTTCCGCCAGGTAGTAAAGCGGCACGCCTTCCCATGAATCTTCTTTCACAACGAAATCACCCGCCACGAGCGTGGTCAAGTAAACCGCGTGCGGTTGATCCATGCGCCAATGCTCGGTTACGGTGCGACCGTTAACTTGTCGGTCGACCAATTCACCAGCCGCCATCGACTTCCACTCAACAGGCATCGTCACGGTGACTTCGGTGCTCGCAAAATCGGCGGGCGAATCCCAACACGGGAACCACCAATGTGAATCTTCGCACTCGCCCTGTGTGAACACATGCGTCGGCATGCCGCGCTTGTCACCTGCGAACCAAAGTCCCTTCTGCGGGCTCCCGGAGTAATCGATAGAGAGCTCCGTCCGCGCTCCAGAGAGCAACACCTTTTGAAGGTGAATGATCAGTTTGCCATCTTCATGAACGAATTCGAGTTCATTCCCTTCTGGGTCTCGCACGCCCTCAACCTCAAGGCCGGCAAAGTCGAATTCCACGGCCAACAAGTCTTCCGCTTTGGCGACGAAATCGATGTTGCACCTGGCCTCGATCGCGCGGGCCTCGGGGAACAACTCGAGTCGAATCGCGTAGTGCTGGACGTCGATAGCGGAGGCACGCGGCACTTTCGCTGTCGCCACGGGAAGCTCGACGGAAACCGGCAGGATCGGGGGCGCCTCGGCGTTCCAGTCCAGGTGGCAAGCACCTGTTAAGAGCGTGAGGGAAAATAGTCCGAGGAGCTTGATGCTCTGGAATTTGGAGACGGTAGAGGCGTTCATCGCGATTCTGCGTTGCGGTCTGCGGGGATGCGAAATCAGGGTGGAGCAGCGCCGAGACTCCCTCTTAGAGTGAGGACTTCGAGTCACGGAAACGAATCGTCGGCGCGCGAAGGGAATCGTACCAATCGGCGGTGTTCGACCCCACGATCGCGAGGCTCGGAGCAGCGACTCTCTCAGGCTTGGGCCGCAAGTCGATTCAAGCACACCGATTGCCGCAGAGAGGTTCTCCAGTCCGACGTGCGAAGGAAGTAGACTGCGACGCACTTCCGGACCCACGGATCTGGTTTACCTAGCCGCCCACAACTCCCCTTCACTCCCGTACAGGCCTCGATGCACCTTCGCGGATCGTCAAAGACAACTCCCAATTGCTCCTTTTGCTCGCTCGGAGCGCTCGCACTTTGGGGGCTCATCGGAGTTTTCGCGGGCGCCTGCGGCACGGAGCCCGAGACTGCGCGCGGGGTACTATTAATCAGCGTCGACAGTTTGCGGGCCGATCACATGTCCAGTTACGGCTATCGCAGTGCGACCAATCCAAAGGTCCCTACGACGCCGGTGATGGATCGCATGCTGGCGGCCAAGGGCGTGCGCTTCACCAACGCCTACACGACGACCAGTTGGACGCTGCCCTCGCACATGGCGCTCATGACGGGTTTGCCCAACGAACTTCATGGCGTTCGTGGTCTGCCCGATCGACTGCATCCCGAACGGCCGTATATCGCTGAGGTTTTCCAAAAGGTGGGTTGGCGAACCGCTGGCTTTTGGTCCGGCCCGAACTTGCACCCCTTCTTCGGGTTCGACCGCGGGTTCGAGCATTACGAAGATTGCAGTTCGAGCAAAATCGACGACGTCGCGGTGTTCAAACCGATGAACGAGGACGAGTTTGAACAAACTGTTCAAATGCACGAGGACTCGCACGAAGGTGTGACGGGCCCGGCGCTCGTCGCGGCTTTCGACGAATGGTTTCAAGGGGTCGGTGATGACGAGCGCTTCTTCGCGTTAGTCCACATGTGGGATGTGCACTACGACTACAACGCTCCCCCGCAATACGATGTGTTCGATAACAATTACCGCGGCCCGATCGACGGACAGGGGTTCACCGAACTCGAATTAAAAGACCCGTACAAAACCAAGCGAGGTCGTGCGGACCTCAATCGTTTGATTGCTTTGTACGACGCTGAAATTCGGTTCACCGATGTCAACGTCGGCTTGATGCTCGACAGTTTGAGTTCGCGCGGACGACTCGATGACACGTTGGTCGTTTTCCTTTCCGATCACGGCGAAGAATTCACCGAGCATGAAGCACTCGGACACAAACATTCACTGTTCGACGAGACGGTGCGCATTCCAATCATAATGCGTTTGCCCGGTGTGATCCCCGCCAATAGCGTCGTCGATGAGTTAACCAGTATCGTCGATCTCGCTCCCACGATTCTCGAACTTACGGGGTTGCCCGTGCCGCGCCAGATGTGGGGCATTAGCCTTGTGCAGACCTTTGACGGCAGTTCTCTGCCCTACCGCATATTGCCGCTTGAGCTGTCTTTCAAGCCCGCGCCGGAGATCTGGCGCGCGACTGTAGATGGACGCATCAAGGTGAACGACATACCTGGAAGAGAGAAGCTCTTTAGAGAGAAACTCTTCATCTACAATATCGAAGAAGACCCGCTTGAAGGTCAACCTGAAATCGTTTTGCGGAACAGCGATAACGCTGACATTCACGCCGCACAGAAGTTGTGGAAGGAATTAGACGACGCCGCGGCGCTTCTACCTCAGATGGAATCGAAGTCGATGCCGATGCAGTTGGAACAAGATCTAAATGACGCTGGATACATGGGAGACGACCCAGCTGATGAACCTAAAAAAGAGAGCGACAAGTGAGTCAACCTGCTCACCTGCCAGCCCGTCGCCCGCCGCTGCTCCTGCTCATTTTGCTGATCGCCAGTCTTTCCATGTCCGTGTTGACTGCCGGGCATGCGCGCGATTACACGAAGTCCTGGAATCGCGTTCGCAGCGGCAAGACGATCCTTGAACAGCGCCTCACGCTCGGACGCCGCGCGGGTTGGCCAACGGCAATCGTGCCGTGGTTCGATCGCGCCTTCTTGGTTTTTGCGGATCGCTTGATCAACACGGTCCCCGCCGACGCCAACATTCTGATCGAACCGACTTCCACCGAGATCCACGACGACAGTGGTCGAGCGCGTTGGTTCATGTACCTCAACTACGCCGCTTACCCGCTCAAGTTCTATGTGCGCGCGCCGCAGAATGCCGGCGGCACTTTGGTCGATTACGTCAAATGGCTTGGCCTGCACAAAAAGGGCAAGCGCACCGGACACTGGCTCGATGAACAACTTGCGATCGCGGATCGCGAGATCGATTGGAAGGTGAAGTTTGCCGTGACCCGGGACTTCGCGCCGGAATCGATCAAGTTGCTTCGTCGTGAAGGTGGCAATTGGGTCGAAGTTCCGCTCGCAACCGAGCCGCGTAAGACAGAGTCGCTCGAGACGGTGCCGGCCGAGTCCGAGGAGGCTGGACAATGATCACTTGGGCAACGATTTTCACGCTGCTCGGCGCGTGGTTGACGGGACATACGGTTTTGGGACTCGCCGGATTGGGAACCAAGCGACGCGCTCGCGGCAATCTCGAACGACACGCCACGGCCATTTTGGTCGGTGCCGCCCTCGTGATTTCGGTCGTCATGCACGCCGTCATCGCGAGCGGTCCGCTCACGCCGACGATTTGCAGAACGATTCTCGTACTGCTCGCCGTCCCTGGAATTTGGTTCGCCCTTCGACCTGGTAGCTCCCCTTCGATCGCGCCCGCGCCCGATCGAATTCCGACTTGGGGACGCTTACTCCTCATTCCGTTGGTCGGCTTCGCCGTCTTCGCGATCTTCAATGCCGGCAGCATGCCGATGCACATCTTCGACACGGTCTATCACTTCTCCTACAAGGCGAAGTTGATCTACTACGAAGGCTTTGGAACCGAAGCCTGGACCGACGTTGAGGGACTGGTTGGTCGCATCATCACCCACCCTAATTACTCGCCCGGCATCGCGGTCCTCAACGCGACGGTCGGTTGGATCGGTGGACGGTTCGACGAGGATGCCTTCCGAGCACTGGGCAGCATCTTCATCGTGGTTCCCGCTATCTGGCTGTGGGTCGCACTGCGTCCGCGCAGTTGGTCCGCGGCTTTTTCCGCGAGCTTCATGTGGGTTTCGCTTCCGATCCTCTACTACACGAAACTGCCGAACAACGGGACTTGGTACGGATCCATTTGGTCTTTTGTATTTGGCATGCCCTCGGCCAAAAACAACTTTCCCGATTACACCTTTGGACCGGCGGACGGCCAGATGCTCGATGGCGGAGCCGACCTCGCCTTGGCCGCGTTCTTTTTTGGCGCGCTTTATCATCTCGTACGCTGCCTGCCTTCCGCGCGTGTCGAAAGTGATCGTCGCGACGTCGTTTGCGGAGGCTTGTTGCTAGGTGCAGCGCTACTCGCGAAGAACGAAGGCTTGGCTCTCACCGCCGTCATCGTGCTGGCTTTCACGATCAGCCTCGCCGCTGCCCACGCCTTTCGAAACACAGACACCCAGTTTCAAACGAGCAACCGTCGCGCATTGATCAGTCTCACGTCCGCCGTACTGCTGGCCTTTTTGTGCAGCACCGGTTGGCTGATGATCCGCGGCGACATCCCTTCGATTGACGAGAACTATCCCGAGCGGATGACACCCGCCAACTTGCTCGAAAATTCACACCGATGGATTGGAGACGAAGCGGAAGCCGGCGTCCTAATCGGCTTTTGGGACTGTTTCACGCACGTCTTGCGCTGGAATCTACTCTGGCCCTTGTTCTACTTCACATTGATCTGGGCGCTCTTCCGTCCGCGCGAATTGATGCGCAATCCGGGACTATTCGCGGTACTCGCCGTACTCGGTGGCTCGCTGTTGTACGCGCTGATCCTACTCGTCACTCCCTGGCACTTGCCCATGTTGTTCGGCACGGTCATTCCCGGTCGACTCTTAGTTCACCTGGCGCCGGTCGTCATCTTCGCCACCATCTCATTGCTTTGGCGAGACCAACCGGAGACCATCGACGAGCCAAGCGCTAGCTGACTCGTTATCCGAACATGGAGTTTTTGCTCGAGTGCATCGGCTTTTCCCCAAAAACCGATTTTGTGGAACTCAAACGTCGCATTCGACGTGAAGGCGAGCCCGCGCCCTGGCGTGGGCCGAGCGGTTCGCATCTCAAGCTGGACCTGGCCGGTGGTATCGAACTGTTCCTCGATCACGAAGAAGGACAAGACTTCGAGACGTTGATGCCGCAGTGCCGCGTGCCCCATCGATTGCGCGTGGCTACTGAACAATTGCTGCCGGTTCCGGACTCGCCCTTCGATGCGCTTCTAATTGGCACGGCCAATCCGCTAATCGAACATCAGGACTCCTTTGATGGTCAGCAGTTTCCGCTTTCGTGTTTCCTCACTGACCGTCGACGATTGCCGACCAAACTCCCCGCCGGTCACATTCTGGCGGTCAGCATCGCGGGCTTTGCTCTCGACGTGTCCTACTCCGGACCGAATGAAGGCGTGCGCGATTCCGGAATTTTAGAAAGCACGCGTGGCGCGTATCTCGAACCCCTCGGGGGCGTCGAAGATCCCGGTGGTTGCATGGACTTATCCCTGCGCGTTCGCGAAATTCTTCACGTTCGAAACCCGGTCTCCGGTGAACTGGTTGAAGTCATCGAAGCCGACGCGCCGGGTCGTCCATTGCGATTGTTTATCAGTCGTTGGCAGCTCGACACAGATGGTTTGCCGCAACCGCGACCGGGTTGGAGAATCGAAGGCACGTTCTTGCTGACGGGGCGCATTGCCGGCGGCCTCGCACGTCCTCGCAAAAAAGCACAGCGAGCGTTCGGTTGAAAGACTCCATCGACAACAAACGCAACCTGGCAGACCTCGCGCCCTGGCTCTGCTTCGCCATCTGCCTCGTCGTGTTTGTTTTGCGTGCCGCGCCCGGTGTCACCTTTGAAGATTCAGGCGAGCTCGCAGCTGCGGCGACCTGTTTGGGAGTCCCCCACCCTCCGGGCTATCCACTGCAAATGTTGCTCGGACACGGCTTCATTCGATCGATGTCAGCGCTGATCGAAGATCCCGCCCGAGCGCTCAATCTCTTTTCTGCTCTGTGCGCCGCCGGAGCGGCCGCATTGCTGGCACTCTTCGCCAGGCGAACTGGCGCAGGTTTTGGAGCCGCACTCGCCACCGGGTTACTCCTCGCCCTCGCGCCGACCTTTGCTGCCCAAGCCGTCATTACCGAGGTCTACGCCTTAGCTGCGTTGTTGCAAGTCGCTCTGCTGCTCGTGTGTTTGCGCCCGGGCGATCCTAAACCGGGAACAGCGCTGTTCTTCTTCGGGCTCGCGCTCTGCGCTCACGCCAATTCGCTGGCCTTTGCGCCCTTACCGTTACTCGTTCTCGCACGCGCGCTTCGAAGTGGCACGCAACCTCGGGAACGAACACTGCTCCAAAGTATGTTCGGGATAAGCGCCGGACTCGCATTCTATCTCTACGTGCCCCTCGCCGCGGCAAGCGACGCCCCCATCAACTGGGGAGCTGCAACCGGCGGCGAACGATTGCTCGACCATCTACTTCGAACGCAATACGCCACGGGTTTGGACCGAGCCTTCGAGAATCAACTCAGCCTGCTCGCGGAACAATTCGCCGGACAATGGCCTCTCGTATTCGCCGCGTTGATTTTGTCGACCTTCTTCGTGCGCCGGAACTTAGAACGCCGACAACTTACGCCCGTTTTTTGCACGATCGTCTTCGCGGCTGGGACTCTGTTCTATGCCATCAACTGGCCACTCGCCGATGAACTTTCCCGTGCTCGCGTCGCCGGATCGTACATTCCGCTCGTCATCATCGTGTGCGCCTTCGGAAGCGCGATCCTCGTTGGACTCGAACGCACGTTCAGCCATACAAGCGCCGCGAAAGTTTTTTCCATCGCTCTGCCATTGGTCGTCGTGCTTCTCGCGCTTCCCTTTGGGCCGCGCACGTTCGCGAATGACCTCGACCAAAGTGAAGCGAAATGGGCGGAGTTGTACGGACGCGAAACCCTTGCGGCATGCCCGCCAAACTCGGTACTGGTGATCAGCAAACTGGGCTACGGCGATGACCTCGCCTTCCCGCTGCTCTATCTTCAAGTTGCGCGTCACGTGCGGGAAGACGTGTTGGTCTTGCCGCGCGAATTCCTCAGTCATCCATGGTATCGCGAACAATTGAGCGAGCGCGAACCTTGGCTAACACCCGCTCTTCGATCCCTCTCAGAAAAGTACGCGGCGAGCGCAGGTTTGCCCGGCGATCCACGCAGTCAAAGAATCGTCAACGCGAGTTTCTTCCCCGACCTCTTTAAATTGGCCGATGCAGTGAATCGGCCAACAGTTTTCGTTTCGAAGCCGAGCCCGAGACTCCTCGGTCAACGTCGCACACAAACTATATCTATGTTGTGGAGCGTAGTGGCAACCGAGCCCACTGCTCCTCTCGATCCGCATGCTTCCGAACCCTACGCCTGGCTACCTGCCGTTACAAACGATCCGATTCTGCTCATGCTAAAGGAATTGAAGCGCGCGCTAGCCGCTCCCAAGTAAAGCGGCTAGCGGTACGTTCGATTTTCGCCTAGCGATCGTAGGCCATGTGACGCTCGATCCACGCGCGCGTACGTTC
The DNA here is from genome assembly GCA_047639415.1 of Planctomycetota bacterium. Classification (GTDB taxonomy): domain Bacteria; phylum Planctomycetota; class UBA1135; order UBA1135; genus OFTM34. The sequence goes on along the minus strand of JBLINP010000013.1, from coordinate 20,323 downwards.
GCGATCATCTCCAAGGTGCAAATTCGCTTTGAAGAAGACCATCAGTTCGCTTGTGGCAACGAACGCGTCGCTCAGAGTCGCCAAATTAATCATAGGGGCGATTGCGAGATCGGCGTTGGTCGTACGTCCGCCGACCAAGAAGTCACCTTCTTTGAGGCGCTCTTCCAACTCTCCGGTAACCTCGTGAAAACCCGCGTTGGCTGCAGCTAAGCCTTCGGGAGTTACGTCCCCGGACATGGCCATTCCGAACATGGCGCCGATCGGCGCGCCTACATGCGTGCGAGCAAGTAGCTCCCACTTTTCGATTTCACCGAACTCAGCGTAGTCCGCCGAAAACAAACTCGGCTCGCGTTTCACGTTAGCCTCCAAGTAACGAATGATTCCGTTCGAGTCGAAAATCACGACCTCGCCGTGCTGCAATACCGGCGTTCGTGGTTGACCCGAAATCGCAAGCAGGTCGGCGCGATCACCACGCGGAACCGACATGTCAATCGGCTTGGAAGTGTAGTCGATTCCTTTGAACCCTAACGCCAGACGAACCTTGACGTTATTCGGGGAAGGCGGAAGTTCGTGGAGGATCAATTCTGTGGTCATGATTGGAGCTCTTAGGATGGTTCAGCGAGTCGTGTTTACCTCGTCACCCTAACGACATCCCAAATGGAGGCCGCCCCCAATCCGATCGAATTATTTCAATCCAGAGGAGACATGCGTTTGGCCTTGCATGTCCACTAACAACGCTTCGACGCGCGGGATTGCCTCGATCAATTTCAAGCCCTCGCCCGCTCCCAAGACGCACATCGCCGTTGCAATCGCATCGCAGAAAGCAGCGTCGGGTCCGGTCACCGTCGCACTCATGCAACCCGTTGACGGAAAGCCCGTGCGTGGATCCAAAATGTGGTGAAAGCGACGGCCGCCTCTCTCGAAGAATCGCTCGTAGTCACCCGAAGTCATCACGCAGGTATTGGAGAGCGGAATCATCGCCAGGATGTTGGCGGCCTCTCGCGGATGCCGAATGGCGATCTCCCACAACTTGCCGAACTCGCGTCCCAAAGCTTTCAAGTCGCCGCCAGCGCTAACCAGCGCATGCTTGACGTCGTGCTTGAGCAACAACTCCATCGCGCGGTCGACGCCATAACCTTTCGCGATGCCGCCAAGTCCGATACGCATGCCCGCAGGCAAATCTACCGTAGAAGCTGCCAAGTCGACGACGACGCGACGGTAGTCGACCTTTTTTAGTGCCTCTGCAATTGCAGCGTCATCCGGAATCAGCGGCGGGTCTGCTTTGAAGTCCCACAGCTTGCCCGCTCCGGCATACGTGATGTCGAAAGCGCCACTCGTCAGTTTGCCAATGTCGAGTCCGCGCTGAATCAACACCGCCAACTCCTTTGGAACGACGTGAGCTCCGGTACCGGCCGCATCGTTCAATTCGGTGAGAGGCGAAGCTCGCCAATCGGTCATCAGATCTTCGACACGTACCAATTCCTGCACGGCCGCATCGATGACCTTCGCCAATTCGTCGCGATTGCCGCCGAGAACTTTGATCACCAAATCGGTACCCATGACGCCAAGCTCACGCTCGGCTAGGATCAGATCTTCCGACTCTGCTTGGGCTTGCAAGGCGTGGGCAGGATTGGGTACTGGAGAAGCTAAACCCAGCACCAATCCTAGCCCGATCGCCGACCAACTTGCGAATAGCTCCAAACGCAAACTCGGCAGCGATGTGCACTTCATTGTGAAAACTGAGTCCAATCCTCTGGAGCACGATGTCCGCGGTACAAAGTTTTCTGACCTTTGCCGACAACGACGATGGTTGGAGTCCCCGTCACTTCAAAGCGTCTTGTTAGCGACAAGTCACGATCGCGAACTTGCCGGTAAGTCAGACCGAATTGCTTGACCGTCGCGCGAACTTCATCGTCGTCGATAACTCCATCGGGTCCCGAAACGACGCCCACGATTTCGATTCCCGACTCGTATTTTTGGGCAGCCGCAATCAAGCTCGGAAACTCTTCGCGACAGGAACCGCACCAGGTTTGCCAGAACACGAAAGCTACGGAACGTCCGGAAGCCAGCGTCGCGTCAACGTCGAGTTGCTTGCCTTGCATGTCTTCGATAGACCAACTCGAAGCCGCGGGCGCGGTGCCCAACAGTTCGGGCGGCAGCGGGCAGACTCCGCCCTTGCACTCTTCCCCCACTCCAGCCGTCTTGTGGAACGACGCATCGTGCTCGCTAGCACCCGCATGCGAAGCACGCTCGTCGGTGGCCTCGTCGTTGGCCAGCGCACTCGCACAAGCCGACAACAGAAGCGGCGCAATCCATATCATTTTTCGCATAACAAACACCTTTGCAGAGCGCCTTGAACACTCAATAGCCTCGCGCCCAACCAATGCTGAACACAAGCTGATCGAGTCCATCACTTCGCAGGATGTAATCGAGGCTGACGTCCATGGAACTCTTGGCACTGTTTCGTTTGAGGAACTTCACGCCGAAGAGATTGGAATTGAACGCACCGAGGTCGGAGTCCTGGGTTAGCTCCGCAACAGCCTCACCGTTGTAGCTCTCAAAGAACGCGTCCGCGGCCGTTTGGTTGTAGTACCGATAGCGAGGCCGAATACGCCATTTTGAGCTAATCGCAGCTTCGTAAGCAGGCTCAATTGAAAAGCTCGAGATGCCCCAATCATCCTGATAGATGCGTCCACCGAGTTCCCATGAACGGCCGGGACCCAATGAGTTCCGCACTCGACCGTACAGAGCGATGCGCGTACGTGAGTCTGGTAGAACTTCGTTAATGTCCGACCCTTGAGCACCGTTTTCGTATGGAAACGTGGCCCCCGGCGTGGGCTTCGACTCGTCGACAACAAAGTTATAGGGCGTTGACAAGAAACCGGTTTGTTGCGCGAGGGTCAGGCCGAACTCACCATGCGACTTCGGAGAAATGATCTGATACCACTTCGCCGTCGCCGCATACGAAGTCCGATTGTCGGTTCCATCTGAGTTGGCCTGCGACGCCGCTGTTCCTCGTATCAGATCCAACGAATCGAAAAAGGCATCGAAGCTGTAGGTCAAACGTGAATCGCCGTCTGCCGATTCGCGGGAGATCGCCGCTCCCGCACCAAGCGAGTTGTAGTCGTATTCCGTACTGAAGCTCGCGTGTGCTGAAAGATCGGTCTTCGGCGAGTAGGCGTAGCGCACACCGAGGTCGAGACCGATGTAGTTGTCACCACTCGCGCCGGACTGACCGGAGTAGTTGCTCAAACGCTCGATCGAAGCGGATGAAACCAGGTCGTAGGAGAGCGTGCCGGTAATCCCGGTCTTCTCAGTCAGTTGGTGGTCGAATACGATCACCGGTTCGATCACCGTTAGGCTTTCATCGATGAAGGGATTGCCACTGCCCGAATCGCCGACGTCGAAAAAGCTCAATCGATAGCTGATCGTACCTTCGCCAGGCTTCAGCTTGCCTGCGCTGACTTCTGGCGCTGCAACGTTGCTATTAGCAGCTGCTTCGGGGGCAGATTCATCCAAGCCCGAAGCGCTGACTTGCGCGAATCCTGTAGGCGCCAAACTGAAAAACACGATCAACGCCAATATGCCCTGTCGCTTGGGGCTAATCAGTAACACCCGCAACCTCCGCCGGCGCTGGATCCGATTCCGCCGGCGCTCCCTTCCATCGAATAGAACACTTTTTGATGAAAGTGAGCTTCAGAACCGGAACCGGCCAGGTCCATTGCAGGATCCTGAAAGGCACCCTTCTCGTAGAACTCGACGGTGTTGCAACCCGCAATCGCGACAAGCGCGGCGGCGAAGATGACACGAAGGCATTTATTCATGTGTGGACTCATACTGGTGACCGAATTGTCGGTCACCGATGAGCCTGCTACCAATTACGACCTGTTAATCGGTGGGCTAATATCTGGAGGAGCGCGGAATTCGAACGAGGAATCGGGCGCCTCCACGGTCGGAATCAGAGATCTCGATGGTGCCGTTATGAACGGCCACCGCACTGCTTACGAGTGCGAGTCCAAGCCCGTAGCCCGCACGTCCATGCCCACGTTCCCCGTCTATGTGCGTAGACATGGGCGCGCTGTAAAAAGGCTCGAACACCTTCTCGCGCTCGCCCATCGGCACACCCGGTCCCTCATCATCAATGGTCAGACAAACCTCGTCATCTTCGCCAGTCAGCGCAACTTGAACAACGCCTCCACGTGGCGACCACTTGATCGCGTTCCCGACCAAATTGTTGAGCGCGAGCAAAAGCGCTTCGCGATCGCCATCCAAGTCGAGATTACCGCTCGTCACTAATTCTATTTTCACCCCCGCTCGCTCGGCAGCTCCGCGATTGCGTTCGAGTCGCAAACTGGCTTCATCCTTTAGATTGAAGCGCTCTGAGACTAGAGGCTCCGATTGACTAGGCGAACACAGCATCACCAAGTTGTCGACCACGCGGCCCAAATCGCGCAATTCTTCTACTTGGCTCTCCAATACGGCGCGGTACTCCTCCACCGATCGATTGCGAAGCAACGACACCTCCGCTTCGCCCATTAGGTTTTGAATCGGCGATCGCAATTCATGCGCAAGCCCTCTCGACATCAACTGCGCACGATCCTGTTCGCGGCGAATCTTCGCCAGCATTTCGCAAAGCGCATCGGCCACTTCCCGTATCTCTTCGGGGGCACCCTCCACCGACAACTCTTGCGTCTCGGACGGTGCGTGAACCTCGCGTACCTGGTCAGCGACGCCGTGCAAGTGTCCCGCTAGTCGCCGCCCCAGAAAGACTCCGCCCGCCGTGGTCACCGTGGCAACGACCGCGCCAAAACCAATCAAGATGAAGGTTAGCCGTCGCAAAAAATCGAACTGCCAGGCGCCGTCCACGAGAATGCCAACGATCAACCCCGAATCCAGTTGTTCAGTACGCCAACGAAAGCCAGATTTTGGTTCGATCGTTCGATCGAGTTCGCCCGGATCAGTCGGCGCTATCGCCAGCAACTCTGCGGGGCCGAACTCGCCCCATAACGTTATGGGTTCGGCAGTCCAAGCACGCCAGGCCAAGGGGTTCGCTGGGTGTTCTCGCGCGTATTCGAGCGTTAGACGCTCAAACCCGAGCCTAGTGGGATCTTGCGAAAGCTCTGCCCGCATTTCGTGAAGCTCTTCAAGAACTAGAGCGTCGAGCTCACGCTCCACTGACTCGCGAACAAACCAAGCGCTGAGCGATGAAAGCGAAAGAATCGAAACGCCGACGGTCAGCGCTAGCCAGCGCGTCAACCAGCCTGGGATGGACCAGCGCTTGCGACTCATGCGTCGGAACTCGGTGTGGCAATCAAGCGATAGCCAGTCCCCGTTACGGTATTAATCATCCGACTGCCGTGTCGCTCCAATTTGCGACGTAAACGCGCAATCACAACTTCAACGACATTTGTGCCGGGCTCGAAATCGATTTCCCAAACATCCTTGAGCAACTGGTCGCGCGACAGCGGTTGACCATCGGCAATTGCAAGAGCCCAAAGTACTCCGAACTCGCGCGGACTCAGCTCAATGCGATGCCCATCTCGAATAGCCGCTTGGCGTGAAAGGTCCAGCTTTAGGTCGGCGACCTCCTTTACCGTTGGTGTTCCACGTCGCATTACCGCATCGATGCGAGCCAGGAGTTCAGCAAACTCGAAAGGCTTGATGACGTAGTCGTCCGCACCGAGACGCAGACCTTTGACGCGTTCCGCAACTGCATGCCGAGCCGTCAGAAAAATGACCGGCGTATTGATATCGCGCGCGCGAAGGTCTTCCAAAAGTTCCCAACCGGTTCGATCGGGCATCATGACGTCCAACAGAATCAGGTCGAATCCCGTCGGCGAAGCCGCCTCGATTACTTCTAAGGCTTCGGTCGTATCACACGCAGTTGCGCATTCGATTCCGCTCTCTTCCAGTCCGCGTCGAATGAAGCTACGAAACTTTGGATCGTCGTCTACTGCGAGAACTTTCATCTGAACTCGGACGTTAAAGCTTCACCTGGCAAAAGCCCAGAGCAGCCACGCGAAATAGAGGAGTTACATTTTGCGAACAGTTGCGGACTGCCGCGAAAGGCGCTGATCAGAGCCATGAAACGAGGATTGAACGGCATTCGGAAAGCTAGCTGCGAGTGGGAGTTGGCTTGGAAAGCTTCGAAACCGCGACCGATTTCCGATCTAGCCCGAATTATTCATGAACGCGCGGACCAAACACCACGAACGACCGGCACTGCCGGTCTATTGGTTCATGAATAATCCGGGCTAGAGCATACGTTCGCTTTTTCAGGCGAGCGTCACATGCTTTCTCGTTCTACACTTGCCTTCTCGCCAATCATCCGCCGAATACGTATCTATGCCACAGAATCAAGAGGTTCATCAGCAACGCCGTCAATTGATCAGTGAGATCATTCGATCTGGCGACATTGGGACGCAGGCCGAGTTGGTAGCAGGACTGCGAGAGCGTGGATTCACGGCGACGCAGTCCTCCATTTCCCGCGACCTAAATTATCTGGGCGTCGCCAAGGTCTCCGGGGTATACGTGTTGCCCGCTACCTATCTAAATGCGGATTTAGACGGCAAATCCAGTGACTCCAACGCCTCCGATCTTTCTCGCTGGGTGCGAACGGTCCACGCCGCTGGCCCGTACCTCTTAGTTGTGCGCACGGCCGTCGGCGCGGCAACGCAGGTTGCGCTTTTGCTGGATCAATTGAACTGGCCGGAGATCATTGGAACGGTCGCTGGCGACGACACGATCTTTCTTGCGACCGAGAGCAAAGTGGCTCAATCGCGGGTCGCGCGAAGACTGTTCGACACGGCCGAGCATTCAGACATCGGCTAGCGAATCCGCTACAAATCGCTCGCACGCCGTTTCGATGCTCTTTTTGAGCGCATGAGGACCTCATCGCCCGCTCCCACCACTGTCGGTTTGTACTTATCGGGAGGGCTATGGCAACATCCCCGCCGCAGTCTTGGCGGATCTCCTCTTTACACCCAACTCTCCAACCCATGCGGATCGCACAACGCGCACTCTTTGCTCTCGTATTTGGTCTTCTCCCGACCCTTGCCCTAAGCACACCGGCGTACGCCGCTGGCGGAACGGGCGAGAGCGCGACGGCGATCACTGTCGTCCAGCCTGTAGCACAAGAAGGCGAGGCGGAAGAAGGCTCGTTCGCCGAGACCGTCGACGGTTGGTTCGGAAGAATCAACAAGGAGATGGCGTTTGTAATCTTCTATCCGATTCCGATTCCTGGCCTGACCATGAACGCGGTAGGAACCGGCGAAGAAATTCCGGCGGAGGTCCCCATCGCCGTTCTAATTCTGGTGCTCGGCTCGATCTTCTTCACCGTGCGCATGGGCTTCCCTCAGTTCCGTGCCTTCGGTCACGCCATTCGGGTCATTCGCGGCAAGTACGACGATCCCGACGACCAGGGTGAAGTGACGAGCTTCCAAGCGCTGACCGCCGCGCTCTCCGCAACGGTTGGACTCGGCAATATCGCTGGCGTCGCAATCGCCGTCGGCATTGGTGGACCCGGCGCAACCTTCTGGATGATCGTTGCCGGTTTCCTCGGCATGGCATCCAAGTTCACGGAGTGCACCTTGGGTCAGATGTACCGCGTCAAGCGCCCGAACGGCCAAATCATGGGCGGCGCGATGTACTACTTGTCGAATGGTTTGAAAGAGATGGGCCTCGGTTTCGTCGGCAAGATCCTGGCTGCAATTTTCGCAGTAATCTGCATCGGAGCTTCGCTCGGCGGCGGCAACTCTTTCCAGGCCAATCAGTCACTGGGAGCCATCAAGCAGACTTTCACCTTCTTGCAAGGCAATGAATGGATGTACGGAGTGGCCATGGCGGCAGTTGTTGGTGTGGTCATCATTGGCGGCATCAAGCGCATTGCAACGACCGCCGAAAAGATCGTTCCGACCATGTGCGGAATCTACCTACTTGCCTGTATCACGATCCTCTTCATGAACATGGGCGCGATTCCCGCCGCGATTGGCTCGATCTTCGAGGGTGCCTTTGATGCCGACGCTATGCGCGGTGGTTTCATCGGTGTCTTGATCCTTGGATTCAAGCGCGCAGCCTTCTCCAACGAAGCCGGCATCGGCTCGGCGGCAATCGCTCACTCCGCAGCCAAAGTTCCGCACGCAGCGCGCGAAGGCATCGTCGCTCTCTTGGAACCCTTCATCGATACGATCGTGGTCTGCTCGATGACCGCGCTCGTCATCGTAATTACCGGCGCCTACTCCAATCCCGAGTACGCCGATATGGTCGCGAGCAACGACGGCGCCGCCCTGACCTCCGCCGCGATGGGACAGGAACTCTCCTTCATGCCCTACGTACTCTCGGTCGCCGTGCTGCTCTTCGCATTCTCGACGATGATTTCGTGGTCCTACTACGGCGAGCGCTGCTGGGCCTATCTCTTCGGCGATAGCTCTTCGATCATCTACAAAATCATCTTCGTCGCCTTCGTCTTCCTGGGCGCGATCGCTAAGCCCGGCAACATCCTCGACTTCGGTGACCTCCTGATTTTCGGCATGGTGCTGCCCAATGTAATTGGCGTCGTGCTGCTGTCCGGCAAGGTCAAAGCGGGCCTCGACGAGTACCTGGGCAAGCTGAAGGCCGGCGATTACAAGACTTTCAAGTAGGATCAAACCCTACGCCTGCGCTCACGCTGGCGCCCTAAGTGCTGACATGTCAGCCACTTGGGGCGCCAGCTCTAGTTTGAGCGGAGGACATTGGCGAGGAGCGCCGGGCGGATCACACCCAGGGGCCTCTGGATGCCGATAGAGCCGGGTAAAGCCCCATTGCGCACCCCGACGCCATGCCTCCTCATTCCAAACTGCTCCCCGCACTGATCCTTCGCAGCACCGTGTTGTTGCCAGGCCAAGTCAGTGAATTTGAAATCTCGCGCTCCGAGAATCTTCTCGCGCTCGGGGAGCTGGCCAAGCAACAAGGCGATCTCATTGTGGCGGTTCCCGTGCTTAAGCCGCGCTCGGAAAGTCGCGCCAAGAACTTGGCGAACGTCGCCGTACTCTGTCGGGTTCTGCGCTTACTGCAACTGCCCGAAGGCAGCGTTCGCGTGACGGTTCAAGTACTTCATCGAGCCCACGTCGTGACGGTGAAAGAGAATCAGTCTGCATTCAGCATTCGTCTCGCGCGGCCTCTAAACGCCACGTTTGATTCTGAGACATGCGCGCAAGCTCGCGATGATCTGATCGAGTTGCTGCGCGAGGATAAGCGCTTTGAGCTGGAGTTTGAATTGCTCCAACTCAATGAAGGCGATCCGTGGAGCACCATCGACTTAGTCCGTAGTTTCGTTCCACTCAATTACGATCAAGAACTCGAACTGCTTGCCGAGCCCGACTTCGCGAAACAACTCGAGATCTTTATTCGCGCAGCCAATCGCCAACACCGAATCGATGGGCATCTAACTTCAAACAGCGAGTCTAGCGCCCACCAAATCGACGATTTGCGCGCTGAACCAGGCGACGCCGCTCCGCATGAACTCGAAGTTAGAGCGCTGGAAGATCGCATTGCCTTCACCGCGCTTTCGGGTGCCGCCCGCGATCAGGCTCAACACGAACTCGATCTGTTTCGACGCGTTCGCCCCGCCACCAAGGAAGCTGCGCGGATTCGCAACTACCTCGACTGGATGCTGGCACTGCCGTGGGACTTCGATACCAACCCGCCGCCCGTCGCTTTCGAATCCGTCGAAGAAGTTCTCGCAAAGAGTCACACGGGATTACGTGATGCCAAAGATCGAGTCATCGAACATCTCGCCGTGCGTTTGTTGGCGCGTCGCGCGCACGGCACCGTGCTGTGCTTCTTGGGTCCGCCAGGAACCGGCAAGTCGAGCATGGGACGAACGGTAGCCGAGGCACTGGGACGTTCCTTCGTGCAGATTCCGGGCGGAACGGTGACCGAAGAGGAACAATTGCGCGGAACGCCTTATCGTCAAGATGGAGCGCTTCCAGGTGCGATATTGCAGTCGCTGCATCGCTCCGATCGCAGCGATCCGGTGATCATGATCGACGAGATCGACAAACTGGAACTGGGCGGTTCGGGAGTTTCCGGTGGAGCTCTGCTCGACATTCTCGACCCCGATCAAAACTCCAGTTTCCTCGATCATTACCTCGGCGTGCCCTACGACTTGTCGCGTTGCATTTTCATCGTAACCGCCAACGACCGCGACGACATTTCGGAAGCGGTGCTCGATCGATTGGAAGTCATCGAGTTCGGCGGGTTTACCGAACGCGAAAAGCAACTGATTGCGCGCGAACACTTGATGCCCAAAGTGCGGGCTGCACATGGTCTCGAAAAACAAGAGTTTCGCATTACGCCTGCAGCGATGCACTCAATCGTGCGCAGCTATACCGAAGAAGCGGGCGTGCGACACTTGCAACGCCTTCTGAATTCACTGGCACGCAAAGCAGCCGTGTCCGTCATTCGTGGCGGCGGCGGCGTACAAGTCAAAAAGGACCAACTCTTCGACGTACTCGGTCCCGCCCTTGTCGACGAAGACCTTCGCCCGCACGGTCCAGCCATCGGCATAGCAACGGGACTAGCCTGGACTTCGGTCGGTGGCACGCTGCTACCCGTTGAAGCGCTCGCCATGCCGGGATCGGGTCGTATGACTTTGACCGGTATGGTCGGCGATGTCATGCGCGAGTCCGTGCAAACCGCCATCTCATTCGTTCGCACGCGCTTCTCATCGCTCAATATCGATCACGGCATTCTCGATACGATCGACTTGCACTTGCACTTTCCCGCTGGCGCCACGCCCAAAGACGGACCGTCGGCAGGCCTTGCGATTGCCGTCGCGTTGATCTCGTTGGTTGGGCGCGAATCGGTGCGTCCGGACCTCGCGATGACCGGCGAAGTTTCGCTGCACGGAAACGTACTCGCCGTGGGCGGGTTGAAGGAAAAGTTGCTCGCAGCAGTGCGGGCGGGCATCACGGAGGTCATCGTCCCCGAACGCAATCACGAAGAGGTTCAGCGCCTCGATAGCGAGATCCGGGACAACCTCGTGATCCACCTGATCGCACATGTTCAGGAGGCTTTCGATATCGCTCTCGTGCGTTCAATTCGCAGCAATTCGGCCCCAAAACTGAACCCTCGACGTTCCAAACGCAAACGCTCGGCCAAGGCTAAGCGTACCGGGACGCGTCGCCGGAAGAATAAGTGAACGAAGCGGGATTCCCCCCTTGCAGGCCGGATCGACGATGCCCAAGCTTGAATATCGATTCATGAATACTCGCAGCACAATTCGAATATTAGCGCTCTTGGCCTGCGCGCTTGTATTGACTCCCGACATCGAAGCACAACGTGGCGGACGAGGAGGCGGACGCGGCGGCAAGGCGAAGCAGGCCGCGAAGAACGTCATTCGCAATCTAATCCCTAAGCCGCTGCCCCCCATCGTTACGCCGAAGCTGCCGACGTCGACCAAAACCAAGAGTGCGCTTCCCGATCAGCTGCTGCCCAGCGCGGGCGCGCCGCCGCTCGCCGGATCGGTCGCCGGCACCGATATATCGAGGCCCGACAAGGGCAACTACGTGCTGTGGACCGACCCGCTCGATCCCGAACTCGAAGAGTATTACTTCACGCTTTGCGATCACGACTCCAACACTTGGATTTCGTATCGCGAGGGAACCTTCAGCCTCAGCCTCGATCGCCTTCAGTTCACCTACTACGACAGTGATCGGGACGGTCGAATTCAGCGCTCGGAATTCGCGGAGCGGTACAAGCTCGTCGTCGACAGACGTGGTGGCTTCCCGCCCCCGAAGCCACACCTCACAGAAGTTCCCGAGCCGTTTGGATTGGAATCATCTGGCGAAGATGGGGAAGCCGGTGCTGGCACCGACGAATCTCAACTGCTTGAACGTTTTGACACGGACGCGAGCGCTGGACTCGAGTTGGGTGAGATCCCTCCGCTGATCAAGCTATTCCTCTTATCCGATCACATCCAGGCAGACCAGCTGCTGGGCGTCATCGACCAAGACCTGACTTCCGCCATCGAAATGGCGGAAATGCCTTTCCTCATCGAAGGCTTGGCCTACGCTCAAGTTAAGTTCATCGGCAGCGCCATGCCGGTCCAGTCGCTGCTCGGCATAGAATCTGCTCCCGCGCCCGTGCTTGCCGAACGCGCTGCGCCACTCACTATTGAACACAGTTTGCTTCCGAAGTCACACTTCGAACGCCTCGATCAAAACGGCGACGGATACATCGGAACCGAAGACCTGCGGACGCTTCAATCTCCGATGCACCTCAGCGTTCGCACCAATGCTGTCATCGCGGCGATGGACACCGATGGCGACGGCAAAATATCCGATGCTGAGTTTGCAGCCGCCTTCAAATAGGCCCGGTGTGCGCAGAGACTCGCCCACTGCGATGTAACACTGCGGAGAACACCGAAGCGCGTGTGTGAAATGAACGAACGGTCGCCCTTCTGATTCGAAAAGCGACCGTTCTATATTGGAGGCGAGCAGCGGAATCCGGCCAAGCCCACTGCTCAAAGTAAGTTGCCTTCAAATTTGAAACGCCTGCAGAACAGGCGGCCTAAATCAAATTGAACGAACTTCTCCGATGGGGAAATGGACGTACTGGATCGGAATCAGGTTCCGATCATTTGGGCGGCGTCTCGAGATTCGACGCTAGGGCGCTCGAACCGACGAGTTGCCAGGCTTCTAGAAGTTCATCTCGCGTTCGAGCCATTCAGCGGAGCCCTTGCACCAATCTTTCCAAGCTTGGGCGATATCCGCGCGGCCTGCTTCTTCCGCAATGGCGACGCGCAGCGTTTCTTCGAGCTTGATCGACGCGCGATAACGCTCGAGGTCCTTAGCCTGCGGGTTGGCTAACGCCATCGCCGTCGCGACCAAAGCCACCTCAGTCCGCTTGATTTCGTCCCCGTCGACCATGTCGATACGGTCCAAGCTGGTGTGGTAGGCAAAATCCGTAAAGTGCCAAAAGAGCACCGCGGGAATGCCGAGATCGATGAACTCGTCGTGATCACTGCCACCCTCCCAGGGATGGTCGGCTGAGATCCAACCACCGGCAATTTCACCGACGTCTTGCATTGCGCAACGCGCAATCACAGAGAGAGCGTTGGGATTGAGCTCTTCCTCCGACACCTCACCAGCGCCCCAAGGCGTGTGCTCGTCGGGTGCCAGCGGCAAGAGCGCTCCGGGATCGGGATCGCGCTCAAGCAGGGCGATCGCGCCCGTCTTGCCGTGCGACTCGCCGGTCATATCAGACGAGAATCCCGCGATCGGCCGTCTCGTCGTCGACTCCAACCAAGCCCGAGTTTGCCTGAATTCATCGCCCCACAAAAAGACCACCGTCCGCGCGGGCCAATCGAGATCGCCAGCTTGCAAGAGTTCGGCAACAACACTCGCCGCTTCAATCAAACCAGCAGCTCCCGAAGCGTTGTCACAAGCGCCGGGTTCCTGAACGTGACTTGCCATCGCGATGGCTTCGTCGTCGCGACCTTTTCCAATCACACGCGCGACTAAAGTACGCAGGGGTCGCTCCGTGAGCTCAACCTTCGCGTCCAAGCTCAAGCGCGCTGACGCATGTTCTACAAACGCCTGCTTGAGCAAATCGTAAGAGCGGGGAGAAATCTGCGCCACCGGCATGTCACCGCCGGATTGAAGCGACGTGAAATGAATTGCGTTGCGGTGACGATCCTTTCCCGAAGGATCCAAGTTGAAGTCCTCGAGGAATGCCGACACTACGGCGACTGCTCCCCTTTGCCGCGCGCGATTGATGACACGTCGCGCGGGAACGCTGGTGACCAAGATGGCGCCTTCGGTAATCAACTCGATGTCAAAGACCATCGGGCCTTCAACGGAACAGCTCGGCGCGTTAATCGGCAGCATGACCCGATCGGCATCGCCAGCGGTCGTGAAGCCATGCAGCTCGGTTCGCTTCTCATCAACGACTAGATTCAATGAGGCGCTGCGTGGTGTCCAAGCCGGACCGTCCATGTCTTGCTCAAGAATCTCGAGCTCCAACCCATCGACATTTCCAAATCCCGCTTCACGAAGCATGGCTTGGAAGTGATCGATGACGGCCTCGTAGCCTTCATTGCCCGGAGCTCGATAATACTGATCGATGAACGTCACGTTCTTCATCGTCTGTTCGACGTCGAAGCGTTCGTACAGCAATTTGGCCGAGCGCATCGGCCCGTCCTCGCTCATCGCGACCTTGGGGCCACGGTGATGTGCTTTCCCGATACCTTCCGGATGCCCGTAGTGGCGCTCAGAGGCCTCGCCTTCTGGATGACTCGCAGAATTCTGCTCGCTGGCTTTGTCCGCCGGCGCGGCGCAGGCCAACGCCAAAAACAGACAACTCGTTCCGATCCGCAATTTCATCATCATCTTTAAAGTCGACTCCACAGTGCGCAGGTTCCACCAGTCCCCCGGTGGCTCATATCCGAGTCGAGCCCCCCATTCGTTGGACTCAATTCAGGATAAGTTTACGGGCAGAAGCTCTTCTCTCGAAAGAGCTCTTCCCGAATCGGCTGGATTGCCTGAAAACCTAATTTGAACTGGTGGGACCGATCGCACCCCACCAGCTTTTCTGTCGGATTTAGAGGCACCGTTTGCCGGAGCCTTACAGGTACTTGTCGATAAAAAGCCCCAGGCGGTCGCGCGCCTCGGAGCTAATCATGTCGGGCGCCGTCATTATCGCGTATTTGAGGGAACTTTGGCAGCCGCAGGTGCGTTCCTCGGCGATCGCAGAAACCGCGGAAGCCACCACGGCCTTCGCGTTGTCGACGTTGCGGTGCATGACCTCCAAGATGGCCTCGACCGTCACGTCGTCATGCGCTTCGTGCCAGCAATCGTAATCGGTGGACATGGCGATCGTGGCGTAGCAGATCTCCGCTTCGCGAGCGAGACGCGCTTCCTGAAGGTTGGTCATACCGATGACGTCGACATCCCACTTGCGATAGATCTTCGATTCGGCACGCGTCGAGAACTGCGGACCTTCCATGTTGATGTAGGTGCCACCGTCATGAATCGTGAGCCCGTTGTCGCGTCCCGCTTTCACCAGCACCGGTCGCAAATGCGAACAGATCGGATCGGCGAACATCACGTGAGCGACGACACCCTTTTCAAAGAAGGTGTCCGCACGATGACGGCTGCGATCGAAAAACTGATCGATCACAACGAAGTGTCCGGGTTCGATTTCTTCTCGCATAGAACCGACGGCCGAGACCGACAAAATCTGCGTCACACCCAACTGCTTCATGCCCCAGATATTGGCGCGGAAGTTGATCTCAGTAGGACTGATGCGATGACCCCGACCGTGCCGCGGAAGGAAAACCATCTTGGTTTCGCCGAGCACACCCGTGATGTACGCGTCACTGGGCTCTCCGAAAGGCGTGGAAAGTTTGACTTCCTTAACGTCCGTCAGACCCTCCATTTCGTAGAGCCCAGAACCACCAATCACTCCGACTGTTTGAATTGCCATCAGCTGTCGCCTTTCTCACTCGGCGCTGACTTCGATTCGTAACCACCTTCGGACTTCGAACCCTTGGATTTAGTAATCTTCGCCTTCAACCACGGGTTGTCGCCCGAATAGGAGCTGCCGCCCTCGGCAGGTTTCGAGTCAGCTGACTTCGACTTGTTCCAGTCGCCGCCGCCCGATCCGCCGCTGTCCGACTGACCGCCACCCGATTTGTAACCCGACGACTTGCCGTAGGATTGATCGCCGCCGGAACTCTTTCCGCCACTCCAAGCGCTCGATCCTCCGCCACCTTGGCCGCCAGAACTCTGGCCGCCTCCGTAATCACCGGATGACTTTTGGCCGCCGCTCCATGCGCTGCCGCCACTGCCGCCGCCACTGTCGCGACTGCCTGAACCGTAACCGCCGCCGGAAGAACGACCGCCACTTTGATTGTCCCGACTGCCGCCGTAACCGCCTGAAGATCGCTGACCACCGTCGCGATTTCCGTAGCCGCCGCCGGAGCGATTCTCACCGCCGCCACCTTTGTAGCCGCCGCCAGAACTGGAACGACCTTGGCCGCCCCATGCGCCACCACCGGATTGACGGTTGTCACCACCGGAGTCGCGGCCGCCGTACGAGTTGCCGCCTCCCTGGTTGTCGCGACCGCCACCATAGCCGCCGGAGGAGCGCCCCCCGCCGTCACGGTTTTGACCACCGTATCCGCCGCCCGAGCGCTGATCGCTTCCGCCACCTTTGTATCCGCCGCCGGAACTGTAGCCGCCTCCGGAGTTCGAGCGATTGCCGCCGCCACCGCCCCAGGCGCCGCCGCCCTGACGATCGCCGCCTTCGCGCGGTTTGTAGCCGCCACCGGAGCTGGAATCGGAACGACCTTGGCCGCCCCAAGCGCCGCCAGATCCACCGGATCCACCAGCGTTGCCGCCGTACGAACTACCGCCGCTGTTGCCTCCGTATGAGCTACCGCCGCGATCGTCGCGACCGCGATAACCGCCGCTACTTTGGCCGCCATAGCCGCCGCCTTGGCCGCCGCGATTTTGACCACCGTAGCCTCCGCTTTGGCCGCCACGATTTTGACCACCGTAGCCGCCACTTTGGCCGCCGCGATTCGCACCGCCATAGCCTCCGCTTTGGCCGCCGCGATTTTGACCACCGTAGCCGCCGCCTTGGCCGCCGCTACGCTGCTGACCGCCACCGCCGTAGCCCGAGCGCTCGCCACCGCGCGAATCATCACGCCCGCGATCACCGTAACCACCGCGGTTGCCGCCACCTTGATAGGAACCGCCGCGATCACTTTGACCGCCGCCGCCACGGTAGCCACCTTGCCCACCGCCGCGCGAATCTTGTCCACCGCCGCGCTGTCCGCCGCCGTGGTCACCGCCTTGGCGTCGAGCATAGGCACCTTCGCGCCGCTCGCCTGCAAGACCACCTCCGCGTGGGGCACGTTCCTTATTGCCGCGATCGTTACCACCTTGATAACCACCGCGATCACTACGCTCGTTGCTACCGGCGTATTCCGGCCGTCCTTGCTCTGACTTACCGCGACGTGCTGCCGCCTTCAAAGCGGAATTCATACCTTCGACCTGCTCACCATCGGCTTTGTTGCGAGCATCCGCACTACGCGCAAACAAGCGCTTCACAACCAAGGTTGCGTAGGCGCCGCGCGGAAGTTCGAAACGCATCACGATCGCGCTCAATCCGGGATTGTCAGCGTCCGGCACAGCGGGTCGCACTCGCAAGTGACGCGGCAGAACGATCAGCGGGCGATCTTCGGGCTTCAGTTGGAAGCCGGGAACGCCGTCGATGCGGAAGTTTTCTACCGTCAAACCTTCGGCCGCGAGCACCGATGCGAAAAGTTCGCGCGACGAATCGTCTTCGACACCTTCCAGGCTCGCGCCGGGAAGCGGAATGGCGCTGTCGACAAGTTTGAGCGGCGGTTCGCCGTCAAAGAAAACCAGCGGGCCTTCGACCGAGGGAACGCGAACGCGCGAGTCGGATTCGACTACACCGCGGATGCGTTCCGCGACGGCACGGTTCCAAATGTGTGATTGGAAGGCATACAGGTGAATCAAGCGCAAGCGCGTTGCGACGCGAAAGAATGCGCCTGCGAAGTCGTCGGGATTGGCACCCAAGTGTTCGAAGATCGAGTGGTGCGCACCGAAGCGTCCAGCGATGTCGCGGCAACCGCGCCAATCGCCCCATGTGCGGTGTAGCGCCGATTTGAAGGTTCTGTTTTTCTCGTCATCGAAGGGCGACGGAGCTGTGAGCAGATTCTTCAGGCCGACTTCATACTCGCCCATCATCAGATCACGAGCGATCCAGCCCTGACCGTGACGAAGGTTGCCGAAGCGTTGTTCGTCGAAGTAATTCGGCACGCCGAACTCGCGCACGGGCGCGATGTTCTTTTTGAAGATCGCCAGCTCGTGATGCTCGACGGCTCGCACGGTGATTTCGAAGGAGTTGCCCTCGCTATCTTTCGACGTCAATTCTTCCTGCGCGAAACCGATGTGCTCAATGCGCAGATCGGGACGCTTGGTCTTGAGCGGTTTGCGGCCGGGCACGGTCATGTGCTGAATGGTGATGCCCTGCCGGTCCTTAAGTCCGGCAACCGAAACGGCACTGGGCTCAACGTCGCAAAGGTGCGCGAGTTCTCCAACGGCTTCGTGCGTCGAAAGCTTGCGCTTTGTCACGCGGTAAACGGAGTAAGGTCCCTTCTTTTGAACCAGGCCGGGGCGCAAGACTTCGGTTACACGGAAGTCACTAAAACGGTGCTTAATCTTCATCGGGAATAGGGCCTTATCTTGGCCAACTGCTTCAATACACGGACGAAATCGGAGGGCAGCGGCGATGCGACTTCGAGAGTCTCGCCACTTAGAGTTTGAAATTGAATTCGCTCGGCATGCAGCGTCAATCGACCAATTAAGGCGCGTTCGGGACGGCCCGGTTTGCGCTTGTAACTACTTTTAAAATCAGAGAGTGCGAACTCTTCGCGTCGTCCGTAGAACGGATCGACCACCAAAGGAAAACCAGTCTCGGCAAGGTGTACGCGAATCTGGTGCGTGCGTCCGGTCAGGGGAAAACAACGCATCAGCGTGTAGCCCTTGAATCGACGTTCCACCATCACACGAGTTTGGGAGTCCTTACCTTTGTGATCGACGCGCTGTTTGGAACCCCGTTTTGATTCAGGGCCCAACCGTAAGTCGATCAGTTCTTCTTCGCCATCGGAAAGCGGATGCTCACCTTCCACCAAGGCCAAGTATTGTTTCTTTACACCGCCGTGCTCGAACAAGCCGCGCAGGTGCCGTTCCTCTTCGAGGTTCTTCGCAAAGACGACTACGCCAGTCGTGTCCTTGTCCAAACGGTGAACCATGCGCGGGCGATAGCGCTTGTCTTCGTCGAGTTGTGCCGCCATCCATTGCACCGAACCCGACAAACTGCCCTTCTCGGGCGACCAGCGTTCGGGCTCGGCCGCAAGTCCAGCGGGTTTGTTAACGAACAGAACGTCGTCGTTCTCGTACAGAATTTCGATCGTTTTCGGCGCTGCAGCCATGGGCGACATCGGCGCCGACTCGTCGTCGATGTCGAGCACAACCGTTTCGCCCTCTTTGAGGCGTCGCGAAGGCAATGAAGCTTCGCCATCCACCGTGACGTGTCCGGCTTGCACCTCGCGGCGCAAAAAGCCCTTGCTGATATCGGGATAGATCAGGGACAAGTATTCGTCGAGCTCGATGCCGCTCTGTTCGAATTCGATCGTGATGTACTCAGTCATGACTTCGCGACCGTCCCTTCAAAGGGCTCCGTGCCCGCATAAACGCTGGGCTTGAGTTCGCCCACGAAGGGCAAGTTTCGATAGCGGCCCGCAAAATCGAGCCCGTAGCCCACGATGAAGGAATCATCGATTTCGAAGCACTTGAAGTCGGCTTCGATCTCGACCTGGCGGCGAACCGGCTTGTCGAAGAGCACGCAGGTCGCTACATCGTTCGCTCCGCTCGCCATGATCTTCTCGGAGAGAAAGTGAAGCGTTCGGCCCGTGTCCAGGATGTCGTCCACGAGCAAAACCGACCGACCAGCCAACTCCTCAGGCGACGGGAAGTAGCGCAAGTCGATTTCTCCGGCCGTCGTCCGCTCGCGATAGCTGCTGGCGACCACAAAGCTGAGCTCGAGCGGAATTGGCAAGCGACGGATCAAATCCGAGGCGAACACGCAGGAGCCTTTAAGCACTGAAACGACAGTGAATTCTCGACCTCGGTAGGCGTTCGCCACGCTCTCCGCCAGTGCATCCACACCCGCTCGGATTCGCTCCTCTGAAAAGAGCACTCGTTCAACGTCGTTTATCACGTGTACGTACACCTGCCGGGGGGACCGGCCGAAAATTCACCTATCTATAAAAGTGGAGGGTAGGGCTCGCTTTTGCGTCCCGGCCTCCGAAGCAACACTGCTCAGAAACACAACTGCTCAGAAACACAAACTAGAGAATCGCCATCCCGGCGAATCGCGCATCACGATCGATTGTCCGAGCGGCATCCGCCCCTCGGTTCAACTCAATCTAAATTTTGGCCCGGTCCTGGGGATTGACGGCCAACTCACCATTGCATCTCCCCAACTCAGATAAGCGATTGCTCTCCAAAGGGCTGATGCGGCCGAATACTCTATCCGCGGATTTCAAGACGCGCCACCAGCAAATTCATACTCGCTCGAAATTCGATAGCAGCGTGATTTCGCCTCACGTCAACCGCTCGGTGGCAACCTTCAGAACGATCCATAGGTCCCTAGCCCGAATTATTCATGAACACGCGGACCAAACACCACGAACGACCGGCACTGCCGGTCTATTGGTTCCTGCTGGCACTTTGCAGATACTGGCGTC
>JBLINP010000012.1:0-31884 GCA_047639415.1 Planctomycetota bacterium | reverse complement strand
CCCATCGATCCGATCGTGAAGCGCAGAAGGACCGCAAAGAGCGGCGTTCTCGCAGATCACGGCATGTTCTAGAAGTCAGAAATTAGCATGAAGGGCGTCATTCTCGCTGGCGGATTGGGAACACGTTTGTTCCCGCTCACCAAGATTACGAACAAGCACCTATTACCGGTCTACGATCGACCGATGATCTATTATCCGATCGAAGCGCTTGTGAACGCTGGCGTCGACGACATTTTGATCGTCACCGGTGGACGCAAATCGGGTGAGTTCTTGAGTTTACTTGGCAACGGTTCCGATTTCGGGTTGAAGCACCTGAACTACACTTATCAAAAAGGTGAAGGCGGAATCGCTGAAGCGTTGGACTTGGCAGAGTTCTGGGCGGCCGGCGAAAGCATCTGCGTGATCCTTGGTGACAACATCATCGAAGGCAACATTGCAAAGATGGTTAGCGACTTCAAAGAGCAGGAATCCGGCGCGAAGATTTTGCTCAAGGAAGTCACCGATCCCGAACGTTTCGGCGTTGCGATGCTCGCTGGAGACAAGGTCGAGTCGATCATTGAAAAGCCCAGCGATCCCAAGTCGAACAAGGCTGTGATTGGCGTTTACATGTACGACAATCGAGTGTTCGATGTGATCAAGACGCTGGAACCCTCTAACCGGGGCGAGCTTGAAATTACCGACGTGAACAACTGGTACATCAAAGACGGTTCGATGACGTACGAAGTTCTCGACGGTTGGTGGACGGATGCAGGAACCTTTGACTCGTTGCTGCACGCTAGCCAATTGGTAGCCGATGGTGGTGCCAACAAGATGGACGCGAAGTGAGGGGCTGCACGCCGGGACGAGTATTGGTGACGGGTGCGGCCGGCATGTTGGGCAGCCAGTTGCTTCTGGATGTTCCGGACGGCTGGGAAGTCGTCGGCACGGATCTGGCGGAAGCCAATGCCGAAGGTGGACCTCTCTTTGCTGCCAGCGGCGTGGACCTCGCTGATGAAGCGGCGGTCGCCAAGCTCTTCGAAGAGCACGGTCCTTTCGTTGGCGTTATTCACGGCGCGGCCTACACGGCTGTCGATCCCGCCGAAGAGAATGAGGCGTTGGCCCTGAAGGTCAACGGAACGGCTGCGGGAGTCGTTGCGGCGGCGTGTGCGGGCGCCAAGATACCGTGCGTCATGGTCGGTACGGACTTCGTCTTCGACGGGACAAAGCGGACGCCCTATGCTGAAAATGCAGAGCCGTCTCCGCTCTCGGCGTACGGCCGCACGAAGCTCGCCGGCGAGGTGGCTTCCGTGGAAGCCCACCCCGAAGGAACCCGAATTGTTCGGACGCAGTGGCTGTACGGACCGCGCGGAGCCAACTTTCCGCGAACGATTCTTCGGTTGGCGCGGGAGCGGGGAGAATTGTCGGTAGTGGACGATCAACTCGGGTCGCCGACTTCGACACTGGAGCTATCTCCGGCCCTCTGGGACGTTCTTCAATCCGGCGAAGCGGGCATTTACCACGCTGCCTGCGACGGGCACTGCAGTTGGTTTGGATTTGCCTCGGCGGCCGTCTCGCTAGCTGGAGTGCCGAATGTGAAGTTGGAACCCTGCGGCACAGACGCTTTTCCGCGCCCGGCTCCGCGCCCGGCCTATAGCGTGCTCAGCTGCGACCGGCTTACAGCTCTCAGGGGCCGGACTCTGGCCCCTTGGAGAGAAGCTTTGGCGACCTATCTTGAGCAGGCCGAGCCGCAATAGCCTGCGCCACCCAGGCCACTTGCTTGCAACCACTTAGGACGATTTCCTAGTGTGTAGCGTCTGTTCCCTCACGTTACCGCCACGAGCCCCGTTAACCATTCGACGATTGACGTCGATGAAACCCAATTCCAACCGGTGTTTTGGAGCCCCGCCAAAGCCCGCCGAGGAAACCCCCGCATGCGTTCCCCATCCACATTTGTACTGCTCCTGGTATTCGCGAATCTAGTTGGCGGTTTCGGACTGACCTCCTGTGCCTCCGCGCCGGACAAGCGACTTTTGCAGTACCTCAATACGGAGGGCTTCGGCAAGCGCTATACGGGCAATGCTGAGGAAGAGGATTACGTTGTGCTAGGGGATCAGGTGGCCTTCGTCGACGCGATCAATCCGACGCTACGAGGCGGTGACCGCGTCGGTCTCGATGGCACGATTGCCTTGCCCGAGATCGGTTCCGTTCACGTCGCTGGTTTGACGCGTTCGGAGATCGAAGCGTTGCTGGAGCAGAAGTTCGCACCCTATTTCGAAGACAACGAAATCACAGTTTCGATCACGACGCTCGACGGAAAGACGTACTGGGTACTAGGTCAAGTTGCAGCGAGTGGGGAAAGACCCTTTCGCGGTGATTTAACCGTGTTCGAGGCGGTTCAGAGGGCCAAGCCCGACAAGGCCGGCGCAAACCTCGGACGCGTACGTTTGATTCGCCCCGATCCGCGTGAGCCACTTGTAATCACGGTCAATGTGAACGACATGATTCGCACCGGAGATTCAACGTTCAACGTACACGTGCGAGAGGGGGACATCCTCTATGTGCCGCCGACCCTGCTGACTCAAATTGGCGATTTCGTGGTCGCATTGATCCAACCGATCACGACGGTCATCACATCGGTGGCGCGCAACATTCTCAATCTTGAGCGCGTTTCGCGCGGTCAGTTCCCGCTCAACAATCGCCGCGGCAACAACAATAACAACAACAACTTCTTCTAAGTCCTGCCGGACCTTCGCAGCCCACTAAATTATGTACGCCGAAAACGCAGGACAGGTTGAGGAATTCATCGCAATCCTCAAGAGACGCAAGTGGCAAATCCTGTTGCCAGCCGTCTTCATTTTGGCCTTGTCGATCGTTCTTGCGCTGATCATTCCGGGCAAGTACGTGATCGAAGCCAAGTTCGAGTTGCGGAATAATCGCGTGGAGAAGGATAGGGATTTCAAAGACGCGTCAACGACTTCTACGGCACGCGAAGTGTCCAACGCGGCCGATCACTTGCGAAGTTTTGAACGTGTGCGTTCCGTCATTCAGAAGCTCGGCTGGAACGAATACGCAAACCTCAAGGATTTGACCTTGCGGAAGGAATACATCAGTTCGCAAGTCATGGCGTTGGATGTCGATACTGCCACACTGGCCCGACAAAGCCAGTCGTCCTTCGTGAGCGTGACCTACAAGCATGTAGACGGATTAAAAGGTGTTCAGTTCTTGCGCGAGTTGGTCGGCACTTGGGCGAAGGATCTCAGTGACCGTGACGAACAGTTGCTTCTGGCCGAGAAGAATGGCCTGCAAAACGATGTGGACAAGGCCAGACGTTTCTACCTCGATGCGCAGGGCAAACTGAGCAACATCGAGAAGCAGATGAATATCATCGCGTGGAACACAACCGGTGCGCAGGCGAGTGCGATTGCTCCCGATCCCTATTCGGTTGCGCTCGGGGAGAGCATGAAAGAGCTCGATAAGCAGAAAAGCGCTTTGGCCGAAAAGTCTGGGCGCTTGGAAAGCATCATGGAGCAATTGCCCCAGATGGAGGACGACGTGAGCCTGGATACGTCCGAGCGCATGGGCAATCGCGATGCGGTAATCACGGCACTCGAAGCGGAGATCGTCAAACTTCGGGCGGGTCAGGTGGGTTTGACTTCTCGCCATTCTCAGCATCGTCGGCTGCAAAGGGAAATCGAACGGATAGAAGAGAAGTTGCTTCTGGCGAGTAGCTCTTCCGATACGCCTCTCAAGCGGCTCGAGCGCCGGCCTAACCTTCAGAAGCAAGCCATGGAGACGGAACGCGATCGTCTTCAAATTGAGAGAGCCGGTCTGAACAGCTCCATCGTCTCGATAGAGCTTCGCGTGGCGGAACTGCGAGAAGTGCTTGAGAACCGACAACGATTGCATGGCGAGCACGAAAAGGTGAGTAACGAGCTGGGCGTGACGCGGCTTATCTACAATGCGGCGACCGTCGATCTGAGCGACAAGGAAATGACGCTCAATGCTTTGACGCGCCTGAACAAGAGCCCGTTTATCTGGACGAAGCAACCTTTCGCTCCTGCCGATCCCTCCGAGCCGAATCCGCTTTTGATTATCGCTTTGGGATTGGTCGGCGGTCTGGCGATTGGATTGGGTTCCTCGGTCTTGGTGGAGTTTTCGAAGAACTGCTATCGAAACGTTGGCGATGTGACAGCTGTCATGACACTGCCGGTGCTGGGGGTCGTGAACGAAATCATCACGAGTCAGCAACGGCATGAAACGCGTGTTCGCGGAGGAATTATGGTGGGCTCGAGCATTGTCATGTTGACCGTGATCGGATGGTTCACTTGGGCGTACACGCGCAAGCCCGAACTCTTGCCCACGGCCTTTTTGATTCAAGTCGAAGAGTTCCGCAGTCAGTTCGAGTAGAGCGACGTGATTCGAGTGCACCAATTCGTAACTGAGCAGGGCACACATCCTCGATGTGTGCTCGATCAGACGTGGTGTAGTTGTGCGAATCGAATTGCGCCGCTCACTATTGAGGTGCGCTAGAGCGCCGGTTCGATGCGGGACCTCTTCGTAGTTATGGTTATCACGGGCTTGATGCCCGCCTGCTTTCGGCGTCCCTACGTCGGATTGCTCGTGTTCAGTTGGCTGGCTTACATGCGCGTCCAGGATCTTTCCTGGGGCACGGTTCGCACGATGCGTTGGTCGTTCTTCATCGCCTTTCTGACGGGCGCGGGATATATCGCCAATCCGAAGCAGATGCGCGGCTTTCTTCCGGATATTCGCTGCTTCATCATGATCACGTTGGTGATTCTGGTTTGTCTCGGAGTTTGGAATTCCGAACCTGGGCACCCACTCACGGACAAGGCTCAGTTTGGGCGGATGGTGGAGTTCACCAAGATCATCGGCATTGCACTGTTCACGACGGCGGTGGTCGTGAGCAAGGAACACTTGCGCGTATTGGTTTGGGTGATTGCGTTGTCGTTCGGGTTCTATGGCGTGAAGTCTGGAATTTGGGCGATCTTCACTCTTGGCCGTGTTCCGATTTTGGTGGGTCCCGGCGGTATGCTGGCCGACAACAACGACTTTGCACTCGCATTGGCTATGTCAATCCCAATGTTGTTTCACCTAGGCTTGTCCGAGAAAAAGGAACTCCTGCGCAAGGTCTTTCACTACACAATTCCGCTCACCATGATCACGATTGCGGTCACGCATTCGCGTGGTGGAATGTTGTCGTTGGTTGGTGGTTGCGGGGTTTTGATTTGGCGATCAAAGAACCGCGTCGCCGGATTTACTGCGGCAGGCTTGCTCGGATTGACCGTGTTGATGGTGGGGCCCAGCGGATTACGCGATCGGCTAAGTACGCTTAAAGACGTTGAGCAAGACAGTTCGGCTAGCGCGCGCTTTCGTTCATGGGGAGCAGCCACGCGCATGGCGACGGACAATGCGGTTCTCGGTGTCGGGCTGAACAAGTTCCGCCAGAGTTACATGAGGTATCAGCCGAACCCAACGGCGATGGAGCGGAAAGGAGATGCAATTTACGTAGCACACAATAGCTACCTCCAAATTTGGGCTGAAACGGGCACCATTAGTCTGCTGCTCTATCTCTATTTGATTGGTGCGACTTTCCGCACCTGCTGGAAAGTCCGCAAGCTGGCCAAACGGCGTTATTACGCCAGTTGGATGATCAATTACGCGACGATGTTTGAGGCTTCACTGTTTACCTTTTGCATCGGTAGTACCTTTCTAAATCGAGCACACTTCGACCTTGTCTATCATTTTTTTGCAATCGTATTGGTGTTCGAAAAACTAGCGATGGATGAACTCAATGCTGGGGCTCCCATCGAATTGCGTCCTAAGTCTCAATCGAGGCGGGGGGGCGACTTGCGTCGAATCCGTAGTTCGGGCTTCAGCCAACCGCAGCCGCGCAATGGCTTCCGCGATACACCGCTGCTTGGCGGAGGCAACTAGAGTATGTGTGGATTCGTTGGATACGCTCTGAACGATCTCGGAGCGCGGGCTGATGCTGATGTGCTCACTCGCATGGCGCAGACCCTTCTACATCGAGGCCCCGACGATGGTGGGGTTGAACTTAATGGCCCTGTCGGAATGGCCTTTCGCCGGCTTTCGATCATCGACCTCAGCGGTGGGCACCAACCGTTCTTCAACCGCAAGCGCGACATTGTCGTCACGGTGAATGGAGAGATTTACAACTTCCGCGAACTGCGTCGTGATCTCGAGGCCAAAGGCCACGAATTCCTGACGAACTCCGATTGCGAGACCATCGTTCATCTGTATGCAGAGTATGGCGAGCGACTGGTGGAGCACTTGGTAGGCATGTACGCCTTTTGCGTTCTCGACTTGCGCGATACCGATGCCGGCAAAGCACCGCGCATTTTGCTGGGGCGCGATCGCTTGGGAATCAAACCGTTGTACTTCGCGGAAACGAAAAGTGGGCTGACTTGGGCGAGCGAGCCCAAAGCAATTCTGGCGCGGGGTGAACTCGATCGCGAACTGCGTCCCGAAGCTCTCCTGGACTATATGGTTCAGGGCTATGTCGGCGGACCGGATGCGGCCTGGAGTGGCATGCAACGATTGCAACCGGGCCACACCTTGGCGTGGACGCCGGGAGAACCCGTTCGCCTGCGGCGCTATTGGGATTTACCCAAAGACGAGTTGCGCGACGTCGCCCCGGCAGAAGAAATTCTCGAGTGGTTGGACCGCGTTGTAAGCGATCGACTGGTCGCCGACGTGCCGCTAGGAGCTTTTCTCTCCGGCGGTATCGATAGCTCGGCGGTGGTGGCCAGCATGTCGGCCAAGTTGAATAAATCAGTGTTAGCCTGCTCGGTTGGATTCAAGGAGCGTTCGCACGACGAACTTGATATCGCACGTCGAACTGCTGACTCATTGGGCATCGAACTGCATAGTGAGGTTCTCGAAGCCGATCCCACTTTGGCGGTGGACACCCTGCCTTGGTTTTACGACGAACCTTTGGCGGATCCATCGACCGTCCCGACCTTCCTAGTTTCAAAGATGGCGCGAGAGCACGTAACGGTTGCGCTTTCGGGTGACGGTGGAGATGAAACCTTCGGAGGCTATCGGCGCTACGTTCACGATTACGCCGAAAACAAGTTACGTCGCGCGTTGGGAAGCGCAGGCCAAGCTTTGTGTCGCATCGGTGGCAAGCTCTATCCCAAGCTGGATTGGGCCCCGCAAATATTCCGAGCGCGAACCTTCTTGAGCAATGTCGGCGATACTCCAGCACACGCCTATTGGCACAGCGTCACGCAGCTTTCCTTAAGCGAAGCGCGCTCCTACTTGGCGCCGGACTTGCGCGCTCGATTGGGAGACTACGATCCCTTCGATGCCTTCCGCGCACACTACGAGAAGCCCGATATCGATTGCCCGCTGTATCGCGCGCAGTACGCCGACTTTCACACCTACTTGCCCGACCAAATCCTCACCAAAGTCGACCGCGCTTCAATGGGTAACTCATTGGAAGTACGCGTCCCGATCCTGGATCACCGTTTTAGCGAGCGATTCGCCAATTTGCCTGCTTCGCAAAAAGTAAGTGGAGGGCGTGGTAAGCACGTATTCCGAGAAGCACTGCGCGGTCGCGTCTCCAAAGAAGTTTTGGACGGAGCCAAGCGCGGATTCGGAACGCCGCTCTCGAGTTGGCTCAAAGGGCCTTTGCGCGAATCGGTGACCGATGCGGTCGAAAACCTGCCCGACGATTGGTTCGACCGGAGTCGATTGAGACAAGCGATGAACGAACATCAAGGTGGCCGAGTGGATCACTCGCGTTTGCTGTGGAGCGTACTCGTTCTTGAACAGTGGCGCCGCCGCCACGAAGTTCGAGGTTTGGCAACATGAATTTAGCTGTTCTTACTTCGCTCTATCCGAGTCGAGCTTTGCCGACGATCGGTATTTTTGCGGAACGCCGCTGGCAGGGGATGAGCGCGCGTGGGCATTCCGTTCATGTGATTCATCCGGTGCCCCTAGCGCCTTGGCCGTTCGTGTATGGAAAGTGGCGTGAAATTCACTCGATTCCCGAGCACGAAGAGCGAGGTGACATCGATGTTCGCGCACCTCGGTACATCCACGTTCCGAAGTTTCCGCGGGCCAACTCGTCGCGCTTCGCTCGAACGGGAATGAAGCACTTGTTGGCAGCCGGTCGACCGGATGCGGTCATCTGTGACTACGCTTGGCCCGCTTCCGCAGCGGCGACCGAGTTGCAGGAGTTAGGCATCCCCTGTGTGATTTCCGGTCGAGGGTCGGATGTCTTGGAAGTGGCTGGCGAAGCGGGATTGGCTGCAGAGCTCGCCAAGAATCTCAAAACGGCCCGGCATTGGTGCGCCGTTTCTAAACATCTCTTACTGAAGATGGATCGCTTGGGTGATGGGGCAGGCACCTTGGTCGCCAATGGAGTCGACACGGACTTTTTCGATTTACGGGATCAAGTCGTGGCTCGCGAGTCGCTCGGGATCGAGACGCGCGGCACGTTGATCATCGTCGTGGGGCACTTGATTCCCCGCAAAGATCCGTTGTTGGCGCTGGAGGCATTTGCTCAAGGCGCGCCGGCCGATGCCGAACTGGTGTTTATTGGTGGCGGTGAATTGCTCGACGAACTGGAATGCCAAATCGCTGCCAAGGAACTGGCCGGGCGAGTACGCCTAGCGGGATCGCAAACTCCAGAACAATTGGCGAGTTGGTACAACGCGGCCGATTGCTTGTTGCTGACTAGTCATCGCGAAGGACGGCCCAATGTCGTGCTGGAAGCGCTAAGTAGCGGGTGCAAAGTCGTCGCCACGGACGCTGGCGGAACCGGTGAGTTGTTGAGCGGGTTGGACTCGATGTTGGTACCAGGTTCGGATGAACACGATCCGGTCGCGATCGGGCAACGACTAAAGTCGGTGCTGGCCTCAAACTGTGACCGCGCAAAGTTGCGCGAGGCGGTTGCGGAGCTATCGTGGGAGCGAAGTCTCGATGCGTTGGAAGCGTGCATCGAAAATGCGATCGGCGATAACGCGGATCGGACCTGATCGCCGCTCCTCTTGGCCACCATGAAAATTCTTTATCACCACCGCACCATGGCCGAGGATGGCCAGGCCGTACACATTCGTTCGCTGCAAGCGGCCTTTCGTGAAGAGGGGCACGAGTTGCAGGAAGTCTCCTTGGTCCAGCAGGGCGAAGAGAGCCAGAAGGATGCCGGTTCCGGTCGCAGTCGCTGGGGCTTTGTTTCGAAGTTGCCACGTTTCGCGCACGAGTTGGCGGAATACGCCTACAGCGCCGTGGCTCGCCATCGGATTATGAAAGCCGCCGTCGATTTCAAGCCGGACTTTCTTTACGAGCGCTACGCCTTCGGCAACTTCGCTGGAGTCACCGCTGCACATAGGCTGCGCAAACCCTTAGTGCTTGAAGTCAACTCACCGATGGTGCTCGAGTTGCAAAAGACTCGCGGACTATCTTTCCCCGGGTTGGCATCGAAGGTCGAGAAATACATTTTTTGCGATGCGGATCGAGTCTGCGTGGTGACGGATGTGTTGAAGAACATGCTGATCGAAATGGGCGTGAATGAAGAACACTTGCTGGTCACTCCCAACGGAGTTCGACCGGAGTTGTATGTATTCGATGACGCGGACGCCCAACGAGTCAAGGCGCGAGAAAATCTCGGTATCGAACAGACGACGGGCTTGATTCTGGGCTTCGTGGGGTATTACCGCGATTGGCATCGACTGGATCTGGTCATCGAATGTTTGACCGACGCCGAATTGGCCGAAGCGCATTTGGTTTTGATTGGCATGGGACCGGCCGAGGATGACTTGCGTGCTCGCGCGGCCAAGTTGGGCGTCAGCGAACGCGTACATTTCCCCGGTCCTCGTCCGCACGACGATATTCCGGGATTGCTATCCGCATTCGACATCGCGCTGGTTCCAGCAATCAACCCCTATGCCTCACCGCTCAAATTGCATGAGTACATGGCGGCCGGTTTAGCCGTCATCGCACCGGATCAACCGAATTTGAGGGAAGTCTTAGAGCATGGCGCTAACGGACTCCTAGTCGCGCCTGGTGAGCAGGATGATTTGTTATCAGCGTTGATCTCGCTCGCATCCAATCAAGCGGAGCGAACGCGTCTGGGAGTGAACGCGTGCAAGACCATTGAGGATCGCGAACTGACCTGGCGCGGCAATGCGCGACGAGTTCTGGCTTCGGTGGAGGAGTTGCTATGAGCGATTCGATACTCAACGCAGTCAGCTTTGACGTGGAGGAGTTCTTTCAAGTGGCCAATCTGCGTGGACACTTCAGTAAGGAGTCCTGGGACGAAACTCCCTCGCGACTGGACATCGGGATGCAGTCGATTCTGCAGTGCTTGGAACGGAACAATACTCACGCGACTTTCTTCTTCCTCGGTTGGATAGCGGAGCGCCGCCCGGATGTCGTGCGCGCTTGTTTGGATGCCGGACACGAAGTGGCCAGTCACGGTTACGACCACGATTACCTTTGGGACCTCGGACCTGAAGGATTGGAGAAGGACCTGAGACTGACCGAAGAGGCACTGGTTGCTGCAGGAGCTCCCAAGCCCATCGGCTTTCGCGCATCCACTTTCACTCTCACGCGCGATACCTGGTGGGCCTTCGACATTCTGGCGGAACGCGGCTATCGCTACGACTCGAGTGTTCACCCGGTGCGCCACCCCGTTTACGGAGTTCCGAACTTCGAACCTGGGATTTCGACGGTGACGACGGATAAGGGCGACATCGTTGAGTTTCCCGTTTCCACCTTGCAGTTCCTAGGGCGCAACTGGCCCGTGGGCGGCGGAGGTTATTTTCGATTGCTCCCCGGTCCCGTTACCAACTCGGCCGTGGCGTCAATCATGCGCAAGGGGCGTCCGGCTTCAATCTATTTGCATCCATGGGAATTCGATCCCGAACAGCCGCGCTACCCCGCGCCGCTGCTCAAGCGCTTCCGTCACTATCTGAACCTTGATCGAACCATGCCGCGCTTAGAGGCAATGATTCGGCGAGCTAGATTCGGTTCCATGCGCGAAGTTCTCGAAGAGCAGGGGCATCGCTTCGATTGATCCTAAATTCGAGCTGAAGTTCTCGGGCAAGCTGTCCCCTTGGATGGTCGTGTCGCTATGGTTAATTCATGAGTACACGAGTGCAGAACAAAGCTTTCGAAGCCCGCGACCCGAACTTTGAAGCGCGTGTTCGGGAGAGCTTCGAACGTCAAATTGTCATGCAAACGATTGGCGCTTCATTGGAATCCGTGAAGCCGGGCGAGGTTTTGATCGGTCTGCCTTTTCGCGAAGACCTCACGCAACAGCATGGCTTTTTGCACGCGGGTATCATCGCGACGATAGTGGATAGCGCTTGCGGCTACGCGGCGCTTAGTCTGACTCCGGCGAATACCGGAGTGCTAACGATTGAGTACAAGGTCAACTTGACGGCGCCCGCCCGTGGCACGCACTTCACCGCAACCGGTAGAGTGATCAAGCCCGGTCGCACCATCTGTTTTACGGAGGGCGAGGTTTGGGGCAGCGATGGGGATCGCCCCAAGTTGGTCGCTACGATTTCGGCTTCAATCATGGTCATGGCGGACCGCAGCGACATAAAGGGCTAGCAGACAGAGCACTGTCGCTTGACTTCTGAATGACTATAGAACGCGCAGTGAATTGGAATCGAAACATCGCACTGTGCCTTTTGTTGTTTGGTGCCGGAGTCGTGACGGCTTGCGACTCTAGCCCGAATTATTCATGAGCACGCGGACCAAACACCACGAACGACCGTCACTGCCGGTCTATTGGTTCCTGCTGGCACTTTGCAGATACTGGCGTCCTCAACGACCTTACAAGGTCGTCTGCGGGGGCAAGTATCCGCAAAGTGCCAGCAGGAACCAATTCGAGGCGTTTTGCCTCGCGGTTCATGAATAATCCGGGCTAGGTCGGTTGCGGAGACTTCCGAGGGGATGAAGATTCGTCACGTTTTGAGTGAGGTTCTGCGCGACAACCCCAACTGGACGACGGTTCATGCGCGCGCAGATAGCGCACCCAGCTTGGACGTGATCGCTCCTTCCACGGATTTACGTATCGATGGCGCTGATCTACCGGCGCTGGTGCTTGCGCCGCCGTGCACTGTTGAACTCGACACCGCTAACTGGCCTAGCTCAGCTAAGCTTGAGCTTCAATTGGGCATCGATAGCAGGGTGCTAGAAGAACACGCAGAAAACCTAACCGGTCACCGAATTGAACTTCGCATCAGTATTGGTGACAAAAACGAAACGGCCCACTCCGTCGCCCTTGAACAAGTCGGTCGCAAGCCCGGCACGGAATGGAAGCGTGCGAATTGCGGGTTAGTGAAATCAGGTGTGGTGGTGCGACTTACTACGGCCTTGCTCAATTCAAAGGGTGAAGAGGTGGCCTTCGATTCCGCGTTGAAGGTTGGGGTCGGAGCGGTCGAACTCATTCGCGAGGAGTGGCGACCGCGAACCCAGGCGAGCGCAGAAAACCCCAACATCATTCTCATGGTGATAGACACTCAACGTGCCGATCGCTTGTCCACGTATGGCTACGATCGGCCGACATCGCCCAATTTGGATCGCATGGCATCGCGCGGTCCGCTGTTCGAGTTTTCCTTCGCCACCTCCAATTTGGACTTGGCCATCCACGGCTTCGGTCTTGACCGGCTTGCATCCCGGTGAACACGGTCTTGTCGATGAGCACTCGGCCTTTCTTCCGCAATCGTTGACGATGTTGGCGGAGGTGCTGCAGGCAGAGGGCTATTCCACAGCAGGCTGGTCCACCAATTACTTGGTGGCTTCGAACCGCAATTTCGATCAAGGCTTTGAACGCTTTAAACACGCCAAAGGTCACAGCCAGGCAAGTGGCGAAGTCATGCCCGAGGCTTTGCAATGGTTGCGAAGCAGCGCGGCGTACAAGTTCTTTCTCTATCTGCATCTCATCGATCCGCACGCACCACAGGATCCCTTGCCTGAGGGGCGTGCCGCACTTGCAGCAAACGTTCCGCTCGACTTCTCGCCAACGGCGATCAATCACTACAAGTCGAAGCTGTTTGGGCCGACTGTCGTGATGAGTTGGGACGAGTCGATACGGACGGTTGCGTGCCGCCCGAAGAACAGCGCTTTATCCAAGATCTCTACGACGCCTGCGTTTGGAGCGGAGACTATCGATTGGGTGAACTGCTCGACGAACTCGATCGCTTGGCGCTCACCGACAAAACCGTCGTCGTTTACACGTCGGACCACGGCGAAGAGCTGTTCGAACATGGATTGCTTACGCACGGTCATAGCTTGCATCCAGAATTGACTCGAGTTCCTCTCGTCATGGCGGGCCCCGGAATCGCTACGGGCCAGCGTGTTTCTACGAACATTTTCAACCGCCACATCGCTCCAACGCTTGCGCAAATCGCCGGAACAACCTTGCCGGGGCTGACGAATTCGCTCGTGCTAACGCAGTTATTAGAAGCGGAATCGAGAGCCGTGTTTTTCAGTACAGCGACGGGACTATGGCGCGGTCACAGCCGTACGCCAATTCTGGGTGTGCGTACATAGCATCGAGTTCTTCACTGGGCGCCCAACGTTGCCGATTGGAATCAGCAGTCGCTCGATGGCGGGCAGTGGACGCTGTTCGATGCGAAGGATGATTTCGGGGAATTTACGCATATTTCAGAAGCTGAACCCGACGTTGTTCAATCTTTACTCAAGCGATTGCGCAATCGTTCGGAACGCGAAAAATCGTTCGACCGCACCCCCTCATCGCCGGCAGGTGCGTCGACGTTGCAACAATTGAAAGACTTGGGCTACATGGGGGACGAATGAGTCCCGCATGTTAGAACGGAGATGCTTAGTGCTACACGTAAACGGCGTGAGCTGCTAGGCTGCTCTACATGCTAGTATACCGCTAGTAAAGCCCACTTTAGGAATTCATAGGTTCTCGATCATGCACGCCTTTCTCCCGAAGCTCGTCGCGTTTTTCTCCATCGCATTTCTATTTCTAACAGCCTCGCCGACCGAGGCTGGCAATCAGAAGTTTGCAGCGCATGGATTCGAAATCTCAGTTCCGAAAGGGTGGACTGAAATCCCGCTTAGTTCGGATGAGCAATGGGTTGTGGCCAGACACAAGTCACCGAAAGCGGATCGTTTTCGAGATAAGGATCGCGGGGGCACGAGAACCTTTGAACCGCGACTGACAGTCATCATGTTCCTTGATCAGGTTGTCGATGCGGAAGCCGAGGTCTCAACGGACGAAGGAGATGTTCAGATCACCTTTGAATCGCCGTTTGAAGATTACATCGACTTCATGAAGAAGACGTCATCAGGCTTTTCGAGGGAAGACGAAGGCGTGTTGGAGCACAACGGGTTGGATGTGGAGTGGTTTGAAATCCAACACACGGGCTCTGGCGTAAACATAAAAGTATACACCTGGGTGTATAGGACCGAACTGGGCAAAGTAGCCGTTCAGTATCAATGTTTTGAAGACTCTTGGTCGAAGCGAAAGCGCGAAGCCATGAAAATTTTGAAATCGCTTAAGACAATTGAGATTACGGAAGACCTCGATCTCGAAAGCTCAATGAGCCTTTCGGTTGGAAGCCTATTCAGCTTTAGTTTGGACGCTGATGAACGTAAATCGAAGCGCCAGGATTTTGAAGAAAAAGCCTGGACGGACGCTCAATCCAATCTGACCGATGGATGGACCGCCAAGAAGATCAAGGATGTTCCAGTTCTAACAGTCGATATGGGGTACGCGAAAAAAGTCGTCTCACGGATACTCGGTGTTAGAGCTTGGTGCGAGGCTAACTTCTCAATCATTGGTGAAGGTGAATACGTTCGCTTGCCCATCGTCCGTGTCTTCGAAGATGGGCAATCAGAAAGCGATTACAATCGTTCGTTTTTCAGCAACGAGATCACTACCAATAAACGAGGTAACTCCTCCGTCGGGAGAATGAGTACCGGTCGTACTATGATCTACGCCACGGAACTCGGCTTCGTTAACTATAGCGCAATGTCCGGTTGGTTTTCCGATCGTGACCGCGACGTCTTTCAAACCATGCCCGCTTGGCTTCGGGTTGGGTTGAGCCAGTTGGTGGCGCAAGCGGAACCCAAAGGCAAAAGGATGAACTTTCCAAAAGGAGCAGCTGAACGTTTCTTTGTGCGGGAAGTGGAAGAGGACGATATCACGCCAGTGCAGGAGCTCATGCGCATGTCCTACACGGAGTTTTCTGGTGACGATACTGTTGCCAGAATCGGAGAGTCCCTGGCTTTGGTGCGCTATTTCCTCGATGGAGCTGGTTCCAAAGGCAAGCTAACGAAGAACGTACTGCCAACCTATCTTCAGCACCTGTCCGATTTGGCCAAGGAGTCGCGTGTAGCACGCGAGGAAGAGTTCTCAGAAGACAATACGAAGGAAGCGGAGACCGAAGAGGAAGAGGAAGAGATTGAACGACAGCGCCGTGAGTGGTTTGAGGCTCAGGGCAAGCATATCCGCGACGAAGCTTTCGCGAGAACCTTTGATGGTTGGAATGATAGCAGTTGGAATGCCGTCGAAAGAGCTTACAAGAACTCGTTTTAGGCATCTGCATAGGGACAGATTAACCGTAGAAAACCATTTATAGAGGAGATGGAATGATCAAGCTCGGATTTGGAAACATAGTTAGAGGAGTCCTGACTGTCGCCTTCGCAGCGACAGTTTCCGTGGCAAGCGCGGATGTTTTGTGTCTCAAGGATGGACGCATTTATCAGGACATCGACGTTTCACGTGATGGCGCGAACTTCGTCATCAATTTTGAAAACGGAATCGTGAAAGTTGATGGCGAACAGGTGCTAGAGGCTGTCTTGCTGAACGACACAGGTTATGAGCCTAAGTCCGACGAAGAACGCGAGATGATCGCCAGTGGAAAGGTCTTGTTCGACGGGAAATGGGTTTCGGTGTCGAGGCGCGACAAGCTCTTGTCGAAGCGCTTAGAAGAACAGCAGGAGTTGGTCGATGAAATGAAACGAACCAGCGTTTGGAGGAACCGTATCCACGAGGAGACCAAGAATTTTGCTTTCGAAGTCACAATCCCGGCGAATGTTTTCGAAGAACTGCGCGATTTGGTCGAGATCTACTTCGCTTCCTTTGCAAAGACATTCAAGGTCAAGCGTCCGCGTTCCATTCCGAAACTGCCGTTGCGTTGGTACAGCGATTACGACCAGTTCCTGCAAGTGTCGGGGATGCCAAGAGGCGTCATGGGCTTCTTCACCTTCGTAACGCCGTTGGACTTAAACTTGTTCTACGATCGCCTTGATCGGAAGGGCACCGAAGAGGTCATGTATCACGAGGTTGGGCACTTCCTTCACAAGCTCTTTGATGTCGACTTCAAATATCCCCACTGGCCCGGCGAGTCTCTTTGCGAGTATTACGCTGCAAGCACCTACGATCCGGTCAAGAAAAAGCTCACCACCGGAGGAATTCAGGAAGGCCGCCTAAC
Organism: Planctomycetota bacterium; assembly: GCA_047639415.1. Classification (GTDB taxonomy): domain Bacteria; phylum Planctomycetota; class UBA1135; order UBA1135; genus OFTM34. Next base: position 15,436 of record JBLINP010000012.1, on the reverse strand, counting down.
GCAAATTCAAAATGACATTGCGAGGGGTGAGTGGATTCACGTCAAGGAGATGATCCTCGGTTGCCAAGACCGTAATTTTGAGGACTATTCGTGGGGATGGTCCTTTGTCCACTACTTGATGAGCAATAAGAAGTACGCGAAGAAGTTCACCAAGTTTTTCCCTGCGATTGCCTTGGCTAAAGACATCAAGCGTGTTCGGCAACAGTTCACGCCAAAGATTGCTTTGAAGACAGTCGAGGGCGAAGAATTGCTACGCGCTTTCAAGAAGTACATGGGCTTCAAAACGGATGCAGATCTCATGGAGCTGGAGAAGGAGTGGCACGAGTACATCACTTCCGAACTCGTTGTCGCGAGTGCTACCGGTCTCGCGGATGCGGCCTATAGAAATTATCGATCCGGTCGCCCTAAAAAGGCTTTGCGCCTGTTTGGCGAAGCTGTGGAAGCTGGCGACCTTCGAGCAATTGACCTTCACCGATACGCGGACCTACTCAACGATGAAGGCGAGAAAGAAAAAGCCATCACGACTTGGCGGCAGGCGATCGCTGCAGATCCACTTACTGCCGAATTCTATGTCTCACTAGGGGAATCGATTCTTAGCGGTGCGAACGACGACGATGAATTAGAAAAGGAAGGGCGTCGATTGCTCAAGTTGTCTCTAGAGATTGCACCCGACGATCCTCAGGTGGAGAAGCGCGTCAAGAAGGCATTGAAGTAAGAATTCATCAATCGAAACGGAGCGAACCAGCTTTTCGGTTCGTCAGAGGAGGAACAATATGATTCGCGTTTTGCTCGTATTCGGCATGCTCGTGGGGAGCGTTAATGCCGAAGGTGACTTGGCCACTATTTACCCAGCGACACTTGAGCACAGTTCAAGCGGGAGGGACCGAGAAGGCTATACCTGTATCGCTGGGCCCGATGATGTCTGGAATCTGCGCTCCTTTGAGTACGAGATTAAGGACAAGTTCAAGGTCAAGTTAGGGGCCTGCACGGTCGTTATTGGTCACGCCGAAGGCAATGCGCTGTGGGCTTACTTAGTGCCGAAGCGTGGAACCAAAATCAGTACTAGCAAAAGCGGCGACGGAGAGAAGGTGAAGGACATTTGGATCCGCTTTCACCCATCGCGTGTCGGTGAACTCTTTCCCGCTAAAACTCTGCGCGGTAATGGCGACCCGGATCTGCTGTATTGGGCGAATCGCAACTATTGGCACAAGGTCGATAGTCTTTGGAGTAGAGGTCGCTTGCCTACGGTTCCGTCCCTTGATGCTTTGGTTCTCGATATCGATACAACCGAGGAGAAGCGACGCGTTTACTCCATCGATATGAAGCGCGGAAAGGTTACGTACAAGGGGGATTACGTCGGGAAAGCCGTCTCTACGTCCGATTCGCTCAAGCGTAAAGAAGTTGTTGGTCTAGTCGAATCGGCTTGGGACTTGATGAATGCGAAGTACGTTGGCTTCGCCAAAAGCCCCACCACAGATTGGCAAGCCGTCCTTGAAGAAGGCCTGGTCGCGGCCAAAAAAATAAAGACTGCTTTTGGAGCCGGAATCGTCATCAAAAAAATGTTCAATGAATTGGACGATATAGGGTTGTCGGTGCGTTCGCGCAGATCGTCGGTGACTGATAGTCTCGATTGGATGGAGTACAACTCCAACTGGGTAGGGTTGAGGAACGTACTCGGCGATTTAAAAGGGAGCGAATCTGGAGGAACGATTACCTCGCTGACACCTCATGATGTCGGCTACATCGCTCTCACCGGTTTGGGTGACCCTGGGAAGAGTGAAGCGCATATCGAAGAGTTCGATCTTATGTTGGACAAGCTCGCCGAGAGCTGGGCTTTGATTATAGACCTTCGGTTCGCGAGGATCGGCGATCGCGAAATCACAGAACAAATTGTCGGACGTTTTATAAAGCAGGATTCGCTTTACGGATATTCGCAGGCTCGCAGTGCCGAAGACCGTGCCGCGTTTGGCGAAAAGGCAGAACTTGTTTGTGAGGCCAGAGGCTCGTGGACCTACGAAGCGCCAATCTATGTCATCACCGGGCCGGGAACGCGTGGACGAGCAGAGGAGTTGCTGCAGGTGTTGCAAAATTCCGTCAAAGTCATTTCGATGGGAAGCCCGACAGCCGGTCTATCCGGAAGCCTGGAGTTCTTTGAGCTTGGCGAAGATGTGAGCATTACCTTTGCGACGGAACGCAAGTTGGACCCAGCGGGCAACCCCGTTACACCAGAGCCGATAGCTCCCACAATCCTGTGTGAATTTGATCAGTCAGAGTTCAGCAGCACGAACGATCCGGTATTGGTACGCGTACTCGAAGAAGTTCTGAAAACGCCGCAGATGGAGCGGAATGCAGCCAATCCGGAGGTAGCGGCAGCTGTTGAGGGCGACGAAGAGGGGGAAGACTCTGAAGATGATGAGTGAATCTCGCTGCTTCTTACGGTTCGCGCGTTTGCTTTCGTGACCCGAATCGAAGGCTTTGCTCGCGAACTGTCGCAAAACGAATTGGCCGTTACGCTGTACGATCTAGCGCTATGAGTCTGCTTTCGTGTCTCGTCCTCTTGTGGTTCTCGGCATTCTCCGCCCGCGCACCGCATATCGGTCCGCCAGTTTGGATGGAGCTCACCGTCGCCGACGAGACGTTGACTTTGAGTCTGGCGGGGGAGCCCAAAGCGCTGCTTGTGTTGCTCGGAGAGGACTTGGAGTTGGTCGGTCCGCTCGATGACTCCGAAATGAAGCGCGTGGAGGAAGCCTTTGAGGCTTTGTTCGAAGAGCAGCGACCACTTCACATCGATGGAGTTCCACAGCGAGGTGCTTTGAGTGAAATTGTGATTCCTGACGATGACGCGGAGGAGGACGATTGGCTGGTTGTGAACGCGCACTACGCTGTCGAACTCGAACAACCGGCGCGGAGTGTCGGAGTTCAATGGAACCGCTACGACGGCGCTGTTTACCAAGGCGAGCAGTTCATACCTCTCACGGTCTTGAGTGGTCGCAGTGTGCGTGGGCAAGCGCTCTTGCATCCAGAGGAGCCCGAGTACATCTGGCATCCGGATCCGGACAATGGCAATCGTGAACCGCGGCTGATCACGGGATTCACCGTGCAACCCGTGGCGCGTGTCATCGAGTTGCCGGTCTTATCGATTGGAATCGTCTTAGGCGCGATCGCGCTTTTTGTTCTATCAAGCAGAGGCCAGCGATCGCGTCCAATGCTGAGAACCAGTGCATTCGTTGCGCTTTTGACCGCCGCTGGCGTTCACGACATGGGGCGCGTAACGCTTTCATCGCCCTTCGAGAATAAGGTCGTGATTCCCAGCCAAGCTGAAGCGCTCGCGATCTTCGAAAGCTTGCATCAAAACATCTACGCAGCCTTCATGGCCGATACCGAGAATGAAATCTACGAGCTACTGGCGGTAAGCGTGGATGCCAGTCTTTTGGATGAACTCTACGGCGACATCTACGAGAGTTTGATTTTACGGGAGCAGGGCGGAGCGATTTGTTCGATTGAAGGAGTCGAAGGCGGCGTTGGTCAAGCGATCCTGCCGAGAGAGGAGGATGCTTTGCCGATTTACCAGGTGGACTGGTCGTGGCAGGTCAATGGTGTCGTGTCGCACTGGGGGCACTTGCATCGTCGTCGCAATGAGTACGTTGGGCAGTACGAGGTGGGTCACGATGGTCAAGCTTGGAAGATTACCGGTGTGGACATTCTTGAACACAAGCGGATCGACCTACCCGATCCCGTCATCCAGATTGACGATTCAAACAGCGAGTGAGTTGGTATCTGAGCGCGACGTAGCTCTGGCTTAGTTGAGGCGCAGGAACTCTGCCGCAATCAAGGCGTCGGCCACCAGTTTGGCTTTGAGTTTGTGTCCACCCGGTTCTAAGTGAACACCATCTCTAAAGAATTGAGCGGAGTTCGCAGTGTCCTCGGCGAAGCCCTCAGCCAAATCGATAAGTAGGCAATCGCTACTCTCCGTAAGTTTGCGAACCAACTGGTTGTGCTCCAACGTTCCTCGGTGATTGGTCGAGAATACGGGTCCGGTTTGAAACTGCTTGTTCGGGTTGTACGGCATGGTGAGGAGTGCCGTGTGCGTTCCTTGCGAGCGCGTGTACTCGATCAGAGTTCGCAAGTTGCGCTCATAGGCAAAAGTCGATTCGACCGGCAGCGCGCCACTCTTGGCGATGCTGTAGTCCTTGAGCGGAAAACCAACTCGCGACTGAATGTTGGTCGGCACGCCCTCCATTTGAATTCGTCCGTAAAGCTGACTGGCTCCGATCAGCCAGCGCTGCCATTCGGGTAAGTCGAGCTGAACCCAGGGGTGCCTGAAGTGTGCGTAGTCAGAGCGATACTCGGGATACATCCGCGGCAAGACGTCGTTGGTCGCGTGATGTACGAGGACCAGGTCCGGCTGCCAGTCTTGCACGTTGACGAAGAAGTTGAGCATCGACTCCATAGTGGTCCAACCCGACACGCCCCAGTTCATGACCTCGACTTTTTGATCGGAACGTTGCTTCAGTTGCTGGGCTAGCCGTTTGGGCCAAGCATTGCTGCCCTCGGTGGTCGATCCTCCCAAACAGGCGATACGCAGGACGCCCGGTGTCTTCGCTTTGGTGAAGTCCGAGTTGAAACGCTCCAACCAATTATTAGGCGTGTAGCCGGTGTAGGGATGCGGCGTATAGATGCGATGGCGTTTGTGAACGGCGTAATTGCGGAAGGCTTCGAGTTTGATTTCCTCGCCTTCGGTCAGCGGGTAGCCAAAGCGTGAGATCCCTTCGGCGACGAACAGCATCAACAGGATGGCAAGTAGCGCGAGTCCAAATTTGAAAGTTAGACCGCGTGAGTTGGGCTTCTCTTGGGGGCTGTCATTCATGGGTGGGCCGACGTGCAGAGTTCATAAGTGCAGGTTCACGAGCGGGAAGGCAAAGGTTTCCCCGGCATCCTATGGCGAAGTATATCAATGCAATGCGGCTTCGTTGCCCGGTCGCCTCACAGACTTATGCACACGTCAGCGAATTCTAAATCGCGCGGCCCTCAAGGATTGCCCGCTTAGGGTTTGCGCAGAATCGTGAAGGTCGCAAACAGGTTGTTCTCTAAGTCCATGGATTGAGGCTCTTCGTGCCAGCCGAGCTGGCTGGTCATTGCGCGTACGGCTCGATCGTCATTGACGTTGAACGCGAGCACTTCGAATCCCGCTGCTTTCACTGCGGATTCCGTCCAGGGGCAATCGCCCGTGGCCCAGGTCAAATAGCCTTGATCGGGTTCTACCTGCTTGGGATAGAGGTTGTAGATTGCGAAGAGCCCACCTGAATCCAATGCGCTGAACATTGCTTTCAAAAAAGTCGCGTCGTCGACGCCAAGGTCAATCTGCGAGGGCGGATTGGGCGTACGCTCATCCGAATTTGAGAACGTTTTTGGATAGGATCAGGTCGAAGCCGGCGCCTACCTCTCGGATGACTTCTGGTGCAGCGGGAAACTGACCACTGACGGTGCGAACGCTGCCGTCAGGGCCCGGTCCGGCACAGCTGCTTTGCTCGATCACGCAGGTATCGCCAGCTCCGCCTCCGTTCGATATTTTGCTTCGTCCGGTGTTAACGCTTTGCGAGTGGCTCGATCCCAATAGACAGTTCGCTTGCCCTCGATTGCGGGTAGGTCTTTGGTCGAGGCGAGGAAGTTAGAGGCGAAGTCGCTCTTTACGGTACCCTGTAATGCCGCGGCGTCGGATTGAACCGATTGAAGCGGCGTGGGAAGAACTTCGGCTGGTGAATCGGTACTTGATTGAAATACGGCGAGTAAAGACGCTGCGAGAATCGAAAGCATGGCGAGTACTGGTTTTGGGGTTTCAGATCCGAGCACTCTAGAGCTAGAGTTGAGCTCCTGCAGCGGCTACTCCTGCATTCGAGCTAGTTAAACGCTATCAATGCAGTGTCGTTATTGACTGAATACACAAGACAGCGAATTCGATAATCAAGATGAGTCAAGAGTTGTATCTACTCGCGGGTGGGGCAAGCGCGTTACGTGCTGTGCTCGAGGATTTTTACGAGCGCGTATTCGACGACGTGATGATCGGTTTCTTCTTTCGAGGGAAAGACCGAGAGCGACTCGTTGAAAAAGAGCTCGAGTTTGCAATGCAACTGCTCGGCGCGGACGTTGAATACACCGGGCGAACGATTGTCGACGCACACGGCTCGCATCGCATAATGGGAGGGCAGTTTGCGCGACGAACGCAAATATTGCGTGAAACCATGAGGGATCACGGATTGCCAGAACCCGTGCAGCAAGCGTGGATCAAACATACCGAAGAACTGCGTGATCAAGTCACTAAGAATGCCCATGGGCATTGCAATCCTTAGTCGGTGACTCTCGATTACTCGAGGCTTCGGTCGCGCCGATACTCTTCGTCTTCACGTTGCAAGCTCTTGTCGACGAACATCATTCCGAAGGGGATCAACGATGCAATCCCGATTCGAAACGCCCAGCCGAAGCTCCTTCCGTGAGCTCGCATACCTTGAAGCAGGAGCAGCATCAGCCAGGTAAAGAGCAACCCGTGAAGTGAACCGACCAGGCGAACGGGAAGTGGTTGCTCTGCCAAGTACTTGAGCGGCATCGCCACGAAGAGCAGGGTCAAATAGGACCAGCCCTCGAGGACGGCCAGGCTACGTAGGTGGGCTGTGGGGGTGTCGTAACGAAGCATAGTGAAGCGCAGATTCGAATGGCCTGTTCGGCGGTTGGCTTACTTGTTGGAACTGATTTGCCAGCGGAGTTCTCGATCGGCCCAAAAGGGAACGATCGTGTCTTCGTCGGCGAATGGCAAGCTTGCGGGTACGGTCCAGCTTTCGCGTTTCAATTGGATCTCACCAGCATTGAGCGCCCAGCCGTAAAAGCTGGCCGCGTGCTGTGATGCAAAGGCGTTGAGGTGATCGAGAGCGCCAAGCTCATCGAAGACTTGGGCGTAGAGCGGAAGAGCAGCAGGCGCAGAATAACAACCCGCGCAACCGCAGCTGCGTTCCTTCGTCAACCGAGCATGCGGTGCGGAATCTGTTCCGAGGAAGAATTTGGAGCTTCCGCTTTGAACGGCTTTGCGAAGTGCGAGTTGATGCGTTTGGCGTTTTAGAACAGGCAAGCAATAGTTGTGCGGTTGCAATCCGTTCTCGAAGAGATCGTTGCGATTCATCAGCAGGTGCTGAGGAGTGATCGTCGCAGCAATTCCGGGGCGAGCCTGCTCGACGAATTGCACAGCGTCGGCGGTGGTTACGTGTTCGAAAACAATGCGAAGATCAGGGAAGCGGTCGGATATGGGTTCGAGAGAGCGATCGATGAACGCTTTCTCTCGGTCAAAAATATCGACGGTCACGTCTGTGGCTTCGCCATGAACGAGCAAGGGCAAATCGAAGCGTTGCATGGCTTCGAAAACCGGGAAAAGAGTTTCGAGATCTTCAACGCCAGAATCGGAATTGGTCGTCGCGCCGTGCGGGTAGAGTTTGCAAGCCAGCACTTTCGGTGAATCTGCAGCGCGACGAATTTCCTCGGCGTTCATTCGCTCGGTCAAGTAGAGCGCCATCAACGGATCGAAATCGCTTCCACGCGGAACCTCGGCCAGGATTCTCGCACGGTAGGCTAGAGCTTCGGCAACCGTGGTGACAGGTTTACCGAGATTGGGCATCACGACAACGCGGGCGAAGGTATTAGCACTGGCCGGAACGGTATAGGCGAGGGCCGCACCATCACGGAGATGCAAATGGGCATCGTCGGGAATCCGCAGGCGAATAGTATGGCTCATGATCGGGACGGGTCGGCCTATTGGCGGCGCTTGACCCTTCTCCAAAAGATACAGGAGACGAGGATGAGAATCTTTGTCTGGCTATTAGGATTGTCGAAATGAGCGATATGGGCGAGCAAGAAATTCGACGAATCGAATCCCGGCTGGAAGCCCTTGAGCTTGAGTTGGAGCGCGCTCATCGACTACTCGACGAATTTGGCGTGCCGCGTGAATTTCGCGAGGAGGGCGAGCGAGACCCGATGGAGTACAGCTTGGATGGCCGCATTCGCCTCATCCTTGAGGATGAGGATGCTTGAGCCCCGCCCGGGCGGCGGTATAGGAGCCGGTGGTGATGCGCCCGGCAACCGGATTCACCGCGACGTTCTCACCCCGCTTTTTTGAGCAGGTCTTCGGCAGCCTTTGTGGCATCCGCTTGTGCTTTTGCATCACCTTCCGGGACGTCCTTAAAATTGTTTTGGATGTCCCTGATAATGGGGAGGGAATCTTCGAACGCAGCCAAGACCTCAGGATCGAACTGCTTGCCCGATTGCGCGCGCATGGTTGCGAGCACCTTCTCTTCTTCAAAGGCTTCCTTGTACGGCCGCTTTGAACTGAGCGCATCGTAGACGTCCGCGACCGATGTTATCCGGGCTGAGATCGGAATGTCGGTTCCTTGGCGCCCCAGTGGATACCCGGTTCCATCCCAACGCTCGTGATGGTTCTCAGCAATTACGGCTCCGACTTCGGCGAAGGCATTACCCGTAACTTGGTCGAGGTTTGCCAATTCGTTAAGTGTGCGAGAATGTTCCATTGCCATCGGTCTGGCTCGCAAGATCTGGCCACCGATGGTCGCGTGGCTTCGCATGACGACCCATTCCTCTTCGGTCAATTTTCCAGGCTTGAGGAGGATGCGGTCGGGGATTCCGATTTTGCCAATATCGTGCAATGGGGCCGATAGGAAGATCTCGCGAATGTGAGCTTCCTGAAGCTTCAACTGTCGAGCCAATTGCTGGGCGAACAATCCAACCCGAATTACGTGAAAGCCCGTGTCTGAATCGCGGAACTCTCCAGCTTTGCCCAAACGCCAAATGACTTCGGCTCGTGAGTACTCCAGCTCTGCTGTTCGCTCCCGAACGCGTTGTTCCAATAGCTTGCCATGGTTCTTGATCTGATCCATGTAATCCTTCAAGCGCAGAACGCTTCGAAGGCGGGCGATCAAATCACCACGATCAACGGGCTTGTTTAGAAGGTCGGTCGCACCATCGTCGAGGGCGCGTCGCTTGATTTCTGGTTCGCCGTTGCCCGTGAGAATGACGACGGGGATATCGGTTGTATCGGGATTGCTCCGAATGGTCCTAAGCAGGTCAAGACCGTCGCGAACAGGCATATTGAAGTCCGACACGACGGCATCGTGGTCGACCTCAGCAAGCACCTCGAGAGCTTTGTCGACACCGTCAACAAAAGTCATTTCCCAATGCTTGGTCTCCGCTCTAAGAATCCGGCGCAGGCCATCGAGGATCTTAGTTTCGTCGTCGACGAACAGAATCTTGTGCTTTGATTCTCGGGTACTCGTGGTTACGTCGTTAATCATCGGATTGCTCTAGTGTGTTGTTGATGATCTCGTGTGCAGTCTTCCGCCAAATGGGGAGTTGATCTAAAAGATCAAGTCGATCCAGGTAGTCGAGATCGATTTGTGAGCGGAACGGCGCAAACTCTCGTGGGGCTTGCAAATCAGAAATCAGACCGTTGGCGACATGAACAGCGGTGATCGTATTGAACTCTGAATGTTCAACTGAGTTCGGTGAGTGATGGAAGGCGACTGCTTCAGTCACATGGATCGGCAATCCCCAGCTGCCAAGCAAATAGGCACCGAGTTTGCCGTGGGTGGTTCCGAAAAGTTTGGTTTCGTCGTGTTCGCCCGACTTGCCCAGCGCCATTGCTTCGCGATGCTTGAGAAAGTCTTCAGGAAACAACGTTGCGATGAGCAGATAGCCCAGATCGTGAAGCATGCCGGCCAGCATCGCTTCCTCTTTGAGCTCTTTGGTTGGACTTATGGCACTCGCGATACTGGCCGTGAGCATTCCGTGTTTCTGCTCCTGAATGTAATCTCGTTCCGAAAAAGCTTCGTTGCCCTTTAATGTTGAAAACGCTCCTTCAGCCAGAGCGAGGGAGCGAATCATGCCAAGGCCCAAGTAGGAGACGGACTCGCGGATGTCCGAAATCTCGCGTGAGAGTCCAAAGTAAGCCGAGTTGACGATCTGCATAATCTTGATCGTCATCCCCATGTCTTTCTCGATGATCATTCCGATGTCGGTGGCCGAGTTGCTGTCGTCTGCCATGGCTTCCGTCAACTCGATGTACAGGCTTGGAGCACTCGGCAAACAGCCAAGTCTCGAAACAGCTTGGCGATGACGCGGATCTATCACCAAGCTTCGGACTGCACAAGCGCGATCCAAAACAGCGCGAAGTAGATCACCTTCGCATGGTTTCGAAAGAAACTGATGGGAGATCGATACGGATCGAATTGCGGTATCGTGTTCGGTTTGTCCCGAGAGAACGATTCGTAGTGTGTCGGGAAACTTGTCGCGAACAATCGAGAGTAATTCAAACCCGTCCATGCCGGGCATGCGCATGTCCGATACGACGATGTCGTACGTGGTCTGGTCCAATAGGTCCAAAGCTGCCTGTCCACTCTCTGCAAAATCGGTATCCCACCGGTCGCGGAAACGACGAAGGGATCTCCGCAGTCCATCAAGGACTCGCGTTTCGTCGTCGACGAAGAGAATTCGTTTTTTCAAGAGTGGTGTGATGCGTTGAACCGAGGTTCGGCGACTGAAGGGGGACGGTGCGGACCGCAGAGGGGGTAATTGACGGGCTTGACTCTCGGCTCACTATCGAAAATTCACGATCCAACCTTGAGGGAGGCCGGGAGTCTCTAGGCTGCATCCCATTCCCGAGAATAATGACTCGCAGCTAAGTCCAAATCGCGATTACAACCCACCGCGGTACGAGTCTACTCAAGCCAAACAGAGAAATTTTTGCTCTGCTCGTCTAGCTCGAAAATGGATTGAGGCGCGTACTGCTGCCGGCGTACTTTCCGGATTAATTGCTGTACATCGATGCTGCGTTCTTGAATTTTTTTCCGAACTTCGTCATCGATGAAATCGTCTAGCCTTTCCACTGTGATTGCTGGCAACGAAACCTTGGCCTTTACCGCGCCATTTTCTTTGACGCAAATGCACAGCTTGGTTGCAAGACCCGCGTAACTGGTTGTTAGATCGGAAGGTTCAGAAAGTACAACTGCAGCCATAGCGTCCGAGTGACGCTTGACCAGCTTTTGCAATGGATTCGACCAAGAAACAGGCTGACCGAGTTCTCGCAAGTGATAAATCAAACCATGAAAGGCTCGCAGGAAGAACAGCATATTGGCGGGGCCCGCAATTCGAAAATTGAGCCGATCGTCTCCAAGAACATCCTCGACGCGCTCTGATAATCGCCAATTGGCCAAGTCGAAACGGCCGCGGGTTCCAAAGGGCTGGAATAGAATGCGAGCAACGGCGGGTAGCTTGGCTCGTAGCGGTCGTAAAAGGGCAGCGTCGAAACCAAGGGCGACGAAGAGCGGGAACGGGTCGTTGGAGGAGTTTGAATTGGCACCCTCGGCGATCAATCGAAGCAGCGTCATACGCTCCGGCTCGGTGAATCGATGGACGCAACCATAATCGTAGAGTACGACCTTGGGGCCGGAGGGACTTCTGCGAAATCGGTAGTTGCCCGAGTGCGGATCTGCATGCATCAGCCCATCCTCAAAGAGCATGCGGAGAAACTGATTGAGTAGGCATTGTGCCAATTGGGCTCGTTCTTCATCGGCCCATTCGCTGGCGGAGGAAGTCGCCTCACCAGGTTCCCAAATCGTTGTTAGTACACGATCCGTCGAAAGCGATTCAACCACTTGCGGGACTATTAGGTGAGGCAGCACACCGGCCGCGGCGGTTTCGAATTCGGTTTGATTGCGAGCTTCGGCGAAGTAATCAAGCTCCTCTTGAAGCGACGCCTGCATTGCTTTTTGGTACGCAGCAAGATCGAAACCCGCTTTCAAGTTGCCAATCGGAGCAGCTATCCAACCCAATGCGGTTAAGTCGGTTTCCAGCGCGGACTGCATGCCTGGGTATTGAACCTTGATGGCTACGACGCGCCCATCTAAAAGCACGGCGCGATGAACTTGGCCCAAGGATGCGGCATGCCCGTGCTCATCAATGCTTTGACAAATTTCAAAAGGTGGTTGTCCCCACGCCTCTTCTAAAAGAGGCAAGACACTTTCTAAGGGCAAAGGCTGAGCTGCGTCGGTTAACGGGGCGAATGTCTCCGCTTGTTGTAGGTCAGATGACATCGACAATAGTTGGCCGACCTTCTGTGGTAAGCCGCGCAGTTTGCCTAGGCGCTCTGTGAGGTGGCGAGCAGATCGCTGCGTAACCACTTGACTACTACTGTGCTTCATACGCCATGCGGCCAGGCCGGCAGTGGTGTACGAAAGGGCCCGTGCCATCTTGCTGAATGATGTAAATGTCATGATTTCACTTTGAGTTCACATTCAAAGACTGGATGTGAACGGTGGTCTCTTAGGCATCGGGACATTGCCCTTAAAGCTTGATTATGAACCACTGCGGGCCAATTCAGCTAAGCGCCTTTCCTCGATATGGGAATGGGACTTTGGCTTCTCAAGGAGGCAAGCAGCGGCGTCGATACCAACTGCTCACCGAGAAACTCCGCCCGTGGTTTCTTATCCCACTGCAGGCACATTGACCTCATAACGAACCAAGATCATGTCCGAACAAGACGAATTACTGCGCGAATTCTTAGTCGAGAGCTACGAAAACCTCGATCGATTGGATGGAGAATTGGTGACTCTCGAAGAGGACCCCGGAGACGAGGCAACTCTGTCGAGTATTTTCCGAACGATTCACACGATCAAAGGGACGTGTGGCTTCCTTGAGTTTGAGAGGCTCGAGAAACTAACTCACGCTGGAGAGAATCTACTCAGCATGTTGCGCGACGGTGAGTTGCGCATGGATGAGAAGATAACTGAGGCGCTATTGGGGCTAGTGGATAGGGTGCGCAGCACTCTCGCGCACATCGAAGAAAACGGTGTCGAGGATGACAACGATCACGCGACCATGATCAAGATCCTAGAGAAGCACCAATCGAGTAAACCCGTCATTGGGGAAGTGCTCGAAAGCTCCGGGATTGTTACAGCGGAAACGCTCCAAAGCGCGCTCGATAGGCAAGGAAATGGTGACGAGCGACGCCTTGGAGAAATTCTCGCGAAGGAATCAGGAGTTAGCGAGGAACATATTAGCCAAGCGTTGACGGCTCAGGAAGAATTCGAGAAACCCAAGGAAGTGACGGTTGCCGGTGGTGGAATCACTTCGAATAACATTCGTGTCCAAGTTGAGCAATTAGATAAGTTGATGAACTTGGCCGGTGAACTGGTTCTAGCTAGAAATCAAATCCTGCAGTTGGCTGCAGCCACCCAGGATTCGGAAACTATCTCCACTGCACAAAGACTGAACTTAGTGACCTCCGAGTTGCAGGAAGGAATCATGAAGGTTCGTATGCAGCCCATCGGCGTGCTATGGAGCAAGATTCCAAGATTGGTTCGCGACCTATCGAAGCACTTAGACAAACCGGTTCGGGTCATGATGGAAGGCAAGTCGACCGAACTCGATAAGACGCTATTAGAAGCGATCAAAGATCCCCTGACCCATCTGGTGCGTAATGCTGTCGATCATGGAATCGAGAATTCGACGGAACGCGCTTTAACCGGCAAGCCAATTGAGGGGACGATCCTATTACGGGCCTTCCACGAGAGTGGGCAAGTCAATATCGAAATTGTTGACGATGGTAAGGGCATTGACGCTACGGCCGTAAAGGCAAAGGCCATCGCCAAGGGATTGCTCAGTACGGAGGCAGCCTCCAATTTGACTGATCGCCAAGCGCTTGAACTTATCTTCCATGCGGGCTTGTCCACGGCCGCAGCCGTAACCAATGTTTCCGGTCGCGGAGTTGGTATGGATGTCGTGCGGACCAATATCGAAGAGATTGGTGGAACCGTAGACATCACAAGCGAGTACGGACAAGGCACGACTATTCGAATCAAGATTCCGCTGACCTTGGCGATCATTCCGGCTTTGATCGTATCCTCGTCAACCGATCGCTATGCCATTCCACAGGTAAGCCTGGTTGAGTTGGTGCGCCTAGAGGGTGATGATGCGCGAACCGGAATTGAAGATCTACACGGAAGTCCGGTTTACAGATTACGAGGGGAACTGCTTCCACTTATATTCCTCTCGAGTGAGCTAGAAGTCGGGGATATCGCGCAAAACGACGGAGATGATCTCATCCGGAACATCGTCGTCGTTCGCGCCGAAGACCGTCAATTTGGATTGGTTGTTGACGAAATCAATGACACCGAAGAGATCGTGGTTAAATCGCTCGACAAACAGATCAAGTCGGTTTCGGTTTATGCGGGCACAACAATCTTAGGTGATGGTTGCGTCGCACTCATTTTGGATGTGCTCGGCCTAGCCCAGCGCGCCGGGGTTCTATCCGAAGACCGTCATGAGCGAGTGATGGAACTGGTAGAAAAGGCCCATTCTGATTCCGCTGGAACTAGCACCTTTTTGATGTTGCGCGCAAATGGTGATCGTCGAATGGCGATCCGACTCAGCTCGGTTGATCGACTTGAGGAATTTGCCATAAGCGACATTGAATTCTCTGGCGCCCAAGAGGTCGTTCAATATCGCGATGAGATCATGCCTCTGGTTCGAGTTGCAAGTGTTTTGGGGAACGTCGGTGTTGAAACGAGCGAACAGGGAAGGGACGAAGTTATACATGTCGTTGTCCACGAAGATGGCACGCAACGCGTTGGCTTAGTGGTCGACGAAATTACTGACATATTTGAGACTGAAGAGCCCGTTAGTCGCGAATCAAATGTACCGGGGATTGAATGCGCCATTCTCATTGACGGCCAAATCACAGATTTGCTCGACCTGCCCTTTATATTGAGTGGTGTGCTGACTTTGAGTGGGAACGATTCGATCGAACTCCGAGACGTCGACGAAGAAGAGTCGAGTACGACTCGTCAATTCTGCACATTCAACCTTGGAAATCACTTCTTCGGAGTGGACGTCACTCATGTTCAGGAAGCCCTTCGGCATCAGGAAATGACGCGTGTACCCCTGACTCCGAAAGTCGTGCGAGGCGTAATCAACCTGCGTGGGCAAACAGTTACGGCGCTCGATATGCGCGAGCGATTAGGAATGAATTCTCTATTTGAGGAGGGCGAGATTCCTGAAGACGAACAGAAGTCGATGAACTTGGTTGTGAGGACCACTGAAGGCATCGTAAGCATTCTCGTCGATCGCATTGGTGATGTGCTTACCGTCGATGATAAAGACAAAGCCAATATGCCGGAGACGGTAGACGGCGCTGTCCGCGAACTGATTACCAACATCTACAAGCTCCCCAATTCCTTGTTGATGATTCTGGATATCGAGAAGTTGGGCAACATTGATCAATGCTTGACCAAAGCCTAAACCCTCGAAGCCTTTGATTACAAGGTACAAGTCCCATGGAAGATCAATTAGATCATCAGCAGTTCGATCATCAATCGGTTTACTACCGAGT
>JBLINP010000011.1:0-31939 GCA_047639415.1 Planctomycetota bacterium | reverse complement strand
GTCCTCGACGACCTTACAAGGTCGTCTGCGGGGGCAAGTATCTGCAAAGTGCCAGCAGGAACCAATTCGAGGCGTTTTGCCTCGCGGTTCATGAATAATTCGGGCTAGGAGCGGTAGCTATTTGACTCTTTACGTTCAGTTCATCTGAAGCGAGGAAAGCTCGGGAGCGTGCCCGCGTTCAACAGCCAGAACGTCTGGGGCTTTTGGTCGCGCTCGAATGAAATGAAATTCATCCGGTCGATTTCATAACAGCGCACGATTGGTTAGCGATGGCGTTTCAATTCCGCTCTTGATTCTTTCAACGCGACGGAGGTGCGAGTTCGCGAACGAGTGCTCCGTCTTCTTCGGTCATGACAAGCACGGCGAACTGCTCGATGGAATCGAGATTGATACCGGAAACCGAGGCATAGTCGAAACGGCCTCGAATGTCCGTGTAGCCATCCTTGTGGAAGCGAATCGAACCGTTGGCCAGCTTCGCGTAAACCTTGACGTAGGCAGTTGGCAAGAGTTTGCCGGTGCTCGTTTTGCGCACTCGGATTTGACCGTAGTTTCCGAGCGCTTGAACGGTGAGGTCTCCGGCGTAGTAAGGCTGGCGGCGAACGACGCCCGCACTGCGCACTTCGATCAGGACATTGGAGTTTCGGAACTCGGCAGGCAGATCGAATTCGTGAGTTGAATCCGAACCATCGAGCCGCAACAGATCCGTTCGGTTGGCTTTGACGAACGCGAACGAACTAGAGCCTGCTTTTAGGAAGGGATTCGTGGAGAACAAAAGTTCGATGTCCATCTTGCGATAGCTGACTTCGGCTTCTTCGACGTTGGCGTAAGTCAGCAGGACGCGGCCGGCTTCGACTTCGAGTTCGATGGCGGGTTCGCTGGCCGCTAATGATCCCTGGAGTTGCTGCTGGCTCTCTGGGTCACTGACGTCGGCTGCGCCAAGGCCGGAGGCCTCGTCGAGTTGTTCCAACGCGTCGGTGAAGCGCGCGCGCCAGCGGGTGATAGGATGTTCCTTGTAGGCCTGTGCGACACTGCGAGCGTTCTCGAGGTCGCCAGCGTAGAAGTCGAAGTAGACACGCATGTAATCGTATTGGATGCGAGCTTCGGTTTGTTCGCGATCGACTTTGGCGAACATGTCGAGAGCTTCGCCCACACGATCTTGAAGTGCGAGGTAGTAGGCCGACATCATTTCCTGATCGTCATCAAGCGCCGACTGATAGCTCATCATTTGTAAGAACGACGCGTACTGCCGGCTTAGGCTGCTGTTGAGGATCACGCGGTCCTCACCGAATTGATGAGCGCGGCCATTGATCAGGGGCTCGTACTCGAACTGCTGATAGATCCGGCGATCGATCGGGTCGATGGAAAGCAGGGGCGAACGCAGCGCGTATCCGAAGCGGTTTTTGATGTCCGAGCTATTCGCCAGAAGCTCGCTCATCGCCTCCGAGTCGCGATGCTTGAAGCCGTAGCGCCACAAAACCTCCTCGTAGTTGTGCCGACTACGCAGAAGCTTGGTGACACTCGAGAACACTTCTCGGTCGATCATCCGCCAGGCGATGTCCGACAAATCGATTTGACCGAGATTGACCTTTTCCAAGTACTCAAGCAGCGTTTCAGTTTCCGCATGTTGCGAAATGTGACGCCAAGACTGTGTGTCAACCACTGTGGGCTTTTCAACGACATGCAGGGATTCAGGCTCTGCGAAACCAACCAAGTTGCCTTGGCTTCCAATGTGTACGGGGTAGTGACGGAAGTCGCCGGTTTCGGGGAAGTAGAAGGAGTACTCGATAGAGCGGCTTGCGTACGGGGCGAGGTTGACTGCAAGTCCGCGGGTATCGAAGCCCTTCATTACGGGAATGGCTCCCGCAGGAACCTGCAAGAGAAGGTCGACTTCAAGGCTGGACGAACTTGGATTCGTCACGACAACGCGACAGCTGTAGGCGACTCGCGCCAGGAATTCGCCCGTAACGAAACGATCACGTGTGATGCCGTTCTCGATGATTACAGGATCATCGAAGCGCAAGAAATCCTGACCGACGAGAACTGACGGGGCTGATTCACTCGTCGTGGCGTCGTCAATTTCTTTGCGAACCAAGAATAGGTCCGAGCCCGGGACTAAGGTCGCGAGGCCGTTCGTGTTCTCAAGTTTGTGCTCGGTGCTTTCGAAGGGCAGGTCTAGAAAGGCCAGAGCGAGAAGGATTTCGGCTAACGAACCATTGGCGAGCGGGAAGCGTTCCGATGTGAACGGAGCGTTTCTCGGTGTGCTCGCGAAATCTAACCAGAAGGGGTTGGGCGTGATGAAGTTGGCGTTGAGCTGGCTGGCCAAAACATGCCAGTAGTGACTTTCGGCGAGTTCTTGGGTGTCGGGAACATCGCGGAAGAGCTGGCGTATCTCGTCGCGCAGGGCGAGTTCTTCTGACTCTTCGAGAGCCCCGCCGTCGTAGCCGAGTCCTTCTAGTTTTTTTGCATCATCGGCCTCTTTCGCTCTGTTGCGAGTGCCTTCACCAAGGAAGAAACCGGCATCGCCAGTTGGCCGTTCGCTCGCAGGTCCGAGACCACCAGGTGCGGCTGCCGCCGGACCGGATTTAGCGGCCACACGTTTCATCGATTTCTCTTTGAGTTCAGAGAATTGCTCGAGAAGCTCGTTCCCAGCATCGAGTCCGCCCGAAGCCAGCACGTTCTTGAAGTAGGTTGCGAGAGCAAACTGTTGTGGCGGCAGCAGCTCGACTAAGTCGCGTACGTTTTCAGCAGCACTTCCGCCGATCTTCTGAAGCAACAGTATTCGCTCCACGACATTCAATCGTGCGAAAGCCCAGGGCTCCGTGTAATTGGTGAGGTCGTGATCGAGCAACCAGTGATCGATAAAGCTCTTGCCGAGCTTGTTGGCGAGGTAAGGCTGAATGATCTCCTCGAAGAATTGCGGGTCTTTCTCATGCAAGAAGACGTTGAGCTCGTGGCTGGCGAATTCGGAGTAGCGTTCGAACTTGTCCTTCATATCCAATGAAGGCCAGCGCATAAGAAACTCGAATGAGTTGAGATCGTCGGCAGACCCAATTGTCTGAAACAAGGTGAAGACAGATTGAAGCGTGTCCAACGTCTGCATCCCGGAGAAGGCCAGGTCGCCGAGCGGCATGCTTTGATTCGCGCGAACGAATTCGATGCGGCGCTTCTCGATTAGGTGACGATCCGGATCGAGACTAGCCAGCAGTCGACGATCACGCGGGACCAGTTTGGTCTCTGGACGAATGTTGGTGCGCGAAATAGTGACGTTGTTGTCGACGGCAACGATGCGCAGAACGTGATTGGCTCCCAATTTGCTCAATGGCACCCGTATCTGTCCGTTTTCGTCGGGAAGCAAATTTCCAAGGACGGTCGATGGGGCGGGGAGGAAGTCGAGATTCGCAGGCGGATTGGAAGCGGCTCCACTTCGTCCGATGCCAGGCTCTCCGACTGAGTCTTTTGATCCTTGCCCTACACCTAGACCGCGACGAGCATAATTCCCGCCCTTTCCACCGGCTCCTTGCAGTTGTGAATCGGTGTCGTCGTCGATTACCCAGGGGTTCAGCAGCGTTCCAGCGCGAACAAGCATGTTGCCGGGGAACTTTTGCGCAAGGCGTCGTTCGAGTATGTAACGGTACTCATCGCTGATAACGCGCCCTGATGCGAGCTGGGACTCACTTTGCTCGTGCTTCGACTCACGCAAGCCGCGAAGTGGTAGGAACTCGAGATCTTCGTGCGGATCAAAGCTATTCAGGAAACGTGTCGCGAACACATGAACCCGAGTTGTTGATGAAGCGTTACTCAGTTTGATGACAAGCTCATCACCCTCTATTGCGCTGCTCGACACTTGGAAGGGAGTCGCGTCGCTAAGTTCAATGCGTCGCGTACTTCCAATGCCCCAGCCGGATTGCCGCTTGCCGCTCGTGATATGAATCGGCCAGCGTTGGTCGGTTTCATAGAGCTGCAATTCGTAATCGCCAGGCTCTAACTTGTCGAGTTCGATGAAGCCGTTGCGGACTTGTAGCTTTTCGAAACAATCGCGCGTGGGAGTGTCTCCGCGCAATTCGAGGAGAGAGGCTACCGAGCGCGAGATGGAAGTCGATCTGCCTTCATAGGCGACGCGCAAGGTCTCTTCCGCCAGTCCGAATAGCGCTTGCGGAGAACCGGAGCGCATTGGAGGAATCAAGTTCCACCAAAGACTTGAGATACCGACATTATCGGCTCTCAGTTCACGGATTCCGTCCAGAGCGCCGAGATGGACTCGGCCGTTTTCATCGCTCTTGAGGTTGACGCTGATTGAGTTCCCAAAGTCACGGTGCAGAAGTCGAACGGAAAGCGCATGCTCGGCGATCGCTTCTCCGTTCTTCCCCAGAACATCGAGAGCGTAGCCCTTTGGTGTACGCGTGAGCAAAGCGGTGTATAGCTCGCTGCCCCGATCGATGTCGTTGATTTGAAAGCGCTTCAATCGAGTGTTCAGATCGACCGGTTCATTTTGGCTCAGATTGTCGACGGTTGCTTGAAGGCTGAGCTCGACCAACATGGTGCGCGCGGGCACTCGGATGGCATGCGTCGATGCGCGATCCGCAAACAGTTCGAAATCTTGAACTCGCTGCGTCGTTCGAATTCCATCGAAGTCCAGAGACGTGACGTTGAGAGTGACGTTCTCTAGCAGTGAGAGCGGTGCCGGCGAATGATTCACCGACAGACGCGGACGAACGAGAAAAGTCGCGGTCTCGCCGGCAATCAAGCTTTCGCGATCGACGTGAATGCCCGCTTCCAACCGGTACTCTTCCGGGCTGTGCTCGAATCGATCGAGTATGGCGAAATCCCCCTGTTGGAGCAGCACTTGTCGATTCCCAGCATCATTCGAGTACGGAATCGAAATGACCCCGCGCTTGTTCGGGGGGTACTTCCGACCCGCGAAGTGAATTGCGCCGTCGGAGATGATTTGGTTCTTTGAGTCGAGGATCTGAAAGAGATGACCCGCAGCGCTTTGCCGTTCCAGCATGGAGAGCGCGCCCTTGCGAATGACGGCTCGACTGGAAATACCACCGCCGATGAAGTCGACGATCCACACGCCAGAACCATTGAGTCCGTCGAATGAGAACTCGCGACGATGACGGCGCAGCGCAGGCGTGTCATAAGTGAACGTCAATTCGCGACTGGCAACGATTCCGTCGAGGTCGATGGAAGCGTCAATGTCGCGCAATTGGCTCGCAGCTTGCGATTGATAGAAAGCCAGCGTGTCGATCTCGAAGATCTTCACGATCAGAGTCTCGACGTTTTTCACGTCGAGTTGCAGTTGAACGGTCTCGTCCAAACCAAAATTCCGGCGTTGCGTCACCGGGAACTCCAGCTCCACACGATCCTTCAGAAGCTCGTAATAAGCCGGATCGTCGAGCATGGTGTACCAACGCTCCATGTCGCCCTTTTCGGCGAGAATCATCGTTTCTGCGTAAATTCGTTCGACGAAAGAACGAAGTAGGGGACCGATGAACTGCTCGGGTGAACTGCCGGATGCAAAGAAGTGCTCCAGGTGCGCGCGTACTAAGGCTTCGTCATTGCCCACTGACTGCAAGCCCGTGGACCAACTCCTACTGAGGTCAGCGACCGACTTGCCTCGCAAATACTTTTCGTCCCCGTAACGCGTCGCGCGTGGCATTCGTAAATAGGTCAGGAATCGTTTTTCGTCCGCTATTCCTTGGGCCAGGTCGTACGCCAGCCGGTGATAGCGAATGTGTGCAGTTAACGAGTTGAAAGCGGGATCCAGTCGCAAAGCGAAACGTTCCAGGCGCCCTAGGTGTTGTAAGAGAACGCTCGGATCCGAGCGATTTGCGTCCGCTCCCGGATCCAGTCGTCTGAGGTAAGCCGCGATGAACTTTTCGTCTTGCAGCAACTCGGGTCGCAAACGAGCGCACTCATCGAGTTGGTCGAGCAGTAGACGATTGTGAATCTTGAGTGATCCGAATCCGCGACTGTGAACGAAGTTCAAATCGCTAATTACAAGACCGACCAATCCTTGAATGTCCGGCCGTTCGAGTCGATCGAGCAGTTTGCGTACTTGTCGGTCATTCAGTTTTTGTCCGACGATCTGGTGCAACGCGCGATCGGATACGTCCGATATGTCATTGTGATTCATACTTAGCGCTTTGGTTAGCCAAGTCGAATAACTGATCAGGTTTTGATCGAGCCGCGTGGGCAGGTTAGGTGAACTTCCATCTACTTGACGCCGATGATTGAAGCTCAAGCCAAGCTTCCGAATCAAAGCATTCACCGACCCATCCGGATCGTCGGTGTAGTTCAGCAAGGCCAAGCGCATCTCCATCTCGGTCAGTTTCCCACTGCCTCCGTGTCGTTTGCGCCATTCGGTAAGCAGACCCTTGCAATCCTCAAGTAGTCCTTCGTTCTGAGCGTGCAAACTGGAGTAGAAGTAGTACTCAGTCGTTCCCGGAATCAATTCCTCGAGCACTCGAGTTCGATCGGTTGCGAGCGCAAAGTTTTCTTCGAACCCAATCGGCGTGCCTTGCCCTTCCAGAGGTTGCATCGCGGCGATTAATACCCCGATGAAAAGAACGAGCTGATTGAACTTATTGGTACGCATGGTGAATTCGATTCCGAGGTCTACGAAGGTCGCTATCCGGTCTGAATACCTTTTCGGCATCCCTGACCAATCCCTAGATCGGCTTTCCGAGCAACATCTAAGCCAACGTCACCAACGTGATCTAAATTGGTGAGTTCATTGGATTTGGCAGAATAGTCGCTGTCGTTGCACTCAAATTGCGAGCGGAGTCGGAATCGGAGCAGCCTTCGTGTTCCGCCGGTGAACCGTAAATGCGCGTGATTGTGGGACCAAAAAAAGCGCCGCCTGCCCGGTGAAGGCAGACGGCGCTTGAGGCCTATACGGAAGGGCGCTTAGAAGAACCAGACTGGATCGCAACGATGCTCGAACGTGTACAAACCAGATCCGAAGTTGAAACTGACTGGTTGCATCCATAGTTGAATGCAAGTCGGCAGAGGTAGGGGCACCACCTTGATGCGCTCACGCAAGCAATCGGGATCGGTCACACCGAAGAAGCCGAGGTTTGTGAACGAGGCGAGGTCGATGCACACAAAGCCGAGGAAGGGAACGAAGACGAACGGTGGGACCTTCGCCGGTGAGATCAAGGCGAATGCGCCGGTCGTTCCGGGGATGCCTTTGATCGAGTAACCGAGAGTCGGGATCAACGGAGATCCAGCCGGGGTTCCGACGGGTGCTCCTGAAACGTGATACTCGGTTCCGTTCGGCCATGCGTAATACACGTGTCCAACGTTCGGCGAGCCGAAGCCCCACAGGCGTCCTGTTCCATCCACGAGCCAAGCGACGTTTTCGTCAGCGGTGGGCGGAACCAACAGCGGAGTCGGAATCGGGCCGGGCGTAATCCAGTCACCGCGTTGCACGCTGTAACCGTGCACGGGCGAGCCTGGCAATGTTGAGGAGCTAACGATGACGTTGCGAGCTGCGGTCAAAGTTGTGACCAGCCCAGGATTGAAAGGAGGCACGAACATGTCGCAACGCTCATCAAAAGCGTAGATGTCGCCGACTCCTCCACCGCCGAGTTGTTGGTGGGCAATCACGGAACCAGCACTCGTGGTTGCGAACGGTGCGGCAGGAAGAGCAGGTCCTCCAACCCAACCGGGCCAACGCCCAGCGTTTCCACGAATGCCTGCGTCGCGAATGTCGGTCAAGCAATCTTCGCCAGTGATCACTGCGCTGGCGGGCGTAACCACTACCGGATCCCAAGTATTCATGGCCGGGCGGAAGGTGTGCAAGCTCGGACCTTCGAGCAATGAAATCATGTGGTCCGGAGTTCCGACCGGAATCGAAAGAGCGCCGGAGGGCGTCGGCTCGGGAACCCAGGTACCGCCGCAGACTCCGCTGAAGCCAAAGATCTCGGCGTTCGAATTGCGGCGAACGATGGTGTAGTCCTCGTCTTGCACGATGCTGGCGAAATTGCCGGCCAAGAGCGACCATGTCGCAGGGCGCGCGCCGAAGGCTTCGTAGCGAATAGCCGGATTCGTGTCTTCAATTTGGACGACGTTGTCCGTAAGCGTTTCGGTAACAGTGGTCGCGAAGTGAAGAACGGGAGAGGTCACCCATGCGGCGTCGTACGCGGAGTAAGACGAGCCCGAGAACATGCCCGGCGTCGTCGAGCGAACGCGAACGTAGGCCACGTTGTGATCGAGTTGCGGAGCGGGGGGGAACTCATAGAATGGTGAGAGTGACCAAACGCCTTTCACGCCGCTGAACGCACCCATTCTGGGGATTCCGCTACCGCCGACGACATCAAATAGATTGACGAGGACTGTGTTGCCGTCGGCAATCGGAACATCGCCACCATTGGGGACCGAAATCGAGTCCCATGTCGCGGAGCGTGCTGCAAAGCCGTGATAGCGATCGTTATCGCGAATACCGATGACGAAGCGCGAAACGGCGACGTCTGCGGCAGTCGGAATGGTCGTTAGGGGCATGCTCGTCCATACGTTTCGTACGGCGCTGTAGCCGTGAGCGATAATTCCGCCTGGGCCCGAATTGATGACCAAGATCACGTCATCGTCGACGACGGTCATAATCGGATTGAACTGCAGGATGGTTGCCGAGGCGTTGCGGCGAGCGCTGTATCCGCGGAAGGTTCCGCTCGCGGGTTCGTCCGTCAGCATGGTCCAATCGCCAAAGCCAAGTAGCGAACTACCGGGAGGCGAAACGGTCGACCACTTTTGTGCAGCGGCCGAGAAAGCGTTGATGCCGCTTCCATTTTCGTGGATGACGATGAAACCATCTTCGAAAACTGGCGAACCAGCCACGTGCGGGATGTCATCCCACTGGGCTGAGGTTGTAGACGTTAGGAAAGTAAGTGCGACTGCTGGCAATGCAGCGCAGGCAAAGGCCCGTGCGGCACGAGATAAACTCTTCATCAGGATCTCCTCTGGAATGTTTATGAAGTTGGGGTAGTAACTTCGGATGGGGTGCCATTCCAAACGGTTCGCGAACGGTTATTGTTCCAAACGCGAAGTAAAACTGCTGAAAAGTCGGTCTTAGTTTGGTGGGGACAAACTTCCGAGAAAAGAGCCGTGTAAAAGCGCGTATATCCCAACGAATGTAGGAACTTCGCTGAGTCAGCTCGCGTCTGTATTTACACAGTACAGCAAATAACGCTCCTGACCTAGCCCCACCAACGCTCGCCCCAAAGGGCGAGGTTCAACATCGGCCAAGCGCATTGCCAAAAGCCCGCCGGATTACCGCTGAGTTCGGCTCGCAGATCCTTGGCGAATAACTCACGCGAGAACACCGAGCGTTCGAGTACCGGAGTCAGGCTATCCATCCAGCCTTGGAAGGGAATCGGGAAGGATTGCTTAGGGCGAGCAGCGATCGAGGCAGGCAATCGGTTGCTCCAGGCTTGACGTAGCACGAGTTTTCCACGTGCGGTGGCTACAGCAGTTGAACCGCCACCATTTCCAAACTCACCTTCGTCTTGGAATTTGACGTTCATCGGCAAGCTATCCGCAAAGTCCAATACGCGAACGTCGGCAAAGGGTGTGCGACCTTCAACCGATGCCAGCATCGACGAAGTGTCTAACCGTTGAAGCAGTCCAGTCAGGTTGTTGTGACGGAGAAAGCGCAGGTGAGCGTCGAGCTCCGTGGCGTGTTCGCCCGCTTCTGCTTGGCAGCGCTTGAATAGGCCCTCGAAATGCTCGTGGAGGAACGAGTCGTTCGAAACTTGATTCCAAGCCTCGGGATTCAAGAGTTGGGATTTGATGCTGGGGGAAATCCATGCCGTGGCGGCGAGTTGATAGGTACCGCCCGGAATGTTGGGATCAGAACGCATGAAATTTGCGGCGGCTTGCAAGCTCATGTCATAGCCGCCAAACAGTTCATCAGCGCCTTCGCCGCTGATCGTCACGATGCGTCCATGCGAGTTGAGGTCTTTGCAGACGGCATGAATGGCAACTTCGTTCGGCGTACTGAGCGGCATTCCCAGTTCGGAAACCATCCAAGCCCAATCGCGGACAAAGCGTTCTTGATCGATTCTGACTTCGCGATGATCCGTACCAATCGACGCCGCCGCTTCGCGAGCGAAAACGAAATCTTCATTCTCGGCGGCTGCTTGCGGAGTACCAGCACACCAAGTGTGAAGGTCGTTCGTTTGGTCTTGCGCGATGCGACTCAAAATCGAACTGTCAATTCCACCGCTCAATAGCGCGCTGATTGGAACGTCTGAAGTTAGGTGGCGATTGACGGAATCTTCGACAACTTCGCGAGCTTGTTCGGTGGCTTCGTCAAAGTCGATCCAGTCTTCACGCACAGCCTGCGCAGCGTGAAAACGTCGACGATATATCGATCCGTTGCTCGCGTTGTAAAGCACGCGCTCGCCGGGCTCGACGGCGAAAACGTCTTTGAAAAGCGTGTGAGAACCGAGTACCGATCGAAGCGTCGAAAGGTACGCGCTCGCCATCGCGATGTTGGGCTCGGGCGTGATGTACGGGTGCTCGAGGATCGCGCAAATCTCGCTCGCGAAAACGAACTCGCCAATCGTGCTGTGGTAGTAGAGCGGCTTGATGCCGAGCGGGTCGCGCGCAAGGTGAAGGTGATTTTCGAGTTGGTCGTAGATCGCGATGGCGAACATGCCGCGCAGTTTGCTAAACGCTTCGGGTCCCCAGGTTGCAAAGGCCCAAAGGACGGTTTCAGTGTCGCAGCGACTTTGAAAGCCACCCGCCACTGCATCTAGATCGAGAAGTTCTTGGCGGAGCTCGGCGTCGTTATAGAGTTCGCCGTTGTAGACCAATTTGTACCGCCCGTCGGGCGTACTCATCGGCTGATCGCCAGCGTGGGACGTATCGCGAACGATTAGCCGGCGATGTGCCAGGATCCAATTGCGATCCCTTTGTAATCCGGCCTCGTCTGGACCGCGACGGCGAAGCGTGTCGCGCATGCGCTCGACTTCCGAGTCGGTGAGGGAAGACTGGGTGTTTGAGGTATTGATGATTCCGAGGATGCCGCACATATGCGTACCTATCGTGGAGTGAGTTCGCCCATCTCCAGCCAAACCTCTATCAAGACCACAATTTGGTCGAGCTTTGGGAACGGGATCTCTGGGGTTACGAGTGCCGGAAATAGGTGCGGCAAAGAATTGTGAATAGGGCGTCGTCAATCTCGTCGCTCGATTGATTTGGGAGGCGAGAAAGCATTTCTCACTTCTGTATCACACGACTGGCGGAATCCGAGGGAACGACTTGTCTCAGTTGGTCATGGAAATTGATATTGTCGAGGGACCAAGAGCAGCTGTTGGTCGACAAGCATTGACCTCTCGCTGTCCTACATCGCGAAAACTTTGCCTACCGAAAGCTTCCCGCCACATTTCGCGGCACAGCGCATAATCGATTCGAGCAATCTACCAGCCCATGTCTAATCCCAATCGCTCCGATCAGTGGAACGGTTTGTCGCAATGGCCAATCATCGCACTGGCCTGGTGCTTCCACGGTGGTTTGCTCTTCGTTAGCGTCTTCAGCCGCTTACCACCGGAAAAGCTCGACCTACTCAATCAAATTGCCGTGGCGTTGGGTTTGGTGAGCCTTTTGGTATTCGAAGCGTGTTTGCTCGTGTTCGCAGCCGCTTTGCTGGAACGCTTTCGACCGGGGCAAAAACTCGCAATCGCATTCGACCTGATTAAAAGCGCTGTTTTGTGCGTGGCACTGTCAGCTCTGATTTTATCGACAGCGAAATTTCTCAGCGCAGGCGTGCATCTAAAAATTTCCGATCTGTGGTTTGCTTACACCAGTGCCAATCAAATTCTCCAAGAAGCGCAAGTCGCGGAAGTGTTGGCAATTTCTGCGGTTCCGCTCCTGTCGACATTGACCTTCATCGCTTCCTTTCTCGGCTTCAGGCGAGCTCGTTTTGCATCAAAGCAATCTACTCCGAAGCGCTACGTAGCGTTGCTTCTATCGGCTGCGTTCGTTTTTACGATTGCTTACGGGCAATCGGGAATACTGCCAACGATCGTCAAAGGCTTTGTACCTGAGGGCAACTGGGTCATGGTGCGTCGATCGCATACCGGATTACTTGCGACAGGCAAAAGCCTGTCGATTTCCGAAGCGCAGGGAACGGCCATCAATGCTTACGATCCAGGGCAGTTGAAGCAGCCTTTCAACGTCGTGCTGATTATGCTCGAGTCGCTGCCTTGGAAGCGAACGTGGTTGAATGAGGAATCGCGAGAAGGCTTGACTCCCAACCTGAAAAAGTTATCCGAGGAGTCGGTGGTGTTCGACCGCGCTTATGCTGCTTCGACGCACTCGTGCTACGCACAACTGGCGATCCTCTCTTCTTTGCATCCGCGCAAATACGACCATCGCGACTATTACCTCGATATTCAATATCCACGCGCTTTGATTTGGGATGCGCTGAAAGCGGCGGGCTACTCTACCGGCCTATTTTCGTGCCAAAACGAACGCTGGGGAAACATGCACCGCTTTCTCAAGACGCCGGGATTGGATGTCTTTCGGCATTCGTTGGATTGGCCAGATGAGCCGCATAAAGGACGCGGGAAGCAGTCCAAAGTTTATGAGCCGACGCCGATTGCGAAGTGGCAGAACTGGCGTCGCAGAAGAGTAGAAGGCAATTACTTCGCGTACCTCAATTTTCAATCCAACCACTTTCCCTATGAAATTCCGGAGGATGCCGAGCGCACGTTTGAGCCGAGCGAGATTGATTTTGCCGCTAGCTACTTGAACTACCCGGTGGAAGAGATCCCGGTCATGCTGAACCGATTCGACAATGCTCAGAACTACGCGGATCATTACGTTGGAGAAGTGATTGATTTTTTGAAGGCGCAGGGTGATTGGGATTCCACCGTGTTGATCGTCGCTTCCGATCACGGTGAGGCTTTTTACGAACACGGTTATCCGACGCACGGTACAACGCTTCACGAAGAGCAAATTCGCTCGCTGCTTATGATTCGAGTTCCCGGTATAGATGCTCGACGCAGTTCAGAGCCGGTCTCGATGCTCGATGTTGCCCCGACGACGCTCGAACTACTAGGCATGCAGGCGCACGGGAATATGCAGGGCCGGGGGGATATACTCGACCTCGATTATGACGGTTCAGAGAGACCGATTTTCTTCACCATTCAGGGGATAACGCTTGAGGACGGCGTTTTGATGGGAGACCTGAAGCTGATCGTCAACCTTGACCGAGAAAGCAAGCAACTGTTCGATTTACGATCGGATCCCGATGAATTGATCGACCTGCACAATTCTGATGCGGCGGGCTTACTCCAAATGGAGCAAGTGCTCGGAAGCTTTTTGAATCGCCAACTAAGATACTATTCGAGCAAGGAGTGGGAACGTGGCTTTTACCCTCCCCGTTTGCCCTGAACCAGATTGGCGTTTCATTGAACAACCACTCTAGTGGCTCGCCCGAAAAACGGCCTACTACGACAAAGCCCGCTTCGCTGCAGTTCCGCTGCGACGATCGACTGGCTGCCTGAAATTACGTGAGAAGTTCGAGCACACATTTAGATCAGAGTTCTCTGGCGCAAAGGAGCGGTCGAGGCAGCCTTGCGCTGTTGCTTCTCATTCTGGTTGCGCTCGCGGTGCCTAAGATTGTCCTTTCGATAAATTCACGCTTGCCCGGAATCGATGGCGGCTACTA
Organism: Planctomycetota bacterium; assembly: GCA_047639415.1. Lineage (GTDB taxonomy): Bacteria > Planctomycetota > UBA1135 > UBA1135 > OFTM34. Next base: position 18,261 of record JBLINP010000011.1, on the reverse strand, counting down.
CACCGAAGTTGCCGGACACGTGCGTGATGGCGAAGGCTTGGTGACCAATGTCTCCCTCTATCACCAAGGGTTCGAATCGTTCCCGCATCCGACATCAGTCAGTCCGTTGTGGCCGTTGGTTTATGGATATACAGCGCGCGTGTTTCCGATTCAGTCCGTCGGTATTTGGCTGCCGACTTGCTTCTATTTCCTAGCTCTCATCTTCGCTTACCTTTTTGCGCGGAGGTTGCTTCCGGAGCCATTCTTCCCAACTTCCTTGCCCGCCTTCTTGCCGGCCCATGCACTCGTTGTACTGATTGGGCTGCACAAAGAGTTTTTCCAGTTCACCTCGTTGCCCAATACCGAGGGATTGGCGTACACGCTCTTGTTTGCAGGATTGTGGCGAAGTTTGCGGTGCTTTGAACGCGCTAACCTCGTCGCCGGTCTCGAACTCAGTCTTTGGTTGGGATTGATGATGCTGGCGCGCGGCCAACTCATGATCGTGGCCTTTGCGCTCTACCCAGCGCTTCTATTCGGTTTGTTTCGAAGCAACAATCGCCGCCGGTATTTGAGTTTTATTACGGGGTCGATCGTTCCTTGCGCCTTGCTTCTTGGTTGGCATCACAGTTACGTTCAGTCCTTCCTCGAGGACGATAGTTTCGGCGCGATGTTTCGCTTTGATAAAGCTCGCGCAAGTTCATTACTCAGCGCTTTCGATCCGATTCTTCACGTCGACGGTTTATGGGCCTACATCGCCGATCGATCGCGCGGTTTTTTGGTCGCCTTCGATCCGACTAGCAATCAGGGCTACTCCAAGAGTTTCGGGCTCTTTCACTACTTCCTGGTAGTGGGGCTCATCGCCGGCGTAGCGAGCAGCGCTCGCCTCTTCAACGAGCGGAAGCTCTGGTTGGATCGGCTACGAGGCTCCAGCGCAGCGCCGTGGATCTTCCTTGGCCTCCTTGCACTGGCGGGCTTCTTCTCGATCCATACGATTCACAAGAGCTATTACGTCGAGTGGAATTTTGCGCGACGCCAGGCTCTGACCGCAGCCTTTCTCATGTTCGTCTCGCTCGTGATTCTCATGAGACATCGCAACGCTCTCCTAAGAATAGGGAGCCTTTTACTCATGATCGCGAGTACTGGGCTGGGGTACGCAAACGTGGTCGAGTTTACCGTTCGACAGACCGTGTTGGCGGACAAGCATTCGGCGAACTACAACCCCCAATTGGTGGATTGGATCAACCGAAAACGAGCGTCGAAGGGGAAATTGACCGTCGCGTTGACGGCGCAAGAACCTCAAAAAACTGCTTACCAGACCCCGGGAGTCGGATATCACTGGATTTATTGGGAGACCCTGCCCGATGATGTCAATCGGTTGGCCGATCAGACGGATCTTGATTACGTGATCGTGGGGAAGGAGGCCAAAGCTTGGGCTTTCTGCCGCGACGGATCCGATTTTGGAGTACATTTCCGGCAGGTAGGCCGCCCTGTCTCGGGTTTCGAAATTTTCGAGCCGAGGGAAGGCGCTCACGACTCACGCAACGATTCGAACACGCACAGAACGCGAAAGAACATACGGAACCAATGAGAGTTTTGATCACTGGAGTAGACGGATACCTCGGCTGGCCGCTCAGTTTGCACTTGGCGCAGGCCGGTCACGAAGTTGCGGGTATCGATGATTACAGTCGTCGCCGGTGGGTGGGTGAAATGGGTTCGCAGTCCGCGATTCCGATCGTTCCGATGGCGGATCGACTGATTGCCTTCCGCGAGAAGACAGGCAAGAGCCTGCGATTTTATCGCGGTGATCTGACGGACCGCAGTTTCGTCACGAACACTTATAAGGCGTTCAAGCCCGAGGCAATTGTATATCTGGGTGAGATGCCTTCCGCTCCCTACAGCATGATCGATGCGGAGCATGCAATTTACACCCAAACGAACAATGTGATGGGGACGCTTGTGTCGCTGTACGCGATGCAGGAAGTCGTTCCCGAATGTCACTTGGTTAAATTGGGCACGATGGGTGAGTACGGAACCCCCAATGTTGACATACCCGAGGGTTTCTTCGATCTCGAGTATCGAGGACGTACGGCGCGCGTGATGTTCCCGCGGAAGGCGGGGAGTTGGTATCACCAGTCAAAAGTTCACGACACAAATAATGTCGAGATGGCGTGCCGCATTTGGGGCATGCGTTCCACCGACATCATGCAAGGTGTCGTCTACGGAACTCGTTGGGATGCTATGGGCGAAGATCCGCGATTGCGCACGCGTTTTGATTTCGATCAATGCTTCGGCACTGCGATCAATCGATTTTGTTGCCAAGCAGTGATCGACCTTCCGATGACCCCCTTCGGAAAAGGTACGCAAAAGCGTGGGTTCCTGCCCTTACGCGATTCGATGGCTTGCTTAACATTGGCGATTGAAAACCCGGCTGAAGCGGGCGAGTACCGCACCTTCAATCAATTTGAAGAGGTCTATAACGTCACCGATTTGGCGCGGAAGATTCAAACGATTGGAAGGCAACTCGGCTTGGCACCGGAGATTCGTAATATCGAGAATCCGCGTGTCGAAGAAGAAGAGCACCATTACAACCCGGATCATCAAGCTTTGCTGGATTTGGGTTACAAGCCGACGCACGACATGGAAGGTGAAATCAAGCACATGTTGACCGACTTGATTGCGCACAAAGAACGCATTGCGTCGCGTGAAGATGCGGTCTTTCCCGACATTCGCTGGGATGGCTCGCGTCAGCGCTCCGAATACCTCAAGTAAACGAAAATGCCCGAGCAATCTCTCGTTCTTATGCGTTTGCTCGGTGGCGCGATCGGCCTGGGTGTCGTCCTTTTCGCCTTCATGCGTTTTCGCGCAGGCAGCCTATCTCGATTTGAAACGGCACTGCGTTGGCTGATTGGATTCGGCTTACTAGCCGTTTGTTTGAAGCCGAATCTGGCCGACTTCGCCGTTTCTATGTTGGCGATGGAGCAAGTGGCACACGGGAGGTTGCTCGCGCTCCTGGTGCTATCGACCCTGCTGTTGTGGACCTTGTTTCTGCGCGAGCGCGGGAAACTCTTTGTTACCAGCAAAACCCTGGATCGTTTCGTGCGCGTTTACTCGCAACGTCAGGGAATGAATGAGTGCACTGCACAGCTCAACGGGGCAGAGGTCTTGGTTGTTCTACCGGCGCTCAACGAAGCTGAAAATATCGGTCCGGTGCTTGCGCGCGTTCCGAACCAAGTTGCTGGTATGGAAGTGCGCGTACTTGTAATCGATGATGGCAGCGATGATGACACCGCGCAGGTTGTTCGCGATTCGGGTCATGCGGTTATTTCGCATCCGATGCGTCGCGGCCAAGGGGCGGCTCAACGATTGGCCTACGATGTAGCGAAGCGCATCGGTGCGGAGATCGTGGTGACTCTCGATTCGGATGGGCAGCACCTTCCGGAAGAGATCGAGCGTCTGGTCGAACCGGTCAAAGCCGACACGTACGATTTCGTAATCGGTTCACGCTTGCTCGGTCAACGGGAGGAAGACAGCAAAGTTCGCTTGGCAGGCATTCATGTCTACAGCGCTTTGATCAACTTTTTGATTGGTACGAAGATTTCAGATTGCTCCAACGGATTCAAAGCGATTCGCGTGAGCAGCTTGGATCGAATCGTGCTCAACGAAGATCAATTCCAGGCGGCCGAAACGATAATCTCGGCGGCTCGCAATGGATTGAGGATTGGCGAAGTGCCGATCACCGTTTTGCGCCGTCAGAGCGGCGAGAGTAAGAAGGGACGCAACTTCACCTACGGCTTCAACTTCGCTCGAGCGGTGTTCAAGTCTTGGTGGCGCTAGGCTGAGTCGCTCGGGAATCTCCTTCTAAGGCTCGCTCACTTCAATATTGAGCTTGAGCCTCATCCCAGACTCGCAGCTTCTCGGGAGGGTCATCCGTGGCTCCAAGCTTCTCTTTGACAAATTCGGAGATCGGGCATTGTCATTAACCTACTAGTAGGTAGGGTGCTCGCTTGCCCATGAATAACCGCAAGCAACAGATCTTGGAACTGAGCGTGGAACTCCTGCTGGTGAAGGGCTTCTGTGGCTTCAGCTATCAGGACATCGCCTCTGAGTTGGGAATAACCAAGGCCAGCATCCATCACCACTTTTCGTCAAAAGAGGCTCTTGGATTGGCACTTTGTGATCTTTTCGAGGCCTTATCGGGCGAAATAACGCAAACGGCTCTCGCCACTGGTGGTGGGCCCAAAGCGGTCGTGAACGCCTTCCTAGACCACAACATGGAGATGGCGACGATGGGCGACCGGTGTTGCCCGGCGGGCATCTTGCAAGCGGAGTACAACTCGCTCCCGCCCAAGATGCAGGAGCGAGTCGACGCGCTCTTCACCACGATTCACCAGCGCGTCAGCGGGATGATGAAAACCGGCCGCGAGCTCGGCCAGTTCAAGTTTGAGGGCAGTCCCGAGGATCAAGCCTGGCTGCTGCTCTCCACTTGCCAGGGAGCGATGCTCTCTGCGCGAGTTCACGGAGCGTCCATTTTCGGCGCAGTCGCCCGTCAGATTCGATCGAGCCTGTTCGCCTGAACTTCCCATTCGAAGCGCATTTCGATTTCAAACTACAACCTCTGAGCTTCCCCGATATGAGTTCCAATTCTTCCAATCCTTCGCGCTTAGATTTCGCGGAGTGGGTCTTCCGGCTGCGTTGGCCGTTGTCTCTCGTGCTGCTCGTCGCGCTGTTCTTGGTCGGAAGCGGCGGAGCGGGAACCGTCAACGAACTGACGAATGGTTTGAGTCGATTGGGCGACACGGCGGGTGGATTACCTCCGCAGCCCCTGATGTTCGATCCAAGAACCGAAATTTGGTTCGGACTCGAGGACCCGTCCGTTGCCGCCTACAACGACTTGGAGGACAAGTTTGTCGCCGAAGATTACGTCGTTGTAGCCTTTGAAGAGAAAGAGGATTCGCTGGGTGTCTTCAGTCGTCGTTCATTGACAACGATCGCAAGGTTGACTGAAGAACTCCTGCAGGTTCCCGGTGTGCGACATGTTCGAAGCCTCACTTCGGCTCCCTGGATTCGTTACGGGCAAATCGATGGAAGCGGTGAAGACGGTCTGATCGTTTCGGATTTGGTGCACATGCCCGAATCGGAAATCTCGAATCTGAGTGATGAGCAATTGGTCGAGCGCATGGTTGCGGTGCTTGGCGGGCAGCGTAGTGCAGAGTTGGTTGGTGCGGAGCTGGTTCGCCGAGCAATTGGTGATGATGCGAATCTCGATGACTTTATCGGGGAGCCGTTGATGCTCGGAACGATTGTCGACGAAGCCGCATCGATCACGACCATTCAAGTGCAAGTGTTGCGTGGCAGGATTTCTGAGTCAGATTTGGAAGCAGCTTTCGCGGAAGACTCGGTACTGCGGGGGGCTGCCCCGGCACTCTTCTCCGTTCAAAAGCAGCAAGAGAGTTTACGCGGTATTCGTCACGTCCTGCGCGTTGAGCGGGGTTTGGCTATTCCGACTCCCGGGTATGCGAAACTCCAAACGTGGATCGATGGGCTTCCATCAGGCCTGGAAAAGGATCGTTTGACCTTCGAGTTTTCTGATCCGAATCGCAATTTCATGCTCAACTCGGAAGGCGCGCTAGTTCGTAAGTACTTCGAGTATGAGTCGGATGGCGAGGGCGGCTATTTTGACCGCAGTGACGCGAACAATGTAGTGACTGCGCAGGCGGGCTTTGTTCCGAAGCCCAGTAGCCCTTACGAATTTCGACTTGCTGGTTCGCCGCTCTTCGAAGGTAACTTCGTCGAGGTCGGTACCGCCGACATGAAGTACATGGGCTTCGTGATGGCTCTGATCATCCTGGTGCTTCTGGTGATCTTCCGCAATCTGATTGGGGTGATTGCCCCGATGATGGTTGTGGCGATCTCTGTAATGCTGATGCTTGGTACCGTGATCGGGAAGGGCGACCTGCTGAATAATCTAACGGCTATATCGCCGACAGTTCTGACAGCCGTTGGTATCGCTGACGCGATTCACATCGTCGCTTCGTGGTCCGTTCAACGCTTTCGATTTGTAACGAAGCGAGAGGTGCTCGTCGAAGTCATCCGCCGCAATGCACTGCCCGTATTTCTCACCTCGGTAACGACCGCGGTGGGCTTCTACTCGCTAATGGTTAGCGAAATCGGTCCGATGGGTATGCTCGGTTACACCGCGGGACTCGGAACCTTGGCCGCCTATGTTGTCTCCATGACGTTGCTGCCGGCACTGCTATCGATTGTGCCGCTGCCTAAGCTGCGAGCCGATGAACTCAAGTCCGATGCACCCGGGCCACTCAGCTTGAGCGTCGCCGATTGGGTGCTAAAGAAACGAGCAGTGATTCTGGGCTTATCCGCAATCACAATCGCTGTCACAATAGTTGGAATTTCGCGTCTCAAAATCGATACCGACTTCCGGGCCATGTTCCCGGATGACAACCCGGTGATGACCGACTTCAACTGGATCGAGACGCGACTCGGTGGAGTGGGCGATCTCGAGTTGGTCTTCGACGGCATCGACACAGATCGTGATTTGCGCGAGTTCGATGACGAGCGCGCACGTCGCGACGAGTTGACCATTCAAAAGTTGGGTGCCGTCAGCGCGCCAGAGGAGTTCGCGCCTCTTTCCGACGGTGAAACGGCGGAACTGGCTCGGCTCGACGCGGAATGGAAGCATATCGAAGACACAAGAATCGGCGTTTCGGGTGAGTTCTTAGCCGAACTCGAGCGATTCGAGAGTCGATTGATTGAGGAGATGGCGGATCCTAAATCGCCCATGCGAGTGATTACCGATCTGACGAGTCCGCTCGATATTTTGCGCAAGATCAATCAGGTTCAAAACGAGAATCGCGCAACGGAGTATCGGGTGCCGAACCAGGACGACGTGGCCGAGGGATTGCGTGAGCCTCGTTTGGAGTTCGATGAGTGGAGTGAGGAGTGGAGTCTGCACCCACCACAAAACGCGGGCAGTCTGATTGCTCAGTACTTCCTTCAATACGAGAACGGCGCGCGGCCTGGAGAAAACCTCTCGACCCAAATCAGTTCTGATCGCCGATTCTTTCGCGTGCAAGGACGAGTCAAGCAGGCGCCGACGGTATTGCAGCAAGACGCGTTCAATCGCCTTGAGCAGATCGCGCGCGACGAGTTTCCGTTGTTGGTCGGTGCGTCAGTTGATGGGCAGCCTGCGCTTTCCGAGATGGGCATTTCAGGCAAGACGGTTTTGTTCTCACGCACTCCCAAATTGTTCACCTACGGATTCATCGAATCGATTGGGCTAGCTTTGGGGATCATCACAATCCTGATTGCACTGATCTTTCGCTCCTTGGCGTTGGCAGTGGTCAGCATCATTCCGAACCTGTTACCGATTCTGATTCCGCTCAGTTTCATCGGGCTAAGCGGGAACCCGCTGGACGGTCCCGCCATCATGGTGGCATCGGTTGCACTCGGTGTTTGTGTCGACGACACGATTCACTTCTTTGCTAAATTCACGAAAGCCCGTCGAATGGGCAAAAGCTTGCAGGATTCGATGGTCTTCACCTACGACCAAGTTGGTCGAGCGATGACGACAACAACGGTCGTTTTGATTGTCGGGTTCCTAGGCCTGACCTTCAGCGACTTTCGACCTAACTACATGATGGGCACGCTCGCTACGGTGATGTTCTTACTCGCATGGGTTGCGGACATCTTGGTCGTGCCCGCGCTGCTCTCCTACTTCCCCGAATTCAACTCGGAGCGCGAAGTTGCCTCCGTACCCGCTCAACAAATCAGCGGACAAGCCGTTTCCGTCTGACCCATCACACTATCGACATGATTACTTCAATTTGCGTAGCGACGTTGTTCTTGGCTTCGAGCCTCGGAGATCTACCCGCGGTTCCCGAAGTGCCGACATTCACGACGGACAATCCCGATAAGTACGGGTATGAAATCGCAGAGTACGCCGATCGTTACAACACTGGTTGGGTCGACGAAATTTGGCAAGGCCGGATGGAGTTGTTCGATTCGCATGGCGATTCGGTGCAGCGTCATGTCTTGCGGATGCTGCTCGAGGGAGGCGAGGGCGATAAATCGATCGTCAAGTTTATGAGCCCCGCCGAGATCAAAGGGGTGGCGGCCCTGACTCACGAACATCCCGGAACTTCTGACGACAATTGGCTCTATTTACCCGCTACCAAGCGCGTGCGTCGGATTTCCGGTGCAAACAAAACGGCGAGCTTTCAGGGCACCGAGTTTACCTACGAGGATTTATCGACGCTCGACCTCGGTGATTTCGACTGGACCTTTGCTGAAGAATCGACTCTTGAGAAAGAGGGCGAGACGATTCCTGTCTACGTCGTAGAAGCTCGACCGAACTACCGAGACACCGGCTACTCTCGCTTGCGCATTTACTATCACCGCGTTAATTGGCGTCAGGAGAGAATCGAGTACTTCGACAAAGCCGGCGTGCATAGCAAGACTTCCATTGCTTCTGGCTGGCAGCACATGCACGGACGTTTTTGGCGTTCCTTCAATCAGGATATGGTCAACCATCAAACTGGGAAGCGAACGAGCCTGAGCTTTGACAAGGTCTTCTTGAATCTTTCGCTGTACACAAGTCAGCGAACTGGAAAGACTCGTGCCAACCTGAACGACGAAGTCTTTACGACGCGGGCGCTCGAAGAAAATTGATCACCGTGATGTATCCAATCTGCCTAGCTCTGGTTCTCGCTGCAGCGCCTTTCCAGGGCGATCCGGCTTCGCAGCTGCAAGCAGACGTGTTCTCAAACGACGATGTTTTTGATGACGAACTCTTCGATGACGGCTTGGACGATTTGCTTGGTGGGATTTGGAACGATGAAGGCGAAGCCTCCGATAACGGACCACTTCGCGGCGTTAAAGGCCATTTGGAGCTGACTTCACGGTTATACACCGCTGGGGATTCGCCTGCTTTCGATTCGGAATATCGAATCGAAGGTGAGCTTGAACTGGAGTTCGATTTGACGAACCGAACCAGTGCCTATTTACGGCAACGCATTGGCGTAAATGTTAGAGATTCAAAGAGCAATCGCTTCGAGCCCTTCGAGGGCTACGTCACGTACGAACAGGACACCTGGGATCTACGTGTCGGCCAGTTCGTCGAGAACTGGGGCATTGCCGATACGTTCAATCCGATCGACATTCTGAATCGACGTGACCTCAGCTCTGATCTGCTGGATTCAGATCGCTTGGGTGAACTGGGCGTTCGTTGGCGTAGCTTCATGCAAGGGAACGAAACTTTCGGAGAACCGACCGTTTCGGCCTACGCGCTGCCGGTTTTCAGGCGCACTCCTTTTGCAACGGACGATTCTCGGTTTTCAATTTCAAGCTTAGGCATGCCGTTCGATGAAGAAGGCGGGGAAATACCAACAGGCATAGAAGGCGCACTGTTTGGTGTACGGCTACAAAGCACGCTGCAAACCCGCGCGGCCAACGCTGATCTTCAATTCCTTGTGGCGCGCGGACCAGAGCACATGCCGGTGATTGGTCCGAGAGGTGGCGAACTCGTCCCTTTCTACTTTGGAACGACGACGGTTGGCGGCGGATTGCGTTTGGTTCCCAATTCCGACGTATTGGGTGACTTCCTCTCGACCCTGACTCTCAAGGCCGAACTGGCGTTCAAAGATCCCTATCGATTCGACGAGTCATCACTCGAAACGCCTGCAGATTACCTTCAATACGCGTTTGGCGTCGATCGGCTCTTTCCAAATTTGTTCGCGGATGGCGATCAGCTAACTACAACTATCGAGTATGTCGGTGAAACCGGGGCCAGCGATAGCGATTTGGCTGCTCGGCTTCGTCCCTTTCGATCCGACTTCGTGTTGCGCGGCTTTTGGGAGCTCAACGATTTCAGTCGCACCTCGCTCGAAGCCCGGGCGATCTTGGATACAGAGCTCAACGAGAATATCTATGAGTTTATTTTCGAGCGACAGTTGCGCTCGATTCATGAGGATCTCAAATTGATTACCGCCGTCCAGGTCTTCGATGCCGACGATACTGAGGGGCTGTTCTCTGCTTTGCCAGATAACACTAACGGACGTGTGAGCCTGCGCTTCGAACTCTAGTTCTAAATGCTAGACTTTGCGCGATGCGCACGAGATTCAAATCAAGCCTCCTCTGCATTGCGCTTGTGTCCTCGTGTAGCGCAGAGTCTGACCCCGAACGCCCTTCGATCGTTTTCATCAGCGTTGATACGCTTTCGGCGCGCCACACTTCGCTCTATGGCTACGAGCGCGAGACAACTCCTGGGCTCGACCAGCTCGCGACAAGTTCGGTGGTGTTCGATCGTTGTTGGTCGAACGCACCATGGACTGCTCCGAGTTACATGTCACAGTTTACTGGGCTTCAACCGGCAAGCTTTCGAAGACCCTTTGGCGAGGATTCTGAAGGCGACCTTTGGTCCTTGGCTCCAGAGCACGAGGTCCTCGCCGAACTGTTTCAAGACGCGGGTTATCGGACGGCAGGCATCGTTGACAATTTTAATGCGGGGCAGCTTTTCGGATTGGAGCGCGGTTTCGAATACTACGACGAGAGTGCCGCAAAGCGGGGTTTAGATGACGTCTCTGGGGGAATCGACCATGCGGCGCCACTTGCACTTGAGTGGCTCGACGCGCTTGACCCCGATGAGCCGTTCTTTCTGTTTCTGCAAGTACTGGATGTTCACGGACCTTACTTATCGGGATCGAAATGGAAAGGCGAACTGACGGCTAGCTCTATTGCTGATCGGACCGCGCCGGTTGCGGTTACAAAGGAAACGATGCTCAGCGCGATTCCCAAGTACACCGCGGATCCGGTGCTGGCCGAGGGGCAAACGCGACTTTCGGTTATACAGCTCGTCGACGATTATGATCGAGGGATTCGCTCGATCGATGCAGCACTTACGGATTTCGTCGCCGAGCTAAATTCTCGTGATCTGCTTCAAAAAGCTTGGCTCGTGATCAGCGCGGACCATGGGGAATCCATGGTCGAGCACGAGTCGTACTTCAATCATCTGCTGCTTCACGGGGAAGAGCTCCACGTTCCATTGATCGTGAGGCCGCCGGGCGGCGTCGAGGGACATCGGGTCGGCACAAATGTGCAGTTGGTGGACCTGTTGCCGAGCTTTCTCGATGTGGGCGGTTTGCCGCATCCCAAAACGCTACATGGACGATCCTTTTTGCCCGCAGTTTTAGGACAGCCTCTCGACCAGGTGGCCGCCTTCGCATACGGAGACTTCGAAGAGAGCCGCAGCGTGATTGTGGGGGATTGGAACCTCGTCGAAACGAATCCATTGGTTCGTTCCGCAGGACTCGCAGGTTTTTTCAGCTCTCCCTCGCGTTCGCTCCTGGCTGGACGACAGCTTTCCCGAGATCGCCGGAAAGGTTTTTGGTACCTACGAGCTACCTCCCTCAGTGCTTAAAGGCGTTGGTAAGGGCGCATTAGAACGAATCGAAGATGAAGACCTCTTCGGACCTTTTCGCGCGCTCTATGACCTGAAGAACGATCCCGGTGAAGTGAACGATGTTGCGGGCGATCACCCCGATCGCGTGGCGCAAATGCTGGAAATGCTAGACCGCGGAGAGGCGACGGCGCGATTGAGTTATGTCGAGTATCAATCGGATCGTCGCATTGATCCCGAGACGCTCTCCGAACTTGAGATGCTTGGTTATACCGGCGACGAAGACTGATCGAAACGTCGTTCTGTATAGTGCTCGGATGAACGATCTAGATGGTGCGCCAGCGTTGCGCGAGGCTTGGCTGAAAGCACAGGGCGTCTCCCCGCTGCCAGTAGATTTAGTGCACCCAAACGACGACATGGCTCGCGCGGATGTTCAAAAGGTTCCTGACGGTTTCGAATTGACCGCCTACGCGCGAAGTGGATACGAGGGCTTCGAAGTATTGCGGCATGTCTTGCGAACTGCCGGCAAGCAACTGTCGAGTTCATCGAGCTTGCTCGATTTCGCGGGCGGTTACGGACGCATATTGCGATACATGCCTGCGTTGTTGCCGGTTGAGAATATTTGGTGCAGCGACGTTTTGCGTCCGGCGGTTGCCTTCGCTCAGGATACTTTCGGAGTCAACGCGTTCGATTCGCAAACGGCGCCAGAAGATCTAGTTCTGCCACGCAAGTTCGACGTGATCTGGGTCGCTTCGCTCTTTAGCCATCTTCCGCGCAGTAGTTTTGCGAAGTTCCTCGCACGTCTTTACGAAGCGCTCGAACCCGATGGTTTGCTGGTATTTAGTACGCATACTCCAGAGGTCTTACCCGAAGCGGAGCGCGACGCCTCCGGCTTCACTTTTGTTTGCGCGAGCGAAAGTCACGTTCTGGATCTAGGTGACTATGGCTCGACCTTCGTCGACTCCACACTCGTTCGCGAGATCTGCACGGAAGTTGGCGTCGCGAATACGTACGCGTTGGAGCGCGAATTGTGGAATATCCAAGACGTTTACGTGGTTTCGCCGTCGGCTCAACCGGGCCTCGACAACTGGTCGCCTGCACCAATAGCTAACGGCGTCATCTTGAAAGCGGAGGTTTCGGAGACAGGGCATGCTTGGGTTGGAGGCTACGTGCGGGTGCCTGCTCACGAGGCTCCCGTTGAAGAAGTCGCGTTGGTACTCGGTGAAAATTTGGCTGCGAATAGGAAAACTACGATTTTGCGTCCACTGGACGTCGCACTGCAACTAACAGAAGGTGGCGAGCGTTTCACTCAAATTGATTGGTACACGGAAGGACCGATGCCTGAGCTTTTGGAACGTAGCGAAACTTTGTGCGCAATTGTTCGTTTGAAGAGTGGTGCCGAGTGGTGTTTCGATGCGACTTGGCTTGGTCGATGATTTATTCATGGAAACGCGGTCTTCATTCAGCTTCGAGCGCTAATTCGACGAATAGCTCGATATCGTGGAACTCGTCGACTGCATTTTTTAAAATAGGAATTGCTTCGATTCATTCAGACCAATAGCAACATGAAATTAGTACTGGCTGGCGAATACGGAACGACGAATTTGGGAGATCAAGGCATGCTCGCCGTTTTGCGAGAGCGCATGATCGAACAAACCGACGCAGAACTAACGGTTCTTTCGCGTCACCCGTCCGCTGAGTACGAAGCTCTCTATCGTGTGCGAACGATTCCGGATCTGTTCGATGAGGACGAGCCAAAGGCTGCGCACCAATGGTTTCACGGTTTCAATCGCGGCGATTCTAAAGAGCATTTGCTTCGAATCTCGGAGTCAATTCGGGAAGCCGATTGGTTGGTGCTGGGCGGTGGCCGCATGTTCTTTGACCACAGTGGCAATTTCATGAACGGCGGCTTGTCGGCTTACGCTCAATTGGTTTCGCTGGCGCACTTTCTCGGAACGCCCGTCATGCTTTTCGGAATGACAGTGGCGACGGAAACTTCCAGAATTGCCCGCGACTACTTGCGGTTTATTGCTGAAGGTTCAGAGCTGATCACGGTTCGAGAAATTCAATCGCGCGACAATTTGGTCGAGCTCGGAATCGACGGCGACCAAGTGCAAGTATTGCCCGATCCAACTTTGGGTTTGCCATTTTTGGAGCCCAGCGGTGATTACGGTCTTCAGAAAGGATCCGTTTGGTTAGATGAAGCCAACGCGCTGTTGGGTCAGTTAGAGGTTGAGCCCGATCGACGCATTATCGCAGTCAATGTTCGCAGCTATGCGTGGCGTGATGGCGCGGAAGGCCAGACCAGAAGCGAAAAATTGTTGGCCGAGTTGTTGGACGAAGTGATTCAAAATACCGGGGCGCAGTTGCTGTTCATTCCTCAAATGACCAGCGATAGCACGAATCCAGAGGAACTAGACGATCGATTGATGAGCGGTCGAGTGATCGGATTGATGAAGGAATCATCGAGCTGTACGGCCGTGGTTGACGAGCTATCGATTTGGCAAGCGCTTGCACTTTACAGGCAGTGTTCCATGTTGCTCTCGATGAGAAGGCATGGGTTGACCTTTGCCGTAACGCAACATGTCCCAGTACTCGCGATCGCAATGGACGACAACATCGAATTCTTGACGTCCAGTTTGGGCATTCCGCAGAACTCGGTGCGCCTAGTGCCTGGTCGAATTCAACGCGTCGTCGAGCAAGTGCTTGCGGTCCTCGACGCTGAACCGGAGCACCACGCTAGCCTCTTCGCGTACGTCGATGATTGCGCCGCTCGCACTCGCGTTTATGCAGAGTTGCTAACCGGTCGAGATTAACGGCTCGGTTGGTCCTCGGCCTGCGTTGTTCCACCGGTAGAGTTACTTGACGTAGCCAAGCGCGCGCAAGTCATCGACCAATCCCGGGTCCATCTCGCTAGTGTCGAGTTCGTTCTCGCTTAGCCCGCCAGATTCCCAAATGGTGACACTGCCGGGCAGCGCCTCTCTGCCCGCTTCCGCGGAGTTCAAAGCGGCTTTGATGTTGGCGGATGGAATCCGAGGGAAGAAGAACGCGGCGCGCTTAGTGTCGACGGGCTTGCCGTTGAACATGACCCGGCGCGCATCGGGCCACTTTCCATCGATCAAGCACAGTGGGAACAACTCGCTCTCCGATGGCTGAACCCTTGTTTTGATCGAAGCGGCTTTCGAACCGACGGATACAAATCGTCCACCACGCGGTTTGAGTCGTGCGAACGATTTGCTTTCTAGAACCTCCAAACGAAACTCATAGGATGGGTTTTCAACTTGCAAAACCAATACGATTCGAGCCGGTGATTCGAGCGAGACTTCGGCCTCAGTGATGTCGATTTGAGCGTTGTTCGTAAATCGAAATTGCGGCGGAAGAGCAGTTTGACCAGAGGTGGTCGTATAGATCGGGAAGGCGCCGCTCGCCGCGAGCGAGGTTGTTCCGACAAAGATCTTCTTGACTAGCCGCTCTTCGTCTTCACGTTCGAGGTCCCAAATGATTTTCGATCGTCCGCGACTGCGGGTGAATTCAAATTCTATTGGTTCGGCTTCAACGCTCGCCGATCCGGTGATCGTGTGACGATCATCAGAGATCTGCAATTGGCCGGGTCCGTCCGCTGACTCGAAGATTGCAGACTGCGCCGTAAGCGAGAAGCTGATTGAGTAGGGCGCGGATTCGGGCTCGAAGCGGAGCCGTAGTTTTGGCGGCGGTGCGAATTTCGATATGGCAAGCCGCGCGGCTTCGATTTGCTCGGCAGGCATTTCTGACACCATCTCTCGCATTTCGGTTGGGTCCTCTGGCCATCGAAAAGCCAAAAAGTCGGAACCATCGCCAGGATCGATGAACTTGATTTGAGCGGTTTTGATCGCTTTCTCCAAGTGATCCGAGGACTCCATGAATACGCGCTTATGTATCGCAGATGTGGAGTCTATCAAGAGTGGCACGAGGCTTTTTCCTTCCGCCTGTTCGGACCGAGCAAGTCCCGTGAGTTCGAGAATGGTGGGAAAGACGTCGATGTTTTGAGAGAGCGCGGCCACCCGTTTGCCGCTCTTCTGAAAGGGCAACTTCACGATCAAAGGCGTGCGCGTAACGCCTTGGAAAAGTCGATGGTGAGTGAAGAGTAGTTTTTCACGCATCGGACTAGCCGCTTCCATGTTCTCGCCGTGATCGGCCATCACGACGATCAACGAACGTTCGTAAAGGTCCATTTTGCGCAATCGATCGAACAACTCGCCGATGTACGCATCGCAGGAACGAATCTCAGCGTCATAAAGTGATCGGCCGTTGGCCATTCTCAATTGTTTGCGTTGCTTGCCTTTCGTGTTGATCGGAATCCAACGATTGCGCTGCGCCGGATTGAGATCGCGAAGCGCCGATTCAAAAGCCTCAAGACCAAGTTGAGTTAGGTGATCCTTCAAGAACAGATTGCGCGTGCTTTCCGGAGCGTCGTACACCAAGTCGAGTAAATCGGTATGCGGATCAAAGTAGTGAGCCCACAGAAATAGCGGCTGCAAAGTCTGCCGTGCTTCATATTCGGCGAGCCTCGGAAATAGGCGAGCGTTGGTGTGTTCCCCGTTTGCCAGCTTTCGATGATCGGCACCTGGATTTTCATCCACGATTGTCGAAAGGTGATCCCAACCGCGAAGAATTGGTGAGACGTCATCCTTCTGCCAGGTTGGGTGGCTAACGACTCCGAGCGTGTGATAGTTTGCTGCCTGCAGTAGTTCGGCGGCCCCGATAAAGTGATTGGAACCTGCATGTCCCGACGCCGATGGGATCGGCAGATAACTTCGATGCGAGCGAGCGTAAAGCCCAGTGAGAATCGAAGTGAGCGAAGCGTAGGTTACGTTGACTTGCGTGGAGTTGTTTTCAAACACTGTCGCGTGGGAAGCGAACTCATCAAGCACCGGGCTCGTATCTAATTCGTATCCGTAGCAACCAAGGTGATCGGCCCGAAGCGTGTCGATCACGATCAGTATGATGGGCGTCTCGATGGGGGATGAGGCTGTAGCGCTCGTCACCTCGGTGACGGATGGCTCGCGTTCTTCGGCGCATCCGCTGAGGAACCCGGTGAATGCGAGACCAAGAATCGTTGGCAACCAACGATTCACGCTCCCTACGCGCCAACTGCTACTCGACTCCGTTCTCATGGCGCTAGTGTAGCGACTCAAGGGGAGAAAAATTTAGTTACGCGAGTCGGAGATCAATACCGACCGAGACTGCAGCACGCCATAGATCTCATTCGTGTATTCGATGGGTGGTCCAGGGCGCTCCGGATCGAACCAAAACTTTGATAGCGCCGTCTGGTCGCCTTGATCTTTCGTGACGACGTAAAGCCAGCAGTCCGTCGTGCCAAGAGCGGTCCTATGCGAGTCGTCGACAAGCGAAACGTTAGCAAGCGGAAAGGCTGCATGCGCTTGCAGTGCGGTCCATGGAACATTTTTGGAAACCAGGTCTTTGATGCGGGCGCCATTTAGGTCGGTGGTTTCGATTGTCAAAGACACTTCGCGTTCGTCGCTTTTGATAAACGTAGTGGTTTAGATTTTCGGACTCTCGTCAGGCGCTTCGACGCGAAACTGCAGGGAACAGCCATCGGGAATTCCCGCGTTGAGCTCCGCTGCTAAAAAAGGAGTCGGAGCGTGAGTCTCGTGGATCCTGTTGGTTTCTGAAGGCAGTTCGAGGTGCATGTGTGATGTTCCAGTACGGGAGGCTGCACATCCAACGAGTGCGAAGACGAGAAAAACGATTGGGAGTCGCATTGATGTTGGTAGGTAAGGATTGGCAAACCGGATAGTTCCAATCTAATCATTGCGATGATGCATCGGCGATTAAATCCAAAGGGTTTGCATCTCGAAAAATCCGGGTTCCTCCGCGATCCAATGTCGTTATGGTTGGCGCATGACTACAGCGAGTAAGTCGGACGAGGAGCGGTGGGACCGAGCTCGATGGTTACGGCTAGCGGGTTGTCTTTTGGTCGGATTCGCCGTGTTTTTGTCACCGCGTCCAGAGGCTGTTGAGCCCGAAGGTTGGCGAGTTCTCGCCATCTTCGTGACGGTGATCGCTGGCTTCATTCTGCGGCCTTTTCCAATGGGGCCGATGGTTCTGTTCGGCGTCGTGGCTTGTGCAGCCACGAGTAGCCTCGAGCTCGATCAGGCGCTCTCGGGTTATGGCGAGAAGGTCGTCTGGTTGGTCGTCGGCGCATTTTTGTTAGCAGGTACTGTTCGCGACACTGGGCTTGGTCGGCGCGCCGCTCTGCTGTTAGTTATGCGGTTTGGCAAATCCATATTGGGCGTTGCCTACGCTCAAGCGGCTGCCGAGCTTTTGCTAGGACCTCTGGTTCCATCGAACACCGCACGGGGAGGCGGTATTTTGGCGCCAATCAGCGATTCGCTCTCGCGGGCTCTCGGCGCCAAGCCCGGCGACGATTCAAACAAAGCCGGCGCCTTTCTGTCTTTGGTCGGAGCGCACTGCAATTTGATTACCGCCGCAATGTTCTTAACCGGCATGGCGGCCAACCCACTCTTTGCAGCAGCCGCGCGCGACATCTACGACGCGCCGCTCGACGACTGGTCAACTTGGGCGTTGGCTATGATCGTTCCAGGTTTGATCGCGCTCGGTTTGATGCCGCTCTTGATCTACAAACTGATTCGCCCGGAGAATACCGACGGTCGTCCGGCACAAGAGCTCGCACGACGTGAGCTAGAGGCGCTCGGGCCGTGGAGTCGCGCCGAGAAAATTTTGGCGGCGGTCTTCGGCTTGATGATTTTCTTGTGGTCGGTAAAAGCGTGGGGACCGGCCATTGGGCTCAACCTCAAACCCGATACGACAATGGTGACGTTGCTCGGCGTAACCGTTTTGCTGGCGACTGG
>JBLINP010000010.1:0-32370 GCA_047639415.1 Planctomycetota bacterium | reverse complement strand
GACATTGCCGGACTTTGTTGAGAGCTTGGGCTCATCTGGGTTCACGTAGGTTGGCTTTCCATTGGATACAGACAGGCTGTTTGAACTCGAGCGCTGCCGCGCACGATGCTCCGTCGCATCACAGCCGCCCATCTTCGCGTTCGCGCCCATCTTCGACTTCGCGTTTACCTTCGACTGCTTTCGCACCTTTCGATTAGTGCCATTCCTAGATCGACCAACTTGCCGAGTGACCGTGCGAAATTCACCGAGAGAGAGTTCGGGAACGAGTGAAGTTGAATCCATTGTTGCGAGTCTTGCGTTCATGAACCCAAGTACGTATTAGTGCCGAAAACATGACACTCCAAGTGGACTAAATTCAGCAATAAGTCCATAAAATAGCCTTTATTTAGCATTTCAGTCAGGTCGATTCCGAACTCAAACCAAGCCGATCGAGCAACAAATCCGATAGCTCAAACTTCGGCACTAATCGTCCAGCGTCACCAGTCGACCCGTTCGAACCGTCGCAACTCAACCCCTGTCTCCAAAGCCAATCGCTTGCCCAGCAACTCCCAATCTCAATCACTCGCTAAACTCCCTCGCAATCCTCCCAATCTCATCCCCCCCCTTCCAACCCCGCAACCCCGCGCCCTCCTCCCAAACTTCACACTCCCCCGCCAACTCCCAACTCCCCCGTTTAAGTCATTCTTCCCTCTCTCTCGTAGTAAACGAATCGCCCCCAATCTGGTGTCTTACTCGCGCGCACCAATTTCCTCCGCGCTGACGCGTTCGGTTCCGCCCTGCACCCGACAATCCTGCCTTTCCTCGCCCGTCAAGCTTCCACTAAAGGTGCAGGAGATCCTTATTTATGCTCGCTTCTCCAACATCGTCGCACACTTTCCGGTCAACAGCGAACCGCGACAACTCATTATCAAACCGGCAGAGGGTTTCCGCCAGGGACATCTGAACGACGTCTACTCTTCACGAACCAGGTCAACAGCGTGAGTAGGCAGAGAAGTATGGAGCCGGCGACAAATGCCCCCAGCGGCCCGACTTCTCCGGGGCCTGAAGGGCCACCTTCCGCTTCCATCGAACCGGGAGAAGAAGAAATCGAGTGGAGCAAAGCCAGGGAGGCATTGAAGAAGAAGTGACAGAAAACGCCGGGCCAAACCGATTCGGAGTAATAGGCAACGATTCCAAACCAAAGGCCGATTGGAAAGACACTGAGTGCGTGTTCAACATTTCCATGAGCCGCTGCGAAAAGAACGCTCGATAGCAGAATTGCCGACCAAGCAGGCAGTCTCCGCAACAGTCGCCTTTGCAGGTATCCCCGAATGAAAAGCTCTTCGCCCAGCGCAGGTAGGACGGCCGCTACAAGCAAAAGCAGAACCAGATTCGATTGCCCGGCAACTCCCATAGATTCATTCATTTGTTCTGCTAGATCGCCATAATCTTCGAACAATTGCTCATTCACAACGACAGCAAGTATGGCCGCCATAAACGTTCCCGCGAGTAACGCCGGCATCATGAATACAGACAGTCGTCCCGGTTTGAGCGCTAAACTTTGAATCAGACTCTCTCCGGAAAACCGAGCGAGAAGGAAGATGCTCGATAGGTCCAAGCCATGAGAGAGTAGTGCGATTAAGAAAAAGCTGGTACTCGCGTATTCTCCATCTGGAAGGCCGAATAGGTCTACGAAGAATTGATCGGCGTCGTCGAACCACCAAAGCGCATCGTAAAGTAGGTGCGAACACCAACTCAAAATCGGAACGAGGAACACTCCCACGAGAAGGGTGAACCAAAGACTGGGTTTGGAGGGGTTCATGGGCGTTCGCAATCTCGGTAGCTACGGGAAATAGGCCGAAACTGCATTCAAGTGGGAATCGGGTTGAGAGCGCGAGGCATTCCTTCGGAAAACCATAGCGTAATTTTCAAGCGCCTTTCGCGAACAGTGAGCCTCATTCTCCCGCTCAGCTAAAGCTATGGCTCTTAGAGCACAAAAGTCACGGTAAGACCGCACTAGCCAAGAATTTCAGATCCGCACATCTAGCGCCATGACCTTGTGTGCGCGGACGAGTAGAGTCTGTATCTAATGAATTCATCCTCTACAAGCGGTCAAGCCGACGGAACGACCGCTTCAATCGCATACACATCCGTATCCGTTCGTTTCGGTTCAACAACGGCCGTCAACGGCATCGATCTTTCCGTCGCGACGGGGAAGACGACGGCGCTCATCGGACCAAGCGGTTGCGGGAAGACGACCTTGTTGCGATTGGCGATCGGATTGCAGAGCGCCGACAGCGGAGAGGTTCGAGTGCTCGAGCACTCGTTACCGAGCAAGCAGATCAACGCACTTCGACATCGCATCGGCTACGTGGTGCAAGAAGGTGGGCTGTTCCCCCACCTCTCCTGCGCGGAAAACATCTCCATCGTCGCCAAGTATTTGAACTGGAAGAGCGAGCGCATTCTCGCCCGGATGGCCGAGCTTTGTGAGTTGGTGCGACTGCCCGAGGACATGCTATCGCGAGTCCCAGCGGAACTCTCTGGCGGACAACGACAACGCGTGGGAATCATGCGCGCCCTGTTCCTCGATCCCGACTTGCTCTTGCTTGACGAACCTCTCGCCGCTCTCGATCCGATCGTTCGCGCCGAGTTGCAAACGGACTTGAAGCAAATCTTTGAGCGACTGCAGAAGTCGGTCTTGCTCGTCACTCAC
The DNA here is from genome assembly GCA_047639415.1 of Planctomycetota bacterium. Classification (GTDB taxonomy): domain Bacteria; phylum Planctomycetota; class UBA1135; order UBA1135; genus OFTM34. Next base: position 29,678 of record JBLINP010000010.1, on the reverse strand, counting down.
GATCTGGCCGAAGCGGGCTATTTGAGCGACGATCTCGTTCTGCTCCAATCCGGAAGCATTGTTCAGAGTGGATCGTTACGCCAACTCATCGAGCAGCCGGCAAACGAATTCGTCACGAAATTCGTCAACGCACAACGTGGGATCAGCGAAGTTCTCGCGGGGGCCAACTCATGAAGTGGTTGACCTTAGTACTTTGCCTGGCGAGTTGCTCGCCACCCTCTCGCGATCTCGTCGTAGGCTCGAAGCGCTTTACGGAATCGCGCGTCCTTGGCGAACTGTGCGTCGTCATCGCCGAAGACTCGGGCATCGACGTAGCCTCGCGCACGGAGTTCGGCGGAACCATGCTGGTTTGGAATGCTTTATGCGCCGGAGCCATCGACATGTATCCCGAGTACACCGGAACGATCATCAACGAGATTTTGTCCGGTTCTTCGATCGCGAATACGACTGAACTCGATGCAGCTTTGGCGGAATTCGGGATTCGTTCCACTGCGCCGCTGGGATTCAACAACACCTACGCGATTGGACTCAACGAGAGTCGAGCCGCGGAGCTTGGCATCGAGAAGGTTTCGGATTTAGCCAAGCATGCAGATTTGCGACTCGGGTTCACAAACGAGTTCATGAATCGCGCGGACGGTTGGCCTGGGTTGCGCAACACCTACTCCTTGCCGCAAAGCAACGTACGCGGGCTAGATCACGACGTCGCTTACCGCGCGCTCGAATCTGGCGCACTCGACGCTATGGATCTCTACTCCACCGATGCAGAGATCAAGTACTACGGTTTGCGCGTACTTGAAGATGATCTTGGCTACTTCCCGCGGTATGACGCCATCATTCTGTATCGATCCAATTTGGCCGATAGGTCGCCCAAATTGGTCACAGCGCTCAACAGTTTGGCGGGCACGATCACCGCAGACGGAATGGTCGCGATGAACGCGCGCGCCAAACTCGATTTGGTTCGCGAGCGTGTGGTGGCCATGGAGTTCGCCAGTGAAATGCACGGCATCAATACCGAGCACATCGAGCAAACGCTAGCCGCTCGCCTGTGGATGCGAACCAAGGAGCACTTGACTCTAGTGTTCCTCTCGCTCTTAGCCGCAATCCTCGTCGCCATTCCCCTGGGCATACTCGCCGCGCGCCGCAAAGGCTTGGGACAAATCGTGCTCGGCCTTTCGGGCATTCTTCAAACGATTCCCTCGCTCGCGCTCTTAGTCGTGATGATTCCGTTGCTTCGTATCCTCGGAGCTCCGGCGATCTATTTGATTGGATCCGCCCCGGCCATCTTGGCGCTGTTCCTCTACGGCTTACTACCGATCGTTCGCAATACTCACCAAGGACTGACGAGCATTCCGCAGCACTTAGTCGATGCGGCCGAAGCCTTAGGCTTATCTGCTTCCGTTAAACTGCGTCGCATCGAATTGCCACTGGCCTCTGGCGCCATCCTGGCCGGAATCAAAACCGCCGCCGTCATCAACGTCGGCACCGCGACCCTAGGCGCGCTAATCGGAGCGGGCGGTTACGGGCAAACGATCCTCACAGGAATCACTCTGGACGACACCGCCATGATTCTGGAAGGAGCCGTTCCCGCCGCAGTCATGGCTCTACTGATTCAGCACTTCTTTGAGGTTTGCGAACGACACGTGTCACCGGCAACGAACGGATAAGGGCTAGCGAAGCACGCGACTGTCCCCAGGCTTGCCGAGACCAGGTCGAGACGGCTTCTGATAAGAACTTTTCGGCGCTCTCAGAATCAAGAGCAGCAAATAAGCAGCCCTCTAGCCCGAATTATTCATGAACCGCGAGGCAAAACGCCTCGAATTGGTTCCTGCTGGCACTTTGCAGATACTTGCCCCCGCAGACGACCTTGTAAAGTCGTCGAGGACGCCAGTATCTGCAAAGTGCCAGCAGGAAACAATAGACCGGCAGTGCCTGTCGTTCGTGGTGTTTGGTCCGCGTGTTCATGAATAATTCGGGCTAGCCCCAATGGCGTGGTTTTCCCATAGGGAGCAACTTCTGCCAACTCTCATCTCCCGAGTCAGTTGAGCCTTGGGGATCTTCGAGATACTGGCGATAAAGACGTTCGGCGCCCCTCTCTGCCGCGCATCCCCCAAGTATGTCACTCCTCAAAACACTCAAGTTCATCACCAACCATCCGCTCAATCGTGAGCACAAGCTCAAATCGATTCTGCGATTTGCGAAGTGGCAAGTGGGTAGTCGGTTGGTTCCCGGCGCGGTGGTTTACGAGTGGGTCGGCGGTTCCAAGTTTTTGGTTCAGAGAGGCGACACGGGACTCACCGGAAATATCTACACCGGCTTGCACGAGTTTCCGGACATGTCCTACCTATTGCATGTCTTGCGTAGCGACGACTTGTTCGTCGACATTGGCGCGAACGTTGGCTCCTACACACTGCTCGCTTGCTCCGCCATTGGCGCGAAGGGTGTTGCGTTCGAACCTGTGCCGGCAACGTTTGAACGGTTGATGGAGAACATTCGCATCAATCATCTTGAGGAGACGGTCACGTGCATCAACAAGGGTTTGGGAGCGGAATCCGGAACCCTATCGTTCACAAGTGACAGCGACACGATGAATCACGCGCTCGCGCCCGGGGAATCTGCGTTCAACCCAATTGCCGTTGAAGTCACAACATTGAATGCTGCGCTAAAGGGTGCAACGCCCGCATTGATCAAGATTGACGTCGAAGGTTTTGAAACACCGGTGCTGGAAGGCGCCGAAGAAGTGCTCAGTCAAGACTCCTTGCATTCGGTGATCATGGAGTTGAACGGCAGCGGTGACCGATACGGTTATGACGAGACTCGCATCGTCGAAATGATGTTCGACCTTGGTTTCCGAACCTACTCCTATGATCCGTTCGCTCGCGCGCTGATCAACCTCGACGGAAAGAATCACGACAAGGACAACACGCTCTTCATTCGAGACGAACTAACGGTTCTCGACCGACTGAAAGACTCGCCGAATATCTCGGTGAACGGCGGACTGTTCTAACCGCAGCGGAAAGAGCACCGTTCTCAAGCTCGACTGACGAGAGACTCGACAGTCAATCTACGTAGCCGAGCGAACGCAATCCGTCGAGGGTGTCCTCATCGAGTTCAATGCGCGTACCGTCGACGCTCGTCTTCGCGCGCATCAATTCAACCAACTCATCCAGCATTGCGCTCTTCAGTTCAGGCGAACTATCGATCGCAACGAGTTCGTTTGGATCGGAACTGCGATCGAAGAGGTCGGCTCGAAACTCATCCCACTTGCGATGCTTGTGGTAGATCAAGCGGTACTTCCCGCGTTCGAGGGCAAAGGCCTCGTAGAGTGGATCTTTTCGGATCTTGGAGTAACTGAAGATTCCTCGTTCGTCGTCGGCTTCCAGCCCGCCCTTGAGTAAATCGCGTCCATCGATACTCGCATCGATTCGCATGCCGGCACGCGCCAAAATTGTCGGTACGACATCGAGCAGCGAGACCGTGGCGCTTTTCACAGCTGGTTCGGTGAGCCTCGGGTCGTACACAATCAGGGGTACCCAGGATTCTGCGCTAAACACTTCCTTGTGCAGGAAAAAGTAGTGTTCGATAAAGGCTTCGCCGTGATCTGAGGTCACGACTAACACTGTGTTGTCCGACAACTCGAGTTCATCAAGCCCCGTGAGCAATCGCTCGAACTCCGCATCCACGTAACGAATGCCGCCGTCGTAAAGCGCACGCAACTCAGCGATGCGCGCTTCGCTAAACAGCCCCTTCTCGATCTCGCCGTCGGCGAGTTTTTCGTTCAGGTCGCGCAAGTAACGCACGCCGCGGTGATCGTCATCATTGCGCCAACCCTGTTCTTCGTGCGACTCGGGCAAAAATTGAGAGCCGAATGGTTCCGGAGAAATATAGGGCCGGTCATTATTTCCAGACCATTCCTCCGCAACGGGCGCAGCATGAACGGACTTGGTGTGCAAGAACAGGAAGAAGGGTCGCAATGGATCGCGCGCACCCAGCCAATCAAGACCAACATCCACGGTTTTCGCGATGTCGTACTTCACTTCTTGCTCGGGCGTAAACGGCCCGTGTTCGTATCGGTCAAAACCGCGCTCGAAACCTCTTTCCGCGCCGAGGTAGCCCGCTTTCGACGAATCCACGAAGGCTGCAGTTTGATAACCGGCCGCTCCCAAAATTCCCGCAAGCATCGGTACGCCCTCCGGGATCGAACTATCAATTCCGTCGATCCCCAGACGATAGGGGTGCCGTCCAGACAACATGGCGATGTGTGACGGAAGCGTCCAAGGCGCTGGTGCGAGAGCGCGTTCAAAGCGAATTGATCGCTTCGCGAATCGATCGAGGTTCGGCGACGTGTCGCGCTCGTACCCGTAGATGCCCAAATGATCCGCGCGCAGCGTATCGATCGAAAGCAACAGGAAGTTGGGCTTCGGTTCGGGCTCTCCGCATCCCGTCAATAGGGTGATCACAGCCGCCAATCCGGCGACGACCATTTGGCGGCAAGGATTCAAAATTGAATTGGAGCGATGATGGAGCGACGAGTTCATTTTCCTTCGTCCAGCATAGCAGGTCGCCCACAACGCAAAAGACGCAGCCGGGGCTGCGTCTTGTATTGTGATCAAGGAGTGACCTTCGTCACTCGACTAACTGAGTTGCCTGCGATCAGGGAGTGTCCGGGCAGAAACGCAGGCGCGTAATGGCGCCGGAACCGCCTAGATCCAAGATAGCGCGGCGTACGCCACTCACGTTGGCCTGAATGAACTGCACATTGCCATCGGGCGCATCAGGAATCACGATCGACTGAATCTCATTGTCATTGGCATCCAAAAAGCGCCAGAAATCAACTTCATTGGCGTCAACGTCAAGCACTCGTGCCGAGATGATCGTCACATCAAAGTCGAAGCGGAAGATGATGCGGCCACCAGCAGCTTCATCATCGGGATCATCAACCAAACCGTCGGCCGGATTCACATCTACGTCGTCTTCGGCGACGATCAAAACCAGTCCGAGCGGCGTGTCGTTGCCCGGAACCATCGGATTGGGTGTCAGCAGATCGTCGTCATCGCCGGTCGGATTCTCCGAGTCGAACAGAATTGCTTTATCGGGGTGATTGTTGTTCTTGTTGAACGTGGTGATGTTCAAGCCGATGCTCGCAAACTGATCCGTAATCGTCTCGCCCGCTGAGAAACTCAGAGGCATACCCGTCGAGGTCTCATCGAAGTTGATCAGCTGAGGACAGGGCAACAACTCCATGCCGCCAACAGCGCCGGATCCCCTGAAGAAGACTTCAAAGCGATCGACGTCGGCTTCAAGGAAGTCAACGCGTTGATAGCTGCCATCACCCAAGCTAAGAATGCTCAGCGTTTCGTCGGGATTGACCAAATCGCCATTGCGGTAAAAACGGAGTTCGGTTCCGGGCATCTCATCGATATCGAGCAAGCTGACGGAGCAGATCGTCGTGGGATCGTCGAAGTCGAAGAACAGACTGCCACCAAAGGCCTCGTCGTCGGGATCGTCAATCAAACCGTCATTGGGCACCGCGTCAACGTCGTCCTCGGCGATGATCAATACATGGCCCAGTGCAGAATCATTGCCAACGCCGCCAGGATTAGGCGTCGCCAAGTCATCATCATCACCGGTGGGATTTCCCGAATCGAACAGAATCGCCAAATCGGGAGCGTTCATCCTGCTGTTGAGCGCCGAAATGTTCATGCCGATGTCGGCCCACTCGTTGCTAAGCGACTTGCCCGCCACCATGACCGAGTCATCGCCGATCGTGTGGTTGAAGTCGAGCACTTCGCAATCCGATGCCACACCCAGAACCAAGTCTGCGGGCTCCGTGAAAACGAATTGGTGATCGCGGTAGAAGGCAGCGCTCAATTCAATTGAAACGTTGAGTGCATCGAGAGACGCTTGCGGTACGACGAAGCTGATGTTGTCGCCCATGTGAGCGTAGCCCAAAACCATCGGCACCTTGCCGTCGACCGTTGCGAGCAGCGTGTAGCCGCGTGCATGGACACCGGTCAATGAAGCTGTGAATTTTACGCCGCCCGGATCCGTCTCGTAGTAAACGTTGAGGTCGGGGCTGGTCGGCGCTGCGGCGAGAGTCGCCGGCGCCCATGCAAGGAGGGCTAGGGTTGCTGCGGTAATCATTCGGTGGGTTATCTCCAGATGGGTGGTGGTAGAAATGTGCTCGAAGAGCGGTGTACGGGATCGTCGTTTTCAGCTCCAAAATGAAAGGAAATCGAAACCTTTAAGTGGAGCTCGACGAGCAGGCTTTTGATCGGAATTGACGGCCCATACCCTGAATAGGGAATCAGAACGTCGCCTCGTTTAGGCTTGATCCGCCAGCGACTCAATCACGGAAATCAAATTGTCCCGTTACTAGATACGCTTTCCTGCCATGAAAGTCTCAGCTTCCTGTTTTGGAATTGACCCGAGCCACCCCAAAAGCAAAAAATAAACGGATTGTTAGGCCCGACCCAAACCTAGCCGAAACACTTCTATTTGCTCGTCAGCGCAAGCATGACGGCATTTCGCGCCCGATCGACTTCCAGATACAAACCGCGAGAAACTCCGAAGGCTAGGTCGACCTGGAACAACTCACCGACCAAGTCGATCAATTCTGCGACGCGATACTCACGAACATGCCCTTCGCCCAACGGAATATCGATTCCGGGGAAGGGCGAATCCATGACCAGCGGAACTTCCAACACAAACTGACCGCCCGGCTTCAACCAATGGGAAACCGCGCGCAGAAAGGCCCGATCATCTTGGAAGTGTTCCATCGAATGAATCGAGACAATCGCGTCGAAAAGGTTGGGCTCAAATAGGTTCGTGTCCGTCGCATCGCCCGATACAAAATGAGCGGCGGGATGATCGTTTCGGTTTAGCGAAATTTGTTCCGCGTCGTAGTCGGCTCCCGTGGCCGAGGCGATGTGCTTCGCTAAAAAGGCGGTCCCATCCCCCCACCCACATGCGACGTCCAAAGCTCGCTCGACTCCCGGGCTCAAAAGTTCAAGCGCTTGCTCGTAACCCGGCAACGGCATGGAAGCTTTGCGACTATTCTCAGGATAGAGCGCGTTGGTCGTAGCTCGAATTTCGTGAAAGCGCTCAATTCCCCACGCAGGCACATCCGTGAAGTGCGAGAGCTTAAATCGTTCCGGAGCAAGTTCCGCTGCGGCCCAGGGCGTATGCGTCAAGCGGCGCTTGTGCGACGGCGCTGCTGCTTCGGTCACTTTGCGAGCTTCGTCCAAAAACTCGGCGCTGAAGACATCGCAGCCAAAGCGCAAGTCGAACGCCTTGGGCAGCATCACGTATTGCGACTCTTCGCGTTCCATCAGCTCGAACGCACGTGTGACTGAATCCAAGTCCACCGTGAAGTGATGCGCGAGCGCGCGAGCAGCTCGCGTCCATCCAAAGGACTCCATGCAAGCGCTCATACGCAATCCGACATCGCGGTCGTCGCCCGCAAAGGACTTGATGCCGGCTTGTTCCGCGAATTCGTGAACACATGCGTTTCGAGAATCCTCGCCGCAAACCAACACAACGTCTTCAAACGCCCTCTGGGCCTTCGCGATCAAGCCGACGTCTGTATCGGTCACCAAGTCTCCAAAGGAATCAAAGTCGCTCCAATGGCTTTGAACGAGCAACGGACGAGCTGGTGTTTGATTCTTCACGTAAGCCAAGATCGTCATCCGAGCGACGCGGGTCAAGCTGCGGGCGCAAAACCTCGCCAGTTCTCGATCCGAGTGGGAAAACGATCAAAATTTCAAATGTCGGGAATTCGAATCAGAATCGGTCAATAGAGCCATTCGGTACGGGATTCGAAGCTCTCGGATTGGCAGAATCTTGAGCGCCCTTCTTTCGTGCAACGCGCGAAGGGGATTGGTCGCCGACCGCGACATCCGACAACTCTCACCTAACTAGACGGACAATGGAATTTCGGGCACACCTGCCGGTTGAATTGGAGTTTGGCAGCGGCAAGATCAATCGGTTGGGCGAATTCGCCGCGCGCTACGGCAAGCGCGTCTTTCTCGTCACCATGCCGGACATGGTCGAACTTGGCTTCGCCGATCGAGCGCACGCGTCGCTGACCAAAGCCGGCCTCGAAACCGTGCTCTTTGATCGCGTTCAACCCGAACCTAAATCCGATCAAATCGACGCTGCCGCGGAAGTCCTGCGTGCTGAAAGTTGCGATGTAGTCGTTGGCCTGGGTGGCGGCAGTGCGATGGACGTGGCCAAGGCCGTCGCGATTTGCGCTAAGCACACGGGACCGGTTTGGGACTACGTCAACCTATCTAATCGTCCGCCGCAGCCCGTCCATGCGAGCATCACGCTTCCGATCATCGCCATTCCGACAACTGCTGGAACCGGTTCCGAAACGACGCCCTATTCGGTCGTCACGAATACCGAAACAGTGCAGAAGGGAACCATCAAGGAGCCCGCGATTTTTCCCCGCGTTGCGATCGTAGATCCGGAACTTTCCAGTCGCATGCCCAAGGCCTTGACCGGTGCCACCGGTGTAGATGCGTTCGCGCATTCACTCGAGTCCTATTTGAATGTGCCGAATCGCTCACCACTTTCGGACGCACTGGCCGAAACGGCGATGCGGGGTCTCATCGGAAACTTGAAGCGCGCTTATGACGATGGCACCGATCTCGAAGCGCGCGCCGGTGTGGCCTACGCCGCCAGTTTGTCCGGCATGGTCATCGCCAACGCCGGCACGACCGTCGCGCACGCCATCGCTCAACCGCTCGGCGCACGCATCAACACCTCGCACGCCGATTCCGTAGCACTTTTCACTGTCCCCGTCTTGCGTCACACGCTCCCCGCCGACGGCGAACGCATCGCACGCATTGGAACATTCTTTCCAAACTTCCTTGGTAACGGAAAAAGTACTGATGTCGCAGCGCAAATGGCCGTTGACTCCATTGCGCAATGGTTGGCTTCGGTGGGAATCACCAGAACTCTTGCTGACTTTGGCGGCGGAGAAGAACTGGTGGACCTCTTGGCCGAGGATGTGACGACCTACATGTCGCGTCCGCTCAAGCAACACCCGGTCCAATTCGATGCGGATGACATCCGCTCCATCGTCCGGTCCGTGCTCTAACAACTATGGAAACGACAACAACGAATTGGCCCGAGCTTTGCACCGACGGTGTGCCCCTACCGGACTCGATGGATCGCGCCGAATTGACGCGATTGCTGGCGCGCTATTCCGCCAAGCTCCGCGCTCGCGCTTTGCAGATGATCAAAGACGGCGGCTCCGGTCATCCCGGCGGTTCCTTCTCAGCAATGGACATCATGGTCTCGATCTACTTCGCAACCATGCGTGCGCGCCCCGGCGATCCCGAATGGACGGAACGCGATCGATTCGTGTTGTCCAAAGGTCACGCCTGCCCGGCGCTCTACGTCATCTTGGCCGAACTCGGTTACTACGATCAAAACGAGCTCAATGGCTTCCGCGCCATCGGTCGTATGTTGCAAGGCCATCCTTCGACGGCTACACCTGGCGTTGAATGCGTCAGCGGTTCACTCGGCCAAGGCTTTTCGGCTGCACTTGGTATGGCAGTTGGTTTAGAGCGAGCCGGTCGCAGCGAGCCGCGCGTGTTTTGCATCACTGGCGACGGCGAGTTGCAAGAAGGCCAGTGTTGGGAAGTCATCATGGCCGCTGGACATCGCAAGCAATCCAACTTCACGGTGTTCGTTGACGCCAACGGATTACAAGGCGATACGCGCATTGAGGAAACGCTCAACTTGGAGCCACTGCCCGACAAGTGGCGAGCCTTTGGATGGGCCGTTCGCGAAATCGACGGCCATGACTTTGACGCCATCCTCGACGCCATCGATTGGGCAAAGACCGTCAGGGATGCGCCGCAAGTCGTCATCGCGCGCACGATCAAGGGCAAAGGCGTCTCCTACATGGAGGACGTTCAAAAGTGGCACGGAACAGCGCCGCCGGACGATGAAGAGATGTCGATTGCGCTGGCCGAGTTGAACGCGCAGGAAGAGGCCAACTCATGAGTTCCGTCATTTCGCCCGTCGAGCCGCTCTCCCTGCGACAATCATTCACCGACGCTTTGATCACTTGTGGTTCTGAACGAGACGACTTCGTGCTGCTCGAAGCCGACGCCACCGGCGCGACGTTCACCGGACAGTTCACCGAGCGCTTTCCCGATCGACACGTGGCTTGCGGCATCGCCGAACAAAACATGATCGGCATGGCTGCGGGCATGGCGACAACTGGCGTGACGCCTGTCGCGACAACCATGGCGGTGTTCGTGAGTTTGCGCGCGCTCGAACAGTTCCGCACATCGGTTTGCTACGGCAATCGCAACGTCAAACTCGTGGTCAGTCACCTGGGTATCGACATTGGCGAGGACGGCCCGACGGCCGCGGCGATCGAAGACCTCGGCGTTTTGGGCGCGATTCCGAATTTGACCGTGCTCTCCCCCACCGACGACGTCGAGATGCACGCGATGGTGCGCTGGATGCTCGCGCACAAGGGTCCGGTTTATCTGCGCACCGGTCGCAGTCCAGTTCCGCGCATTCTGCCTGACGATTACAGTTATGTGCCCGGTCACTGGCCAACGGTACGAGCGGGAACCGACGTCACTTTGGTTGGAATCGGCATTACCGTTCACCTGTGCGTGAAAGCCGCGGAACTTCTTGAGCGTGAAGGCATTTCCGGCCAGGTCATTGCGGCCAGTTGCTTCAAACCTACGGATGAAGAAGGGTTCGCGAAGCGCGCGGCACAAACACGCGGAGTGGTCACGATGGAAGATCACAATCGTCGCGGCGGATTGGCCTCGCGCGTCTCGGAAATTCTCGGATGGAACGCGCCCATGCCGGTTGAGTCCATCGGGCTCAACGATCAATTCGCGGAAAGTGGAGCGACGGACAAGTTGTTTCAAAAGTACGGACTGACGCCCGAAAACGTTGTTGCACGCGCCCGCCGCGTGCTTGAACGAAACGCGAACGCTCAATGAAAATTTTGCTGGTCTGGCCCTACAACCAACACGCTCTCGACATACCGGAAACCATTCCCCTCGGGCTCGGTTACCTCGCTGCGAACATCAAACCTCCGCACGAAGTTTCGTTGCTCGATGCGACGATCGACCGCTTGGCTCCGGACTCGGATGCCTTTCGCGAACGCCTGCTGGCCGAACAGCCCGACGTTGTCGGAGTTTCCTTCTGGTCGAGCAACGCGCGCTCTGTTTACGCGAGCTGTGAGGTCGTGCGCCAAGTGCTGCCGAACGCCGTGATTGTCTTTGGCGGACCACACGCGACTTCCTATGCGAAGCGCGAAGTCGTTGAAGGTCGTTGCGATTACGCGCTCAAAGGCGACTCCGAGCTTTCACTGCCGATGTTGCTCGACGAACTCGAGAGTCCAGGATCGCACGATCTCACCAAACTATCGGGTTTGGTTCGCAAAGACGAAACCGGCGCCATTCTCGAGAATGCTGTCGAGTTCACTGCCGAACTCGACGACCTTGGCCGCGTTGACTACGACCTGCTGCGCCTCGACGACTATTACGAGATGGGCTACGGCTATCGCGGCAAAGCCGTGCTCAACCCGCACCTCAAGAGCGCGATGATGATGGCTACGCGTGGCTGTCCCTTCCGCTGCACGTTCTGTTCGGCGCCTTTCATCAGTGGACGCCCGCTGCGTCACCACTCGCCTCGTCACGTTGCCGACGTCATCGAATCTCTCTACGTCGATCAAGATGTACGTCTTGTCAGCTTGGGTGACGACCAGTTCACGTTGGATACCACTTACGCGCGCGAAGTTTGCGAAGAGATTGTGCAGCGCAAACTCGAAGGCCTCGTCATGGTTACGCCCAACGGTGTGCGCATGCGCGAGAGTATGACCACCGACTTTCTTGCGCTGATGATGCGCGCCGGTTGGCAAGAGCTCACGATCGCGCCCGAAACGGGCTCCGAACGCACGCTGCGCATCATGCAAAAGGATCTCGACCTCAGCGTCGTGAAACCTTTCGTCGATCGCTGTCACGAAGTGGGCCTGAAAGTCAAAGCCAACTTCATCCTGGGCTATCCCGGTGAGTGCCCCGAGGACATCATGCTCACGGCGCGGTTCATCGAGGACAACCACTTCGACAACATCAGCACTTGTTTCTTCCAACCTCTGCCGGGTACGCCGATTTTCGATCAACTCATCGAGCGCGGTGAGATCGAGCCGGACTTCGTTCCGGCTCGTTACAGCCAGTTGACCTACTGTCCGCCAGGCATGTCCGCGGAATGGCTGCGTGATCAGTTCAACTCGATCCTCAACGCGTTCCGAGACAGCAAAGGCTGGATCTATCAGAACTCGGCCGTGGGGTCGATTCGCAGTGAAGCGGGCGAAGAAGAACGCAATGTTGAGGGCAGCGGCATGCTCGGCGCGCTGCCTCACACAGTCATGACCAAAGGCTCGGCCTTCGAAATCGCTTGAACTGGATTTCGCGCTAAGATGTTCGCTCGCTACTTCACGTGAGATTTCCTCGCGCCCGTATGGATCGGGCGTCTTGCAAGACCGAACACCTGCTTTGATTCGAGCCATTCGTTACGCACACCCCTTCTGTCTCCTTGCCGCACTTTGCGCGGCCTGTTCAGAATCAGCGCCCGCAGAGAATAGTCGAGACAACATCTTGCTCGTCACCTATGACACGGTGCGAGCGGATCACCTCGGCAGCTACGGGTACCCGCTCGACATCACGCCGACGGCGGACTCGCTCGCGGAACGCGGGATGGTGTTCGAGAACGTCTGGGCGCCGATGGGCATGACTTTGCCCAGTCACGCAACGATGATGAGCGGCGTGAGTCCGCGAGTTCACGGCGCATTGGAGAATCTCTATCCGATGTCGAAGAAGGTGCTGACTTTGGCTGAGGTCTTCACCCAAAAGAAGTACGCGACCGGCGCGTTCGTCGGCGCGGCCGTGCTCAATCAAGGCACGGGTATCGAGCAGGGCTTTCGAAAGTACGGGCAACCGAATTTAGGCGAGGCTAATGGCTCCGAAGTCACGGAGGGTTTGCTGCGCCGCAGCGCGAAGATGGTCAACGAGAGTGCCCTGCGTTGGATTCGGAATCTCCCGCCTGATCACAATTACTTCCTTTGGGTACACTACTACGACCCGCACGGGCCTTTCGATCCGCCGGAAGAAATCGTTCAAAAATTGCGCGATGAAGGTCTGGTCGAATTCGTCGTCGATCCTCGTCGACACGAATTCGAAAACGAACCGATCAAGGCCAACTATCTCGAAAGCTTGTGGAGCCATTACGCTGGCGACGTACGGATGACCGACTTGGAGCTCGGTCAGCTATTAGCAAAGCTCGATTCCGCCGGACGATTGAAAGACACCTGGATCGTATTGACCTCCGATCACGGCGAAGGCTTGTGGGAACATGGCGAGCGTGGTCACGGACCGACACTCTTCGAAGAACAATTGAGAGTTCCGCTGATCATCGTCGCGCCTGACGGCCAACACGCAGGTCGTCGATTCGAAGAGCCCATTCAACTGACCGATCTCATGCCCACGCTCTTGCACGCCGCGTTCGATGAGCGCATCGAAACGGGCCCTGGCACGGACCTACTCGCATGGATTGATGACGGCAGCAAGCCGCTCAATCGCCCCATCTTCGTCGAACGCCCGCACTATTCGGCAAAGGGAATCTTCTCCATCCGCGGCCAGTACCCCGATCGCTACAAATATGGGATTCAAGCCGCCGTCATCTTGGACGGTCAAAAGTTCGTCCTCTATCCCGATGGTAGCGGTGAACTATACGACTTAGCGCTGGACCCGAGCGAGATTCAAGACATCGCAGCGAGTCAGCCCGAGACCGCTGCGCGATTGAGAGTTCTCCTGGAGGATTACCTCGCCGAGAATCCGACTGCGCCGCCCGGCACGCGACCCGAAGTTTCAGAAGAGCGGCGAGCCGCCCTCGAGCAACTCGGCTATACGGGCGAGTGAGCGGGAATTCGCGATGCCTCGATTCTCGCGAATTACTCACACGCGCCAACATGTGGACGCACAACTGTCGGAACTGACGGGGTCAGTTGCTTATAGTGATTGGGACGGAAGCACCCCATGAAGATCACCGAAGTTGTATTGACCGCGCCGCGCCACAGCGAAATTCGTGACGTGGAGCTCGAGCGCTTGGCGCCTCGCGATGTTTTGGTCGAGGTACGTTCTTGCGGCGTTTGCTCGAGCGAATTGCCCGTTTGGCGCGGTGAGACGAAAGGTGTGCGCGGCGTTTCGTTCCGCTATGCCGATTATCCCGCGTCGCTGGGGCACGAAGTCGCGGGAGTCGTTGCCGATGTTGGCGCCGACGTCTCCGCGTTCAAGGTTGGCGATCGCGTCACCGGTGTCGCCTATCGCGGTTCCGGTTTCGCAAGCCATGTCGTCGACGATGAGTCGATGTTTGTGAGAGCGCCCGAGAACGTGGCGATCGAAACGGCCTTGGGCGAACCCTTGATGGCCGTCACCAACATCGTTCGGCAGGCGGACGCCGACTTGGGTGACTTCGCATTGATCGTTGGCGACGGGTTTCTTTCGCTCTTGACCGTCGCGCTCCTTTCAAAACACCCGCTGCGCGGTTTGGTAGTTGTGGGACACCACGACGAACGATTGGCATTGGCCAAGGAGTTTGGAGCGACAGAAGTTGTCAACGGTAAGACGGAAGACGCTTACTGGGCCGTGCGCAAACTGGTTGACGGCGACCTGCATGATCCAGACTTGACGCCATGGAAAGCCGGCGTCGAATTGGCCTTCGAATACGCGGGTAATATGGGTGCGCTGCAGCTTGCCGCCAGCTTGTGCAAAGCCAAATCGCGCGCAAAATTGGTCATGCCGTCCTTCTACAGCCAAGACGAATTCACTCTCGGTCACTACCTGATGAATCGCGGCCCACAGTTGTTGGTTTGTCACCCTGCGCATTCGCCCGACTTGATGGACGATTTGCGCCGCGCCATGTGGGCACTCGAAGCTGGACTCTTCCCGATCGAACCACTGATCACACACGCCTTCGATTTGAGTGGCGTCGATCGCGCGATGCAGATGTCGGCCGATCGCGAAGACGGTTACATCAAAGGCATCGTGGTACCGAACTTCGAGAGCCTCGAGAACCCCACCGGATACCGGCGGATAACAACGGCATGAGCGCATCCAAGAGGCGCTTGCTGATCATCGGTGCTGGCATCGAACAAATCTATGCTTATGAACTCGCGCGCGAGATGGGCTTGGAGGTCATCGGAACTGATCGCAATCCGGATGCGCCGGCGCTAGCTCATGCCGATCACGTACTGATTGCCGATACGCACGATGCAGAAGCAAGTTCTGCCGTCGCTCTCGCCTTTCACCGCGAACGTCCGATTCATGGAGTCATGACGATTGCTCACGACGTGCCCTACACCGTCGCTTGCGTTGCTCAAGCACTGGGCCTTCCTCACATTCCGATTGAAGCGGCAGCGCTCGCCATCGACAAGTTGGCGATGAAAGAGCGCTTCGCACGCGATGGAGTCGCCATACCTAGATTCCGTGAAGTCAAAAATAGCGACGAACTTCGTCAAGCTATCGCGGAATGGGGACTGCCCGTCGTCACCAAACCCGTCGACAGCTGCGGCGCGCGTGGCGTTATGCGCGTCACCAGTGACATCGATCCGGAGGAAGCTTTCGCCGTATCGCTTGAACATTCGAAGCGCGGAATCGTCATCGTCGAAGAGTATGTCGCTGGCCTGCAACTCTCGACCGAGGGCCTAGCTTGGCGTGGTACAACAACCACAGCGTCTTGGTCGGTTCGCAACTACGAACGCTTGGAAGAGTTCGCGCCGTACATGATTGAAGACGGCGGAGTTTTGCCCGCGGATCTCACTCCAAGTGAAGTCCAAGCTGTCTGCGAACTCATGGATCGCGCTGCGCGTTCCCTCGGAATCGACAACGGACCCGTCAAAGGTGATCTAGTGATGACCGCAGACGGTCCGGTCGTTATCGAACTCGCCGCCCGCCTCTCCGGCGGCTACTTGTGCACGCATCAAATCCCTTACGCGCGCGGCGTCAACCTAGTGCGCCAGACCATTCTCGTCGCACTCGGTGAAGACATCGATCCGGCCGACTTGGTCCCCGAACATCGAAGCTACCTCGGCGTGCGCTTCTTCTTTCCCGAACCCGGCATCGTCGAGTCGATCGAAGGTTTCGATGAACTCGAAGACGAACCGTGGATTATGAAGCGCGTGATGTACGTCGCACCTGGTGATCAAATCGATCCGACCACGAGCCACCCCACGCGCGCCGGTTTTGTGTTCACTGTCGGCGAGACCGCCGAGCAAGCCGAGGAACGCGCTCGTCAGTGTGCACAGCGCGTTCAGATTCGTACGCGTCCCGTTGAAACGGCGTTGAAAGGCATCTAATCGGCTCCTCGGACAAAAAGTTAGCCGTCTTGATGATCGGCGGTGGACTACAGCAAATCGACGCTGCCCGCATTCTCAGCGCAGCTGGTTTACGTGTAATCGTCTCCGATCGGAACGAGAGAGCACCAGCTTTTCGTCACGCCGACGAATCCTGGGTCGTCGATGGGCACGATACCGCTGAACTGACGAAGCGAGCCATCGATGCGCGCGATCGCGGTTTGGCAGGCGTCTTCACTTTGACCGAAATGGTCGAATCGGTAGCCAGCGTTGCCTACGCCGCTTCACTCCCCGGCGTCAGCCCCGAAGCCGCACGCGCTTGTCAGGACAAATCGCTGGCCAAACGACTTTGGATTGGAGCCGACGTCGCCACGGCTCGAGCGGGAGTTGTCGACGATCCCGGTCGCGCTCGCGCACTGTTCGATGAACTCAAGGGCAGTGTGTTTCTCAAACCCTGCACCGGCGCGGGTGGAATGGGAGCAAGTGCGGCTTCGACTCGTTCCGACCTCGACACGGCCTTTTCGAATGCAGCCGCCGTTGACCAACGCGTTCTCATCGAAGAACGGTTGATCGGCACACACCACGACGTCAACGGCATCTTTGACGTCGACGGCAACTTTCATTCGGCAGGTTTAGCGGATCGACGTTTCGCGGATAACGCCCCCGTCGAAATCGAAGCTTCGGCCCCCACCGTTCTCAGTCGATCCCAACAAAAAGCCGCTCTCGATTTAACGCGCGACGCTGCCATCGCACTCGGCATTCGCTTCGGACCGGTCAAGTCCGATTTGATCCTGACGTCCGACGGCTTTCGCATTCTTGAATTGGCACCGCGACTGCACGGTCCCAAGGGCACACTTCATTTATTGCCGCTGGCCTACGGTTTTCACCCGCTCATCGCCGCCTTGCGTGTCTTGACTTCGCTTCCTCTCCGAACAATCGACCTCAAAGAACGCCAACGACGATCGGCGACGATCAAGGCCATCGAACCCAAGCCCGGCCTGCGCCTTGAGGCTATCGGTGGGCTCAAAGACGCCGTCGCCGTCCCGGGGGTTCAAGGCATTCGCATCTTGATGAAGATCGGCACGACCATGCGCACGCTTAGCTGCAACGCCGATGTGGTCGGGCACGTCTTCGCCGCTGCGCCGGATATGGAATCCGCGCGCTACGCCGCCGATCAAGCGTTGAAGCGCATCGAGTTGATCACGAACCGCACTCCGCGCGAGTAGCGATTTCTGAGCTAGTAAAGACTGTCGCTCGTGCCCGTGATTTCAATTCGCTCGAGCTAGGTCGTCTCATCGAGGAAAAGAACAAGTAGAGATCCATTCGGGCAGCCCCACTTTCGCGCGGAAACTGGCACTGGAATCGATAACACGCTCGAAGGCACCTCCCGCGGCGGGCCCAGGTCTAACCCCGGCCAGGGCCTGAATTTGGCCGTCCCTCAAGCGTTCGCGAGATTGAGTCGACACGGAACCAGCCCCTCGGCGGCCTGCAGGCACTCCGAGTCTGCCTACGTTCGTCTATGAATCACTCGATCAAGCACCGTGAAAAAGCCGTCGCCTTCGTCGTCGCCCGCTTGGGTTCGACCCGTCTGGCCGCAAAACACCTGAGACCGATCGGCGACCGACTCATGCTCGATTGGGTCGTCGAGCGTTTGGAGACCTGCTCCGAGGTTGATGAAATTGTAATAACCACGGTTGCCGATCCGGAGAACGAACCGTTGCGCGAGTACGCGCAGCAGCGCGGCATAAAGTGCTACTGGTATGAAGGTGATGTCGAGCATGTCACTAACCGGTTGCGTTGTGCTGCCGAAGCTCATCAAGCGGAGATCTGCATCTTGCTCAGCGCCGATTCGCCGCTCGTGCATACGCCCGGCATCGACTTGTTAATCGCCGAGTTGCGCTCCGTTCCGAATGCGGAAATCGTCGGCGGTCATCCGACGCCTGGCGATCGACCGGCTCCACTGCTCAGCGGCGTGAGCGTCGCTCGCACGTCTTGCTGGCAATTGGCAGACGAGTTGTCGGATACGCCCGACTTGAAGCGCCATCAATTCCCTGTCATCAGACAGCAGGAAAAGAAGTTCCGCGTTCATAACTTCGCGCTGCCCGAATGGTACTACCGCCAAGGCCCGCGGCTCTCGGTCGACACTTGGGCGGATCTTGAATTCATGAACACCGTTCATGATCGCCTTTTGGCAATCGGCGAGGAGTTCAATTTGTCCGCCGTCGTCAAGCTTTGCGAACGCGAACCCGAATGGGCCGAACTCAATGCCCACGTCAAGCAGCGCAAGACCGAGGAAAATCTCCAGCACGTGCTCTTCATCGTGGATGTTCATGATGAAACTAGTCGTCTTCGCTTTGCGCGTAGTCGCGAACTTGCGCTACAAATTATCGAACTGAAGAGCTGGCCAGTCGCATTCTTGGTCGATGACGTCGCTGCTCTCAAGCAAATCGAAGACCGCGGACTCACCGCACATTGGGGAGCCATTGGTCGGCCTTCCAATCAGACACCACGCGGACGAGATGCTGCTCAATTGAGCGGCTTAAGTCATTCGCATCAATTCATCGTTCTCGATTTGGATCCAAGTCGGTCGTTGCCCTCGGAATGGCGTCGCCAACTCTCCGACAATTCGCAAGTCGTCGCGCTCGATCACCAGGGCGAGTGGACATTGGAAGCAGAGCATCAATGGGGATTGCCCGATCACGCAGTTCTTCGTCGCGAAACGAAGCGCTCGCTCCGGAAGGCACAACGCCAAGCGCGTGTCGCACCGTGGAAGACTAACGACATTCTCACCGACCTCAGCAATTCTGATCAGTTAGCAGCCGTTCGACGCTTTGCGCACCGAAACGGACTCTCCCTAGTCGAGATGTCCGAATCTACGACTCACTTTGATCGCGAACTCGCGCGTTCGCGCGTCTTTCTTTCGCGCTACAACTACGGGTTCCACGACGCCCTCGCGCTTGAAACGACACCTTTCGCATGGGTTCAGACTGATAGCGAAGAGCGTCAACTCACCGAATTCAGTGAACTTCACGATCTCCCGCCCTTAGGGATTCGTCGCGAATCGGACCTTTACCTAATGCACGCAGCGTTGGCTCGAACCGACCGGGTGAAACCCGCCATCACCGATGGCTCATCATCGTTGATCGAATTGCTCTCCGATCACTTGGCGCAGAACTCAAACGAAGAAGCAGCTTGATCGCAAGTTCAAGCGAGTAAGTCGTACTTCACTTCGCCGGCGACATCGGTCAACCGGAAGTTGCGTCCCTGTGACCTATAGGTGAGTCGCAAGTGATCGAGGCCCATCAAGTGCAGGATCGTCGCTTGCAAGTCATGAACGTGTACGCCGCCGTCGAGCACGTTGTAGCCAAGTTCATCGGTAACGCCATGGGTGTAGCCCGCTTTTGTACCGCCGCCAGCCAGCCACATGGAATAGGCGTCGATGTGGTGATCGCGACCAACCGAAACCTGTGATTGCTTCATCGGAGTACGACCGAACTCGCCGCCCCAGATTACGAGCGTGTCGTCGAGCAAACCGCGCTGCTTGAGATCGGTCACCAATGCAGCGGAACCTCGATCAACGTCCCTCGCAATATTTTCTAGCGGTCGACCGAGGTTGAGACTGCTGGTTCCATGATGATCCCAATCGGTGTGGTAAAGCTGGATGAAGCGAACACCGCGCTCCACCATGCGACGTGCAAGCAGGCAGTTTGCGGCGAATGACGATTCACCCGGTTCGACGCCGTAGAGATCGAGTACCGACTTTGGCTCTGCTTTTAGATCGGTCAACTCGGGCGCAGAGGCCTGCATGCGAGCGGCCATTTCATAGGCTGCGATCCGCGTTTCGATCTCTTCGTCCTGAACCTTTTGATGCGCGAGTCGATTCAACCGGCCGACCGCATCGAAGAAACGCCCCTGACGTGCGCTGTCGATGCCAGGCGGATTGCGAAGGTCGAGCACGGGCTCGCCACCTGCTCGCAGGGCAACGCCCTGGAAGCGACTCGGAAGGAAGCCACTGCTCCACAGGTTTTTGCCGCCGTTGGGTCCGCGCATGCCGGATGAAAGCACGACGAACCCGGGCAGATTCTGGCTTTCCGAACCCAACCCGTAATTCATCCAAGCACCCATACTCGGACGGCCGAGCAACTGAGTGCCGGAATTCACAAACATCTTTGCTGGACCGTGATTGATAATGTCGGTCTGCATGCTGCGAATCATGCAGATGTCGTCCGCAATGCCGCTCATGTGCGGAACCAACTCACTGAAATCCATTCCGCACTCGCCGTACTTCGCGAATTTGCGCGTGTTGCCCATCAACTTCGCGTCGTTGTTGATGAAGGCAAAGCGCTTGCCCTCGGTCAACGAAGGCGGAACCGGCTGCCCATTCATAGCGGTCAACTTGGGCTTGGGCTCGAACAATTCAAACTGACTCGGTCCACCACCCATGAAGAGGAAGATTACGTTCTTCGCTTTCGGTGTGTGGTGTGGTCCCACGCCGCCTCCAAACTGTCGCTTGGACTCGCCGTGAATTAGAGACTGAAGCGCCATCGCTCCGAGGCCTGCACCCATACCGGAAAGCAATTGGCGACGATCGAAGAGCGCTTTGCTGCTGGAGTTATCGATTGGATTAGCCACGGGTTACAAACTCATCGAGATTGAAGAGAACTCGAGCAAGCGAGGTCCACGCTGCCGCATCGACAACGTCCGTAGACGCGGGAAAATCGGTTGGCGCGACTAGATGTGCATCCCCGATGGAAGCGCGAAAGCTTTCTCGTTCTTTCGAGAGGAAAGTCATGAGCAGCTCGAGCTCCGATTGCGTTGGCTTGCGCGCGAGACACCATTCGAAAGCGGCTCGCATTCGAGCGGCATCGCCTTGCAACTCGCTATTCAATACGCGCAAGGCCAAGGCCTGCGCGAGCTCAAAGATCATCGGGTCGTTAGCCATGACCAGAGCTTGCAAGGGCGTGTTCGAATTTGAGCGACGCGTACAAGCATCGTTGGCACCCGCGCCATCGAACGTGCTAACGAATGGATAGGGACTGTTGCGCCACATCCAAGTGTAAAGTGTGCGGCGGTAGCGGTCCGGTCCAGTGCTTTCCGGCCAGGCTTTAGTTGCTGCCGTGACGGAATTGAAAGACGACATGGGTGGATAAACTGGCGGACCGCCCATCGTGCGCACGAGTTTTCCGCTGGCGAGAAGCGCACTGTCCCGTATGACTTCGCCTTCGAGGCGAATTCGCTTTTGATTGGCGAACAACTCGACTTTGGAATCAGCAGCTTCGACATCTGCGCGCGGCTTCGAACTCTGGCGATAGGTAGCGGACATCACCATGCGTTTCAAAGTGCGCTTCACGTCCCAGCCGCCGTCCGAGGGTTGAAATCGGTGGGGCTCGCCCATGACGAAGTCGCGTGCAAGCCAATCCAGCAATTCGGGGTGAGAGGGGCGCGTACCGCGCGTTCCGAAATCGTTCTCCGTCGGCACGAGCCCAATACCGAAAAAGCGTTGCCACCAGCGATTGACCTGAACTCGAGCGGTTAGAGGGTTCTTACGATCGACGAGCCATTTCGCCAAACTCAATCGGTCGCGAGGCTCTTCCTGATCCTGAAAAGGAAGCACGAAATCAGGCACTCCCGGCTCGACCACTTCACCGGGACTCAAAAAATTGCCTCGATTGAGAACATGCGACCTCCGCGGCTTGGCAACCTTTTGCATCACTAAGGTCGAAACCGGTTTGGGTCTCAGTTCCATCAAGCGCTCGCGCTCCTTGCGGATCGATTCCAATCCAGGAGCCACGGAGAGGAAGTATTCGTCGAGTTGGTCACTCTGACGCTGCAACCGAAACTCGGGCGGCGTGTTAAGGATATCCAGGAGCAACTCGCGCGGAATAACGGCAGCCCGCGGCGGCTCTTCGGCGCTCGTCAGTGAAATCCGAAAGCGACCAATGCAAAGCTCATCGCCAAACTCTTGCTCCAGGTCGATATTGATTCGTGTGCCCGCTTCAATCAGAAACGGCTCAGCAAACGTGTACACAATTTGATGCGACATGCTGGTTCGAGACTTGACTGCCCAGCCGGTCGTGCGATCTCCATCGAACGAAGCTGCACCCAAACCAAGCTTGTGCTCAAAGCTTGTTGTTACGCGTTTGATTTCGAGCGGCTCGGGCGTCGTCGTTTCCCCCAACGTGAGTTTGGTCGCAATGAACTCGGTCAAAACGAAGTTGCCCCCGCCTCCACGACCAGGGCCGTACAGCTTTAGACTCGGATCGGGGAGAACCTCGAGTCGGATGCCGGTAATGCTCTCGATCGACGGCTCAACGAGAATGGAATAAACCGCTTCGTCCGGTAGCGGACCAGTCGCCAGAAAAGATCCGTCCTCCTGCTCTTCAAACTCGACCCCAAAGGTCGAGGAGACGCGAACCGGATCCACGATTTCCCAATCACCTTCGCCCTCGTATCCCTTTTCCCAATCACCACGCGCTTCGCGCAGTTCGGGGGTGATCGTGGATAATTGTTTGCCAAGCTCTTCGATCTTGGGGTCGAGCTCCGCCGCAAATTCCATTTGTTCGCGCGTCGGCAATTCCATGCGAGGCGACGTAGAGCGCCCCAAATCCGCCGTTTGATTGAAAAATGCGAACAGCTCGTAATAGTCGCGCTGTTCGAAGGGGTCGTACTTGTGATCGTGACACTGCGCGCAAATCATCGTGCTGCCGAGCCACACGGTCGAGGTCGTTTCGACTCGGTTCTTAACCGCTTCAACGCGGAACTCTTCGTCATCCGCTCCGCCCTCGTTTTGCACCAGCGTATTGCGATTGAATCCCGTCGCGATTTGCTGCGCCTTCGTGCGGTTGGGCAAGAGATCGCCAGCTATCTGTTCAATCGTGAATTGATCGAACGGCATGTCTTGATTGAAAGCATTGACTACCCAATCGCGATAAGGCCAGATTGAACGCTCGAAGTCGCGTGAGTAGCCGTTCGAATCAGAGTAGCGCGCGAGGTCGAGCCAGTGCCTGCCCCATCGTTCGCCAAAGTGTGGTGACGCGAATAATCGGTTCACAACATTCTTGTACGCGTGTTTGCTCGTATCCGCCAAGAAGGCCGCAAGTTCATCGGAAGTCGGTGGCAAACCGGTCAAGTCAAAGCTCAATCGGCGCAGGAGGGTTGCACGATCCGCTTCTGGCGCGGGCTTCAGCCCTTCCCGATCCAAACGCTCTGCAATGAAAAGATCGATTTCATTTCGAACCCAATCATTCGGGTACACGTCCGGCAGTTCGGCTCCCCGATTCTCGATATACGCCCAATGCTTGCTCTCCATGCCACTCGGCCAAGGCGCGCCCTGATCGATCCACTTCGTGAGCAATTCGATTTGCTCCTCCGACAAGAGTTCGCTATTGGCGGGCATCGCATCGTCATCTGTCAACTTTACGCGACGAATCAACTCGCTCGACTCCGCCGACCCCGGAACGATTGCCCGTCGCCCAGACTCAAGCTCGGCCAGCGCACTCGAGCGATCATCGAATCGCAAACCCGATCGTTGCCGCACATCACCGTGGCAAGTACTGCAGTTGTTCACCAAGAGCTCGCGAATCTCTTGCTCTTCGACTCCTTCAATCGGAAAGCTAGCGACAGCTGTCTCCGGCTCTGACGTAACTTCCGGATAAATTGATCCGGCATCAATCCAGCGCGACAACAAATCAACTTCGCTGTCCGTGAGCGGCTCGCCCTTCGGCGGCATGATGTCATCGTCGCGCAGTTTCACGCGTCGGATCGCTTCGCTCGTTTCGCTCGAGCCAGCGACTATTGCAGCAAAGCGACCCTCCCTCGGTCGCAGTGCATTCTCGCGTAAATCGAATCGCAGCTCGCCCTTTTGCTTCTCCGACGCGTGACAATCGAAGCATCGCTCCGCCAACAAGGCGGTGGCGGCGTTCGCATCCGAGTCGGCCGCAGCCTGTCCCCGCTCGCCAGCAGCGCTAGCGAGTCCGACAACCGAAAGCCCGATCAGTATTTTGAGCCCAAATTTCACGGCTAAAGTGTAACTCGCGCGGAAAATCGAGCTTATCGCCCGCAGCACTTCTTGTACTTTTTTCCGCTGCCGCATGGACAGGGTTCATTCCGACCTGTGTGGGCGGTCGGTTTGCTCCCCTCGTCCGACACCGTCACCGTCAGCCGATAGTCGAAGTACCAACTCCCGTCGCGCTGAAGGAAATGCGACCGCTCCCGATGGGCTTGCCTAGCGCCATTCTGTTCGAACTCGGCCCGGAACTCGACGTAGCCTTCTTCGTCGTTGGCAGATCCAGCTTCCCCTGCGAGCACTTTCAGGCCGAGCCAAGTGGCACTTTGAGACCAAGCCAACATGGCGGACCGGTCCAACTCCAATTGCTGCTCGGGAAGCGTCGTCCGCACTAGGTAATCGACGTCACCACAGACGTAAGCACTGTAACGCGAGCGCATTAACTCTTCGGCGGTTGACGCAGAGCGAACACCTGTGTGCAACGCTCCGCAGCAAAGTTCCAGTTCTTGCTCCGCTCCGCAGGGGCACTTCATTTGGAAAACCACGGACGAGTCGACATAACCATTCTCCGTTGCAGAGGACTGAAACAGTCTCAGGCCAACTTCGCAGCCACGTCCATCGACTGCTTGATGCAGTCGTCGATATCCACTTCGTAGAGATAGCTTCCGTTGCGACCGATGGAGAAAACGTTGTCCGGCAAATCGGCCAAGTACTTCTGGGCCTTTTTGATCTCCGACAGAATCGGCACGGGGTAGTGACGTCCATTGCTCGATGGGATCTCAAGCCCGATCAACGTCGTCGGTGATTTATGCTGCGTGAAGCGCTTGTACTCCACCAAACGCGTGAACTTCTCTTTGCCCGCGTAGTAGAGGAAGAACACGTCCTTCGGAAAGCAGTGTTCCATCGGCAACACGATCTTGTGCAAATCGCGGCCAACGAAGGGCAATTCACCGTAGGTGTAATCGAAGAGCACGTCCGGCGAGATCGTGCTGATCACTACATCGTAAGTAGACTTCTCGCCGTCGATGTAGACCGATCGATTCGGAACGTCATAGCGTTCGATTGTCGTCGACAAACGAACCTTCGCTTCACGACTACCGATATCGAAGTAACTGTTGTATCCATCCGGCGCCAAGGGATAAGCCGAGATGCGTTCGTTCCACGCGACGCGCGGACCACTCTTGATCGCAACGCCTTTGGGCGACCAGTTGAACGTGTCAATCTCCTTGTTGCTTTCGACCTGCCACATCTTCTGCGAGTACTCGTCCACATACTTGGCGTAGAGCGTCTCGCCGATGGCTTGAATCCAGTACTCCTCGAAGTTGGCGGGTTCTTCGATCGTCTTGCGAGCGTCCAGTTCAGCTTTGACTTGATCGCGATCCGGCATCGTCTCGATGTCGTCCATGTGGATCGGAAAATTATAAAACGCTCCGTCCTGTTCGACGTAGGTCAGGAACTCGTGCTCGAGTTTGCGCATCGGCAGGTACTTATGCAGAAACTCGAAGACCTCTTCCCAGGGCGTCAAAAAGTGCCGTGGGCCGAAGGTATACGGGTGACCGCCATACCAGTGGGTTCGAACGCCGGCACCCAAGAACGGATTCTTTTCGACCAGAGTCACATCCCAACCGCCCTGTAAAGCCAGTTGATGAGCGGCGGCACAACCCGCAAAGCCGCCACCGATAATTAGCGCAGTTTTAGCCACGGCTCCGTGCTCGTTTCTTTAGATGCTGTTCGTCAGTTTAGTTGAGGCCGAGCAGATTAATAAGCTTGTCACTGAGCGAGCACGACAATTCGCGCGCGTCCTCGCCCGTTTTGCCCTTGCAGAGAATCCAACCGAGCGTATCGCTGAGCGACCGCGCTGTTCGTACTTCATCACCGGCTTCGATTTGCCATTCGAGCACGGCACCTTCTGCTGCAACCAAGTCTTCTGCGCTCTTCATCTGTTCCGCACTCAACTGAACCATGTGCGATGTAAACAGGAAGCGCGAAGCCAAGCCTTCCTTCAGCGGCTTCCACTCCGTCGGAGTTTCTCCAACGGCGACTTGGCACAACGCTCCGTAAACGTCTCGCCCTCCGAAGTGCAGCAGTCGATCGATCTTAGCATCCAAAAAACATCCGACCTCGATGACGACAGGACCGGCATCGGTACAGATCACATCGAGATTGAAAGCGGTATGCTTCAAATTGAGCCCCTTGGCCACCATATCGACCAACTCGAAGAACAGGGAGCAACGTCCGCGTTCTTCAGCCGTTGGACTTACCGTGGAAAATCCCATCGGCAAAGGCGGATTGGACGCCGTCTCCTTGCGGGTGATCGAAATCATCTGCGTGCTGTCGGCTAGCGCAAAAGCGTCGATCGAGTATTCATCGCCTTCGACAATTTCTTCGATAACGATGCGACCATCACCGGCGGCAGCAGCCGCTCGTACGCGCAACTCAAGTTCAGGGCCTGGCGTTGCAAAAGCGACTCCGGCAGACCCGCTGGTTCCCGCGGCTGGTTTGAGCACCGCACGCCCTAGACGTTCGATACTCAGCATGGCCTCTTCTTCACCGAGGACAATCGTTGCCGGCGGAACGGGCACATGTGCTGCGATCAAGGCCGTGCGTTGCGTTCCGCGATCGAGGACCTTCTTCAAGGCCGTATGTTTTGTCGTCGGAAGCTTCAGCGCGCCGCCGATCAGCGAGGCGGCGAGCAAGGCCCCGGGAGCAGCCGAGCCTGTCAAAATCCCGGCCGGAGCTTGTTCGAGTGCCCACGGTCGCAGTTGAGCAAGCACCGCATCGGCGTCGCGAGCGCTGGCAACTCCAAAGCGAGTCGCCGCCGCCGCGCCAACGGAGTCGGCCTCCTGGTCAAAGGCCCAGGTCTCGAACCCGAGTTGATTGGCACGTTCGATGAGCGGAAGTTGGGATCTGCCTGCGGCCAGCAGTACTAATGGACGTTGATTCATTGGGTCACAGCCTACCGGTTGTTTGCTCGCGTTTCGACACGCCAGCACCACGCTTACGATCTGTTTCCGCGGTACGGAACGTCAACATCCTCTCCATTCTCGTTAGTCTGCCCCCGTGAATCGCTCCTGCTTCTTATGTTCGGCCGAAGTCGAAATCCATAACCGAGCCAATTGGTCGTTGCCGAACCTCGCCCCCATCGAACTGGGATTCGGTCTGTGCACCGTTTGTGGCCTGGTTCTGCAAGCCCCCTGTGCATCGCCGGAGACCATGCACGAGTGGTATCGCGACCACGCCGTCTACACCAGTCCGGGACGTTCCGGAAAACCTCACCCCCGCAAGGTGCGCGGCACGTCGCGATTGATCAACGCCGTTCAGCATGCGTTGGGTCGAGCGCCGGCCAGCGTTTTTCAAATCGGATCCTCCGATGGCTACGCGCTTTCTCGATTTCGAACCGCGGGAACCGAGGCCGTCAAAGGTTTGGACCCCAGTCCGGCCTCCGTCGCCCTGGCGCGCGAAACCTATGACATCGAGGCCAGCGTTGGAACGATTGAACAAATGACCCAGGTGCCGAACTGCGAAGTTTGGCTGCTCACTCACGTGCTCGAACATCTTCACAATCCGCTGACGATTCTCGAACGCGCGCATGCCGCCGGCGAGCAACGCCCCGAGTGGCTGGTCATCGAAGTGCCCCTGTTCGAGCGCCCGGATCACTGGCCGCCCGGCTACCTCAGCTTCGAACACCTCAACTATTTCACCGAGGACAGCTTGGTGCGCATGTTGAATCAGGCCGGCTTCGATGTCGTTTCGCTCGACAAGCAATTTGCGGATGACATTTATCCCGTTGTCGCTGTCGTCGCACGAAGGTGCGAGCCACGCACGCCAGTCCCGACGCCCGGCGAACGCGAACGCGCTCGGAACTGTTTAGAAACGTACTTGGAGCGCGAGCAGAAGACTTGGTCACAGATCGACGCCCGCTTACTCGAACAAGTCGGCACCCCCGCTCGGTTGTTCCTATGGGGTGGTGGCGTGTTCGCCTCTCAATTGCTCGCAAACACTCAATTCGAAGG
Organism: Planctomycetota bacterium; assembly: GCA_047639415.1. Taxonomy (GTDB): domain Bacteria; phylum Planctomycetota; class UBA1135; order UBA1135; genus OFTM34. Next base: position 1,270 of record JBLINP010000010.1, on the reverse strand, counting down.
TTTTGCGCAACTCACCGGCATATTCGACTCCTCCGAACAAAACTGGGGATCCAACCTCGGTGCGCACGAAGTCCTAGCGCCCAAAAACGTTCAACTCACTACAGACGACTGCATCGTTATCTCCTCATTCGCCTCCGAATTGGAGATTTGGGATGCCCTCGCAGCAGAGCGCGAACGCGGCGTTCGCGTCATACGTCTGCACACTTAGCACTCAATCTTCGACCGCCTCTGACACTTCGGTTTACGCTATGAATCCTCGTACTCAATTGTTCTTCAGCCTCTTGTCACTGGGCCTGATCGGAATCGCTTCCGGTTGCAAGAGCGAACCCATCGAACTCAGCCTGCACCCCAAAGTTGGCGTCAACTTCGGAGTCATTTTGAACATGTCGCAACGGGTCGTCGAAGAGCGCTCCGACATCGACGTGGAGAGTCGCCAAGACGTCAGCTTGCAATGGCGCCAAACCGTCGACGGCATTGGACCGAGTGGCAACGCCATGATTACGTTGAAGTATGAGCGCGCTCGGATGTCGGCGAGCAATCCCAGCTTCGGCGTCATGCACTATGACTCGCAGTCGCGAAACGACAGCATTCCCCTGCTCGCCATCGGTTTGGAGGCCGTCATCGGTGAAGAGGTCAAACTCGAGATCGACCAGCACGGCGAAATCGTCAGTGTCATTGGTATCGAGGCCTTTGCTACGCGCGTAGCCAACAAGCTGCAACTGCCCGCCGGCATCGACGCCGTCGAAGTTCGCGCTTCCGTACGCAACTGGTTCAGCGAAGACGCGGTTCGCGAAATGATGCGCCCGATTTTTTCAATCTACCCCGACGGACCGGTTCAGACCGGAGATAGTTGGGTGCGCGAAGTTCCCGTCCAACGACCGATTCCGCATGTACAGAGGAACGAGTACGAGTTGGAAAGTTTCGACGCGAGGAAGGCCATTTTGAGCGTTCGCTCGGAGCTCATTCCACTCGAACAGGAATCCAACCAAGACGGTGCGGTCATCATTGACGTGGAAGGCACCTTGCGAGGAACGCTCCATCTTGACCGAGCCACCGGATACGTGGTGTTGGGCGAAATCTATCAGGAGCTGGAGGGCACCATCACGATGACCACGTCCGATGGAGAGAAAATAGTCACGCCCATGACCTTGGATGGCAGTATTAAGTTCGCTGCCGAACTGTAAGCGGTCGCGCGTCTAGCCCGAATTATTCATGAACACGCGGACCAAACACCACGAACGACCGGCACAGCCGGTCGTTCGTGGTGTTT
>JBLINP010000009.1:0-34614 GCA_047639415.1 Planctomycetota bacterium | reverse complement strand
TACACGACGTGTTGATTACGCTCGGCGCCATCTCTGTCGCCATGATGACCGGTTTACTCGAGGTCGAGATCAACCTACCCATGGTCGCGGCCTTCTTGACGATCATCGGTTATTCGCTCAACGACACGATCGTGCTCTTTGACCGTGTTCGAGAGAACTTGCCGCGTGTCGATAAGCCCCTGGCGGATGTGCTCGACCTTTCGATCAACCAGACACTGTCGCGTACGATCCTGACCTCGATCACGACCTTTATGGCCGTCGGTGTCCTGTTCGCGTTCAACGTCCGCACCGGTAACGTGCTCGAAGGTTTCGCCTTCGCCATGGTGATCGGAATCGTGGTCGGAACCTACTCGTCGATCTACATCGCGGCCCCAGTGCTCCTGTGGTTTGAAAACCGCAAGACCCAAAAGGCCGCTCACCCCAATGCCTCTGGCAATCAGGCCAAGAAGGAACTCGCCGCTTCTAGCCCCAGCTAAGGGCTTTAGAACCGCCACTGGGATTTCTCAACCTTCTCCCCTCTAACGGGGCAGCCTCCCCCGTTAGACTCCTGCCGTGCGAATATTGATCGGCATCGCCTGTTTGCTCCTGGTTTTCGCGGTGTCCACGTTCTGGCACCGCACGAAGATCACCGAGTTGCGTATCGAGACGGGCTTGGAAAAGATTGTCGTCGCTGCGGAAAAGCGAAGCTTTCGGCCAGGCTGGGGTGAAGTCATCGTGGGAGCACCTTCCGGTGTCGAACCGATTCACGTTGAGATCGAAGCGATTCTAATTCCTGCGGATGCACGCCGCTTAACTCCCCCGCCGGGTAGACGAGGCGCGCAACAACCGCTCGACGAAGAACTCGCCCGCGAGTTGGATATCGAAGCAGACGAATACGGTGCGCCAGAGTCAGAGCTTCAACAAGCTCCAAGGGACTGGGAACTCGAAGTGCGTTCTGGCGACGTGCTCTCCAGCATTGTTCGCAAGCACTACGGCCGCGTCTCGCCAGACCTCGATCAGAAACTCGCCGAGTACAATGGCCTTTCAAGTCCCGACAAGTTGAAGGTCGGACAAACTTTGTACCTGCCTACCGAAGCGCGTCTGCTGACAGGCGAGTAAGCAGCTACTTCAAACTCGAAGGGAACGTCGGCTCAATGCGATCGAACCTGGAAGGATGAATCGGAGCGTGCTCCATCGCGCGGCAAAAGGACGCCTAAAAAAACGCGATGCATTCGAGCGCATCAGCCGTTCCGAGCCATGCCCTTTGATGCATGGATAGGAGGCCAGTCGGTGGGAACCACGAAGCCTCGATGCAACTCTTGCTGACTTTCATCTATGCCCACCACTTGAATCGGGTACGCGAGCTCCGCTTCAAACGTGTTCGCCAATGATTTCAAAGTGTGAACCCGGTCGTCAACCGGCGCGGAAGGGCACGTCAACCAGTCCGGTTTATCTACGAGGATGTAGCGGTCCGCATCGGGGATCCCGGCGGTCGTATGCTGCCGAGTCCACCACCCGCGCAAATGATCAGTAGTGGTCATGCTGCTCAAATTGCACGTTTGCCAATCCATATCAAGGGGATAAAACAGACGACCGCGCATAAGGGCTTTGACTTGAAGTTCGTCTCGGCTGGCGATTGCTCCTAAGGCAGCTGGAAGAAACCCCAAACGCAATTGATGTTCTCGCATGTGCTGAACCTTGCGATCCAGTCGGTCTACTGCTCGAGGGCCGAGAAAACAAAGATTGGGATCCGCGTTGGCACCCGGCGCGTATAGATAGAACTTGATGGCGACTTCCCAATGCTCCGTTTGCCCTGCCTCGTTTCGAAATAGATAGTCGAATTCACCGAGGGTGCGCTTCTCATCTCGAATAACCGTATTCGTTCGCAACTCGGAAACTCCAGGCGCGCAGTTGAGGTAGGCGGTGACTAAGGACTCGAAATAAGCGCCGAGTCGAAACCTCGAGGATTGCCTCGCGAGAATGGCTTGCTCGAGGTCTTCGATCTCTGGAGCAGAGCTAGGTAATGACTCTATTGTTGTGCACTGAAGCGATTCGCCGGTGACCAGCGAGGGGCTACTCAAAAGCCAATCGAGATCCTCTAATACTCGAGTCTTCATATTCACCGCATCAGAAAAATCACGCTCGTTACCCACGCCGAGTTTGGCGCAGCGCTAACAGAGCGCGTTCAATTGGATGCGACCGCGCAAGTGCAAGCAAGTGAACTTTGCTTCGAAACGGGGTACTCATGAGTCGTCAGTTTCGTTGGACCCTTTGAATTCAACATTCCCTGGGCTCAGGGCGTCAGCCGATGATCGCCGCTCAGGTGCTGGCCACCAACCACTGTCGCATTCAGCTGGCGAGTAGTGCCTGTACTCTGATTGGCAATCCAGCGCGTTGTCTGAGTGCAATTCGCAACCCGCGTACGCCAAACGTCAGGAGGCTAGCTTATGCCGGGAGTTCTTCATCACCACTCAAGCTACTCGTGAACGGATCCGATGCCGGGATCTCCACGCTAAAAGTAACTCCGCTCGGGGCACGTCGTTTAAGGTTCCCGAAGGTGCGCTCTAAAAACTTTGCTCGAATACAAACAAACTCGGCGCCCTCGACGGATTCGTCGAGAAGAACTCCTGATTTTCGAATAGCAGCCAAAACGCGGCCGTGTTCCATTGGAACTCGAATGTTCACGACGACGGAACGCGCATTCAAATGCTCTTGCACGACCAGATCCAATCTGTCGAGCCCTTCGCCTGTAACCGCAGAGAGGTGAACGACCTCTTGCGTGCGATCGCCGAGCAGTAAATGCATGCGAAGTGGATCTTCTACCTGGTCGATCTTATTGAAGACGATTACATCTGCAGGACGGTGCTCGGATAGCTTGTTCAGTACGTCTTCGACGGCATCCATTTGAAGAGCGGCGTCGGGATGCGAGGTATCGACGACGTGAATGAGCAAATCGACGTTGAGCGCTTCCTCTAAAGTTGCGTGGAAGGACGCTACCAAGTGGTGCGGCAAACGCTGGAGAAAACCAATCGTGTCCGACATCAAGACCGTGCGTCCGTCTTTGATTTTCCACTTCCGCGTTCGCGTATCGAGCGTCGCGAACAACATGTCCTCTGCAAAGACACCAGCACCGGTAAGCTTGTTGAGCAACGTCGATTTACCAGCGTTGGTATAGCCGATCAAACCGACGGTAAACTCCTCGGCGCGGGTAAGCACCTGCAGGTGTTTGCGCTTTTCGATCGCCTTCAGCTGACGACGCAGGTCGTCTACCTTTTTCTGCAGTAGCCGACGGTCGGTCTCGAGCTGCGTCTCACCCGGTCCCCGCGTTCCAACGCCCCCACCGAGACGCTCGAGGTGTGTCCACATGCGACGCAAGCGCGGCAACAAGTACTCGACCTGCGCCAACTCGACTTGCAGGTGTGCTTGCCTCGTCTTGGCGCGCCTGGCGAAGATGTCCAAGATCAGTTCGGACCGATCGACGATGCGAACGCCAAGTTCGTTTTCTAGATTGCGGACGTGCGCGGGCGTCAGGTCATTGTCCACGATCAGGGCATCGGGCTGTAAGCGCTTGATCTCCTCGTGGATTTCTTCGACCTTGCCTTTGCCGAACAGCGTTCCAGGATGTGCGCGATCGCGTTTCTGTACGGGCACTTCACCTACAACTTCGGCCCCACTAGCGGTTACCAAACCGCGCGCCTCAGCCAATGCGCCGCCGGTTTCGTTTGCCCGGTCCGGAAAGACAACGCCGCACAAGAGCACGCGCTCTTTTCCCGACCCTGTAGAGGTAGCTTGCCTACTCAATTGATTGAGATGGCGCCCTTTTGACGCCTAGGGCTCGAATCCTCGACCAATTCCGATCGCTTGACCTCGACTGCTTCCAAAACATCTCCATTTAATCGCGGCAATAGTTCGGTGTGTGCGCACCACTTCGAATCGCTGGTTGCGTAATCGGTGCGATGGTGAACGCCTCGCGACTCCGTGCGAGCGAGCGCTCCCACCGTAGCCAATCTCGAAACGAGCAACATATTTTCGAGTTGCCAGGTGCGCGGCTCGGCCGGCGCAAACTGCGAAACAGCCCGGGACCAAAGATTGATTTTCGAAAGTGCTTCCAGCATTTGAGAGGCTTCGCGCTCGATACCCATTTCGCGCCACATCAATGATTTGAGTGAGTACGTTACATCTTCGATGTTGACCTGAACTCCTGATCCGCCATCGGACTTACGCCCTGTTCCTGCAGTCCAACTTCGTGCTGCAACGGGATGCTTTTCGGCCGCGGCGCAGAAACCAGCACGCGTTCCAAGCACCAAAGCCTCCAACAGCGAATTGGATCCCATACGATTGGCACCGTGAACACCGGTGCTCGCACACTCCCCGGCTGCCAGCAAGCCGGGCACATTTGTCCGTCCAGAGAGATCGACCTTGACGCCACCGATCATGTAGTGAGCGCCGGGACGAACGGGGACGGGATCGCGAGCAATGTCGATTTCGAACAAGTTGCAAACGCGACTGATATGCGGGAAGAGTTTATGCGGATCTCCCTCGACCTCGGACAGGTCCAAGTAAACGTTCGTGTCGCCGCTTTCAACCATACGGCGAAACACGGCCCGACTGACCACATCACGTGGCGCAAGTTCAGCGTCGGAATGGTAGCTCGGCATGAATCGATCGCCACTCTTGTCGCGTAATACGCCGCCTGCTCCTCGCACGATTTCGCTGATCAAAACGCGCGCTGCGCCCGCGATGTATAGGCAGGTCGGATGGAATTGGAAGAACTCCATATCGCGCAAAGTGGCGCCCGCTCGGAAGGCCAGCGCGACACCGTCACCGGTGGCCAGTACTGGATTCGTCGTTTCGCGGAATACCTGTCCGGCACCGCCAGTTGCCAAAATGACGTGATTCGCGTGGAAGGCGACATGTTCACCACGTGCATCGCGAACCAAACAACCGAAGACTTCTTCGCTGTCATCGTTCGAGAGCAATTCGACTACGAAGGTGTCGGGAAATATGGTGATGCGTTCATTGTTTTCGACCGACTCGGAGAGCGCGCGCTGAATCTCCACGCCGGTCGTGTCGCCCTTTGCATGAACGATGCGGTGATGACCGTGCCCGCCTTCACGCATCAAATGCAGACTTCCATCCTCGCGCCGATCCAGACTGGCTCCGCAATCCAGAAGCAGGCGAACCGCCTCGGGCCCTCCCCGAATCACGGCTTCTACAGAATCGGGTTCGGAAAGCCCGCAGCCCACGCGAATCGTGTCCGCGATGTGCTCTTCGAACGTGTCATGCTCGGCCAATACGGCGGCCATGCCACCCTGGGCGTAGCGCGTATTGCTTTCGAGCAGATCCTTCTTACAGAGAACGGCCACGGAAGCACCTGAACGAGCGGCGGATAGGGCTGCCGCGGCGCCTGCTGCTCCTCCACCAACGATTAGGACGTCGAAGAGATAACGAGGGACGCGACGAGGATCGACGTCCGTCAGGCGGCGATCGAGATCAAGGGCAGTCGTGGCCATTAGGGGCGAGCGCGGGGCTGAAAGAGAAGCAGCATCGATAAATAAGTGCGGTGGCCGCCCTCCCCGGCGCTTCGTCGGTGGGAGGACACTTGGATCCGCCAAGTGACGTGCCGTGTTTCTATGAGACGCGCACATTCTAGCCCGTTTGTAGTCACGCAATAACGGCAGGCCGCGTAATCATCCGGAACATTCGAACCTTTGCCCGGGCCCAAACAGAATTCGGTCTCCGATTTCGCCTCCCATACCGCGCCCCTGGCCCAAACCTCACAACCCGAACAAAAACCTTCAAAGATTCCGCGTTAGGCTCTTGTTAGCAAACACAAGCCTAACTAGTATTCGCTTTCTGTTCGGGTCTCCGGTGAGCACCCCCCCCTTAGCCCACCGGAGACCCTTTTCTCCCCCCTCCGCCACGACATCAAACGGCATGGGAATGGAGAAGCCAGAACCCAAATCAAACTAGCTCAAGGCAAGGACGGGAATCATGACACGCATCATTCATCACGCACGACAAGAGGGACTTTCCTACCTCTTCTTCGGGCTACTTATCTCCTCAACCTTCTTGATCTGAATTATGCATCCGCTGTTCACAAATGAACGAAGCCATGAATGCCAGAAGACTATAAACCCCAGCCACTCCACTCTGACCCAGATGTTCTGGCTCAGAAGGCTGACTGGACCAATAGCCCGATAGCTCCTCGCGTCAATCTCAAACGACTTCAATCACGACGAACCACAAGCTCCACATCAGATCTGATCCCAACGATCGAAACATGAAGATATCCCAGAGCCTTCCGCCCCTCACTCGACGCCAACGCGACATCCTCGCCTTTTTCATCTCCTATCGAGATGAGAACAGCATCAGCCCCACGCTGGAGGAAATCGCGCAAAACTTTGGCCTCAACAAGGTCACGATCTTTGGGCATGTATCCGAACTCGAGAAAAAAGGCGTCCTGATTCGAAGCGCCAAAGGAATCAGCCGAGGATTGCAACTAGCTGATGACGCAACCGAATCGAGCGAAGGCGGTTCCAACTCAGGTCGTTTCAATTCAGACCAATCGAATACAGGGCGTGCTGGAGCAAACGCGAACGGCATTGTGAGCCTTCCAATCTGCGGAACGATTGCCGCGGGAATTCCGATTGAAGCCATCGAAACGATGGAGAGCCAAGAGACGCTCGAGCTCTCGGATCTCGTTCCCCCTCAAAGTGACGTTTACGTCCTCCGCGTCAGCGGAAACTCTATGGTGGAAGATGCTATTTGTGACGGTGACATGGTCCTCATCGAGCGGCGTACCGAAGCCCGCAACGGCGAAACTGTCGTTGCTGTGCTCCCCGGAGAAGAAACCACACTGAAACGATTTTACCGTGAGAACGGTCACATCCGACTTCAACCGGCCAACTCTGAAATGAAGCCCATCATCGTCAATGACGTTGAACTTCGTGGCGTTGTCGTTGGGGTCGTGCGGAAGTACTGATTCGCAGGCGGTACTGATTCGCAGGGGGTATAAGCCATCGGCGATTCCAAACGCCAAAGGCCAAATATAAACGCGGGGCTGTTCCAGGTACGAAACCAGGAACAGTCCCGCGCTTCGTCAAATAGACGGTATCCGCACCAAGCGAGCTAGCAGCATTATCTGTCGAGCCCGCGGTTGTTCAGTCGAGCCCGCGGCATTCGTTAATGGTGGTGAAGAGAGACGGCATGGGAACGGGAGATCGGGCAGCCTTCACACCCAGAAAGCAGCGACGTTTACACGCGCCCACTCCCAATGCACCTGATCGAAGACACTTGGCAAAGCGCCTCCAGTCCGAACAATCCCAACAAAAACGATCAAATCGCGGACAAGCAACGAGTGAGGAGAAGATAGGGCATCGCTATTCTAAAAACAGTCGCTCCATTAGGACTCCGTTGCTCGACTTACAGCCAAATTTCAAATCATGCCGCACGCCACCCAAGCCTATCCGTTCGAAATGAAGGTCATGAATTTCGCCTACTCACTGGCGAGTCAACTTCGATCAGAAATCGAGAACAAAAGCTTCCTCATGACCCTTAACGAGAACGGTTCCCTCGAATCAATGGAGTTCGATAGCGCACCAAATCCCCTGATGCCGGAGACCGAGAAACTTGCGGAAGCCGGTACCGCCTTTCTGTTCTACGACGCCTTCGAGCCCAACGAATACACCTGGCTAGCGTGGCACGGCATAGAACAAGGAACCATGGAACGATTGATGTCGACCAATTTCAAAGATGAAGACTTCATCCAAATGGCGAACATGAGTTCACGGGGCAAGAGGCTCAACCCTGAGAAAACGTACCCAAAGACCTGGAGCGTGATGTTCGGCTAGAACTCACGCCCAATGGGTACTATCAAATCGCCGTACGGACTTCCCAATGAAAGTGGACCTAACAATAGGGGGGCTTCAGGATCTCGTGTGGGTGACCGGTGACATGTTCAGGACTCCAGCATGGAAATAGATGGCGTTCTTGAAGCGTTCTCTATTTCTGAAACCGCAGGCCATTCGTTTGATTCGCTGAACCTTGGCATTGATGGACTCAGAACCAGCGTTTGTTGCACGCATCACGATCCCATTGATGATGCCTTCGAGGTGATCGCGAATCATCCTGCCGACCTTTTGGACGGGCTCGAGTCGTGACCGAAGCGCCCAGCTAATCCAGTCCTCCCACGCTTTGCGTGCCCATGTGCGGCTTTTGTAGTGCCACAAACACATGGCGTGTTTCTTGATCGCCCAAGCTCTTGCGGTTTCAAGTACGCGCTTTTTGAGTTGATCTAGCGCTTGCGTACTTCGCGCGCTCATTCTTTCAGGATTCTGGAGCCAGGTGTATTTGCTCCCTACCAGAGAGCGATCTTCGAGTTCCAGAAGCGCGCGGTTCACACTCCGCCTGACTTTGTCAACCGCGTCTCCGAGATGCATTGCGACATGGAACTTGTCGAAACAAATCTTCTTCTCCGCTTGCCAGAGGTTTTCCTCGACGACAGTGATGAAGGGTTTCCACATGTCCATTGCTACGGCCTCGATTGAGACGAGCTCTTGCGGCTCCAGTTCGTCAAAGAAACCTTCAAGGCTGGCTTTCTTGTGACCGTCAGCAACGTAGAGAACGGTGCTCTTGTCCAGATTGGAGACGATTGTTACGTACTCGTGTCGCTTCTGAAACGAGGTCTCGTCTACGCCGATGAAGCGCAACTGAACCGGCTCCCGACGCGCCAAGCCTCGGCGAACAGCGCGCTGCATGATTCCATCGACTTGATCCCAGGTAAGCTCCATCAACTCAGCAACGGCAGAGATTGGGGCTTCCAGAAGCCAAGATAAAACGAGTGCTTCGTACAAGGCCGTGAAGGCAGAGTTCTCCTCCGCCCAGGGAACCGCAACCTGATGAACTCCGTGTTCCTCGCAGTGAACGCGCGGTACGGCAACTTCGAGGATCGTTCGATACTGACAAGTAGGCAGGTGGCGCCAACGACGAACTCGGTGATCGTGGCGCGGACTTTTCTTGCCGCATTCTGGACAACTAAACTTCTTAGAAGAGCGGGCTTCGACGTGAACCACGATCTCCCCTGCTTCTAGTTCTGGAGAAACCTCGGTCACCCGCCAAGGCTCGACCACTCCGAGAATCGAGGCGTACAGATTTGTGTCATGCATGCCTCCCATTCTACGCGTTCAAAAATCAACGTGATTGGGTCGAGTTCACCCACACGAGATCCTGAAGCCCCTCAATAATCAATGGGAACCGCTGACGTTGATGCTCGCGGAGCCTGCGATGGAGATCCATAACAACGACGCGGAGCGCGCGTTGCGTCATGTGGTGATCGGCCGCAAGAACTGGATGTTCTTCGGAAGTGAACGCGGCGGCAAAATGGGAGCATGCCTCTTCTCGTTGATCGCCACCTGCAAAGCCTTGGACATAAATCCCGAGGCTTATCTCGAAGACGTGATCACGCGAGTGAATACGGAGACGGCAATCGAGAAGCTCACGCCCTGGGCGTGGGCGGCGGAAAACGGCACGCAACTGAGCTGAAACGGCGATCCGGCGGAGTCAACGGTCTACCGACATGGGATGACCGCACGCTTGCCTTACTTACACTGAACCAGCAATCAGGCAACTTCATTAGACACACGACATGAGAATTTAAAGGGCATAAAAAAAAGGCCCCCACCGAGGATAAATCCTTAGTGGGGGCCTTGATAAACCCCGGCAATACCTACTTTCTCGCTTTCGCAATATCATCGGCAGTGACTGCTTGACGACCGTGTTCGGAATGAGAACGGGTATGGCCAGACACCTATAGTTACCGGGAATGCCTACGACTGCCGGCTAAGCCGGCAGTCGTCTGTAAAGAGGTGAATTGGGATACGCGTGACAGATTTCGAAAAAGAATAGATCTTTCCCGAACGCCGATTCTGATTTGAAGCCGAAGCGATAAATCATTAGCGACGAATGGAAAAGAGTAGTTAAGCCAATTGTCCGATTAGTACTGGTAGGCTCAATACATTGCTGCACTTACACCGCCAGCCTATCAACCTGGTAGTCTTCCAGGGGACTAATAGGGATGACTCGTCTTAGAGAAGGCTTCGCGCTTAGATGCATTCAGCGCTTATCCGTTCCGAACTTAGCTACCCAGCTATACCACTAGCGTGATAACTGGCGCACCAGCGGTTCGTCCTCCCCAATCCTCTCGTACTAGGGGAAAACCTCTTCAATCATCCTACACCCACGCCAGATAGGGACCGACCTGTCTCACGACGGTCTAAACCCAGCTCACGTGCCGCTTTAATTGGCGAACAGCCAAACCCTTGGGACCACCTTCAGCCCCAGGATGCGACGAGCCGACATCGAGGTGCCAAACCTCCCCGTCGATATGAACTCTTGGGGGAGATCAGCCTGTTATCCCCGGGGTACCTTTTGTCTGATGAGCGACGGCCCTTCCACTCGGAGTCCGCCGGATCACTAAGACCTACTTTCGTACCTGCTCGAGTTATATCTCTCGCAGTCAGTCGTACTTATACCTTTACGCTCTACGCGCGATTGCTAACCGCGCTGAGTACAACATCGCGCTCCTCCGTTACCTTTTCGGAGGAGACCGCCCCAGCCAAACTACCCACCTGACACTGTCCACGACCCGGATTCACGGCATCGTGTTAGAGACCTATCATGCAGAGAGTGGTATTTCACCAATGACTCCACCAAGCCCAAAAGCCCAGCTTCAACGTCTCCCACCTATCCTACGCACTACATAACAAGACCCAATATCAGGCTGTAGTAAAGGTCCACGGGGTCTTTCCGTCTTGACGCGGGAACGTGGCATCTTCACCACGACTACAATTTCGCCGAGCCTGCTGTTGAGACAGTGCCCCAATCGTTACGCCTTTCGTGCGGGTCGGAACTTACCCGACAAGGAACTTCGCTACCTTAGGACCGTCATAGTTACGGCCGCCATTCACCGGGGCTTCAGTTCCTAGCTTCGCTTGCGCTAACCAGTCCCCTTAACCTTCCGGCATTGGGCAGGCGTCAGTCTGTATACATCGTCTTTAGGACTTAGCACAGACCTGTGTTTTTAGTAAACAGTCGTCAGGGCCATTTCTCTGCGGCCTCCAATAGCTCCAGTCGCAAGGACTTTCACCGTCAGAGGCACCCCTTATCCCTAAGTTACGGGGTTAATTTGCCGAGTTCCTTAACAGCAGTTCTCTCGAGCTCCTTAGGATTCTCACCTCACCCACCTGTGTCAGTTTAGGTACGGACACCAACAACACTCCCTAGAGGCTTTTCTCGGCGGTCAGGCCAGTTACTTCGCGCTAATGCGCTCGGCATCACCCCTGGAATTCCGTGTGCGGATTTACCTACACACCATCCTCAGGCTTACACGCACTAATCTAACAGTGCGATAACCTTTCCTTCCGCGTCCCCCCATCGGTAGTAACGCGTTGTTAGTGGTACAGAAATATTAATCTGTTGTCCATCGACTACGCCTTTCAGCCTCGTCTTAGGGTCCGACTAACCCTGGGCGGATTTACCGTGCCCAGGAAACCTTGGGTTTACGGAGAGCAGGATTCTCACCTGCTTTATCGCTACTTATTCCGGCATAATCACTTCCTAGACGTCCAGGTGTCGTCACCGTCACCCTTCACTCGTCTGGAACGCTCCCCTACCCCTATATAAACTCAACGAGCTTATATAAGCCGCAGCTTCGGTTATCTGCTTTAGCCCCGTTCATTATCGGCGCAGAATCTCTCGACCAGTGAGCTATTACGCACTCTTTAAATGATGGCTGCTTCTAAGCCAACATCCTGGCTGTCTTAGAGATCCCACAACCTTTTCTACACTTAGCAGATATTGGGGACCTTAGCTGGCGGTCTGGGTTGTTTCCCTCTCGACCACGGACCTTATCGCCCATAGTCTGACTCCCTGGATACGGTATATGGTATTCGGAGTTTGACAGGGATGAGTACCCCGGAGGGCCTCATTCCCAATCAGTAGCTCTACCCCCATATACTATTACCAGAGGCTAGCCCAAAAGCTATTTCGGGGAGAACCAGCTATCTGCGAGTTTGATTAGCCTTTCACTCCTATCCACAGGTCATCGGAACAGTTTTCAACCTATACCCGTTCGGGCCTCCACGGACTGTTACATCCGCTTCACCCTGCCCATGGATAGATCACTCGCTTTCGGGTCTACTCCGCCTGACTTAAATTCGCGCTATTCACACTCGGTTTCCCTTCGGCTCCGGGCCTTAAGCCCTTAACCTTGCCAGACAGAGTAACTCGCCGGATCATTATGCAAAAGGCACGCCGTTAGCCGTTGTCCCGAGGGACCATAGGCCTTCGACAGCTTGTAAGTTCATGGTTTCAGGTACTATTTCACTCTCCTAGAAGGAGTTCTTTTCACCTTTCGCTCGCGCTACTATTACGCTATCGGTCGTCCAGTAGTACTTAGCCTTAGGGGGTGGTCCCCCCAGATTCACACCGGGTTTCACGTGTCCGGCGCTACTCGGGATACTCACAGAAGGCACGTCATCTTTCGGATACGGGGCTTTCACCCTTTGCAGCTGGCCTTCCCATGCCATTCTCCTAGATGCGTACTTTGTAACTTCTTAGAACTTTTATGGTTGTTCTCGTGAGTCCCACGACCCCGAAACAGCAACGCCCATAAGCTTGGCACTGCCTCGGTTTAGGCTGATCCCCGTTCGCTCGCCGCTACTAGGGGAGTCGAGGTTTCTTTACTTTCCCGCAGGTACTTAGATGTTTCAGTTCTCTGCGTTCCCTCCGCTTGCGCGGTGCCGAGATATGAATCTCGACTGGTTTCCCTATTCGGATATCTCCGGATCAATGCCTGTTTAGCGGCTCCCCGGAGCTTTTCGCAGCTTAACCACGTCCTTCATCGGCTCTGGACGCCAAGGCATCCACCATGAACCCTTCGTAGCTTAACTTTACTCTTCTTTGTAATCGTTTTATTTGCCACTCATATTCCCAATTCACCTTGTTTTCAATGAACGGCACCATAGTGGTCCGAAGTCGTATAGACCTCAGTCCTCATTGATGCTGAACGTTTCTTCTCTCTAGGTAGCTCTGAATAAGACGGTTTGTCTTATGGCCGTAACCGTTTGGGGGCAGTGTCTCCACCAAAAAAGTGGTGGAGGCGACCGGAGTCGAACCGACGACCGCCTGGTTGCAAACCAGGTGCTCTACCAACTGAGCTACGCCCCCGGTTAGGCCATAAAAACCGTTTCACTTCAGGCCCGACCAACACCCATCCCCGCACTTTTCATTGAAAACAAAAAGTAGGGATGGTGGGCCTGACTGGATTTGAACCGGTGACCTCCCGCTTATCAGGCGGACGCTCTAACCAGCTGAGCTACAGGCCCAGGGGTCGAGTGTCGTCGCCGCCTAAAGGCATAAAGCGTTCACGATAATGAACGCTTCAAACAACCAATAGGCCCCGATAACGGACCCGTTGAGAGAAGAAGGGTAGCTCTGATACCTGTGCTCGCATTCCTATGCTCGCCACATTCGCATCCCCCACAGTCTTCGAACCGAAGTTCTCATTCCATGCAGAACACTTATGTGTCTAACAATATTCCCGTTAGAAAGGAGGTGATCCAGCCGCAGGTTCCCCTACGGCTACCTTGTTACGACTTAGTCCCAATCACGGAACTCGCTTTCGGCGCCGTCCTCCCGAAGGTTAGACAAAGCGACTTCGAGCGCTCCCCGCTTTCGTGGCTTGACGGGCGGTGTGTACAAGGCTCAGGAACATATTCACCGCGTCATGGCTGATACGCGATTACTAGCGATTCCAGCTTCATGCAGGCGAATTGCAGCCTGCAATCCGAACTGAGGACCGGTTTGTGGGATTGCCTCCATCTCGCGATATTGGAACCCTTTGTCCGGCCCATTGTAGCACGTGTGTCGCCCTAGCCGTAAGGGCCATGATGACTTGACGTCGTCCCCACCTTCCTCCGGTTTGACACCGGCAGTCTCGCTAGAGTCCCCGCCATTACGCGCTGGCAACTAACGACAAGGGTTGCGCTCGTTACGGGACTTAACCCAACATCTCACGACACGAGCTGACGACAGCCATGCAACACCTGCATACGTTCCGCCTCCGAAGAGGTGTCACTCTACTTTCATAGAGCTAATTCGTACATGTCAAGGCTAGGTAAGGTTCTTCGCGTTGCTTCGAATTAAACCACATGCTCCACCGCTTGTGTGAGCCCCCGTCAATTCCTTTGAGTTTTACCCTTGCGAGCGTACTCCCCAGGCGGGGCACTTAACACATTAGCTACGATAGAGAGAATCATAGGCATTCCCCCTATCTAGTGCCCATCGTTTACGGCTAGGACTACCGGGGTATCTAATCCCGTTCGCTACCCTAGCTTTCGCACCTCAGCGTCAGAGACGGTCCAGTGAGTCGCTTTCGCCACAGGTGTTCCTCCAGATATCTACGCATTTCACCGCTCCACCTGGAGTTCCACTCACCCCTACCGCCCTCTAGCCTGTCAGTATCAAATGCAGTTCCCCGGTTGAGCCGAGGGATTTCACATCTAACTTAACAGACCGCCTACGTGCTCTTTATGCCCAGTGATTCCGAACAACGCTTGCACCCTCCGTATTACCGCGGCTGCTGGCACGGAGTTAGCCGGTGCTTCCTCTCGCTTTGGTCAACCTTGGCGCTATTAACACCAAAGCATTCCTATTGCGTGACAGTAGTTTACAACCCTAAGGCCTTCATCCTACACGCGGTGTCGCTCCGTCAGGCTTTCGCCCATTGCGGAAGATTCTCGACTGCAGCCTCCCGTAGGAGTCTGGGCAGTGTCTCAGTCCCAGTGTGACGGATCATCCTCTCAGACCCGCTAACCATCATCGCCTTGGTAGGCCGTTACCCCACCAACAAGCTAATAGTCCGCAACCCCCTCTCAAAGCAGAAGCCGAAGCTACCGTTTACAATCTTCCAGATGCCTAGAAGACAGGCCATTCGGTATTACTCATCGTTTCCAATGGTTATCCCGATCTTTGAGGCAGGTTAGTTACGTGTTACTCACCCGTTCGCCGCTTTACTCACCCGAAGGCTTTCGCGCTCGACTTGCATGCCTAATCCACACCGCTAGCGTTCGTTCTGAGCCAGGATCAAACCCTTCAATTTAGTGTTTGTCTGACTTTTGGATATTTGCTGCCTACCCCGAAGGGCGACAGCTAATGCTCGCACAGGTTATTTTCAGAGCTACCCTTGTTTTCAAAGAACCATCCACCCGCTCGCGCTCTAGACCATGAAGACTTCGCCTAAAAAAAGCAAAGCCTCCGACCTGTATGAGGCGATCGGCAGGCGGTTTGTTTGTCCCCGTCGGCGTCGTCAGCGGCTTGCTTTCGCGTCGGCGGGATGGAGATAGTAGTGATTCCGGTACTCGGGTCAAGCGTCCCCTTTTAGTTTCTGTCAAATCGACAAGTCGGCGGCATAAGTAGTTCCACAGCAACGGCTTATGAGCCCTGATTTTGGACCCTTTGTTCAATGAGTTCATTTTTGAAAGTCCGATTCACGGGTGCTTTTTTTTGGAGACACCCCTTCTTAGGGCTCATTTAGGGCCATTCCTGGTTCGGCTCGCTCAACGGGGCCTATTTCATGGCCTGACCCGCCCTCACGCGCCATGTATTCCCACATCCGCGACAATCGCTCTAGCCGTACCGTGTTGCCAACTAGGCTTCCCACGAGTGGGTCTGGTTCCCCATGCGAACCGTGAAGCCGACGAACGACCGATTAAGTCCGAGATAAACAGCTGGTCTTTCCCAGAAACGGAATCGGGGATTAGAGCCACATACCTGGTCCTAATCCCCGATTCGTTACTGCGAGACGCTCTGAACGTGCGAATGACTACATCTGCACTTTGACCGCAGAACCGCGCGGTATCACCAAATAGAGCTCCTCTACGTCCTCATTGCGCAATCTGATGCATCCGTCGCTCACGGCATTGCCGATAGTCTCAGGCTCCCAAGTGCCGTGAAACCCGTAATGAGTAGCGTTTCCGCCATTTTCGTTCCATCCGACCCACCGCGTCCCGAGCTGATTATCCGGGTCACCGTAGGGAATCATCGCCTCTCCCGGACGAAACCAAGGGGGCTCAGGAGTGAGCACACCGACCTTGTACTCGCCTTCGGGCGTCTCGTGACCGGGCGCTCCGATGGCCGCAGGCCAAACCGCACCAATCTCGTCGCCAAACATAAAGAAGACGTGCCTAGCCTCCAGATCTACGAGGGTACTGACCAATTCGGTCGGAATGCGGAGTTGCTCACCTGGTTGCAGATAACGGTCGCCGACGCCATTCACACGGTTAATCAGGCCGGTGCACATCAACAATCCTGGAACTTGTTTAACCACGCGAGAGCGAATCAGCGAGAGGCTATCGCCCGACTTAACTTCCTCCGTAACACTCGGCCAGGAACCCTTCGGATTCCAGCGATAGTGCTCTTGCGCGGCGTTCAATCGGTTTCCCCAGGTTTCGCTGAAGCTCCAATCTGAGGCCCACGGCGCACCGACATCTTCCAATAACACCTGCGACAAAGTTTCGGCCGCGAGGCGCCATTCGCGACGGTCCAAAAGTCGTTTGCCTTCGCGCGCAAGCAGGGCGAGCTCCATCGCATATTCAATCGCACCCGCGCGCGCAGCACTCGCTGCACGAGCCCGAGCCCAGGAGCCGTCGACTGCCGACTTCAAGTAGGAGAATTCCGTCTCCCCCACTCCATCGCCCGGCACGAGATCGCCAGCGATCGCAACCGCTCCGCTCGCATTGCCCGAAATCGCCACCGAAAAGGCGATTAGGAGTCGTTTTCGATTTTCCGAAAGGCCTAAGTTAGAGCCCTTCAAGAACTCTCGAAAACCATCCGGATCACGATGTAAAAGAGCGCCAGCCAACGCGGGAACGTCGCGCAACGTCGCGGTCGCCGACAACCCACTGCCGATCGTGGGCGTCTTCACTTTCACGCTTGGAGTTGCGGGCCGCGCAGATTCTTTGACGCCCGGCACTTTGGGCCTCGTCCTTGAACCCGAACCGGGAGGTTGGAGCTTGCGCGGTCCGGCAGGTGCTCTCTCCACATCACCGGCGCTTTCCGATTTCGCGGATTCCGCCGCTAGAGTTACCGGTTGCCCAGTTGCATCGGAGGCAGGAAAAAATCGAAGGACGAGAGCGATCACCGCTACGCCTAGAAACAGAATGACAATGACTCGCAACGCGACCCCCGTGGCCTAAAAAATTGAAGTCGGCACCTTCGAAAGGCCCGACATTCGGTCGAATTCGGGTGATAGACGAACCGATGCGACTATCTCCCGCCGGATGATAACCGCCTCGCGCGCTCCTCCCCAGCCCGCATTCGAGAGTCTCCATCAACTCTGATCGCCAAAGCACTCAAACCATGCGGCAGGCGCTGATTCGAACCTGGGTTCTAGGTGTGTGGGGAAATTGGAAGCCCCCAGCAACGCCGTGGCCGGAGTAACCCTGAACCCGAGGGTTCAGGTGGGCTCCAACGCATTGCGGGTTACGCAATACAGAACAGGGCCCGCACAGTGAGTATTAGGCTCGGGGTTCTTTCCGATGACACCTGCGCCGCCAGTTGGCTTCCAAAAGGAAATTACCGCGTTGGCGCCCAGAGAGCCCGTTCAAAAACGGACAAAACAACACGGCTTGTCCTAGCCCGGATTATTCATGAACCGCGAGGCAAAACGCCTCGAATTGGTTCCTGCTGGCACTTTGCAGATACTTGCCCCCGCAGACGACCTTGTAAGGTCGTCGAGGACGCCAGTATCTGCAAAGTGCCAGCAGGAACCAATAGACCGGCAGTGCCGGTCGTTCGTGGTGTTTGGTCCGCGTGTTCATGAATAATTCGGGCTAGCGACCCGCTCGGTAAAGTGCCGTGTCGAGGCAATGACCTCTTCGCTGCAAGAAGGAGGGCAATGACGGGACGACCTGAGCGGCCCTGTAGGGACGCCGAGCACGGCGCGGCCGAGTCCGACGCAGTGGCGGCGAAGATCGCTTTATCGAAGCAGGCAGCTTGTAGGGCGGGCTGCTAGGTCCGTGCTCACGACAAGCGCGAGCAAGTGCTCTACCAGCTTTGTGTCTCGAACTGCGCCACGATTTTTTCAGCGAGAGCGAGCGCACGTCGCCCTTCCTCTCCGGTCACCTCCGGCGTCGTCCCCTGACGCACCGAATTGAGGAACGACGCCAACTCCGCCTGCAGCGGGCGCTCTTCCCCCGTCAACTCGAGGTGATCCATCTTCAACAACTCACCGTTGACGAAGTCGGCTCTCCCGGCAAGTTCTTCGGGCGACAAGGTTTTGAGCGCCTCGCGCCCTTCCTCCCAACCCGGCCCCTTCTGCACAAAAACTCCGTAGTTCTTCGTGAAGTCGAGACTGACGTAACTGCTGGAGGAAAACATTCGGAACCGTCGTAGCGGCTTCAACGAAGTTCGACTGGCCGTGACGTTCGCACGCCCGCCGTTCTCGAAAATCAGACGCACCGAAGCCATATCTACGTTCTCGGTCAAGATAGCTCCACCGGCCGCGTCAATGCTTACGACTTCACTGCCCATCAAGTGCAGCACCAAATCCAAGTCGTGAATCATCAGGTCGTGAACCACGCCGATGTCCATGCTTCGAAAGCTGAACGTGGACATGCGATGGCATTCGATGAAGCGCGGTTTCATACCCATGGCCTGCACGCGACGAACGCCGGGCTGGAAGCGTTCAACGTGGCCCACAGCAAGCGCGGCGTTGCCCTTACGTGCCGCATCCAGAATGCGATCAGCTTGCTCTAAGTTCTGCGCCAGAGGCTTCTCCACCAAGCATGGGATACCGCGCAAAAGTAGCGGAACGGCGACTTCCGCATGAAAGATAGTGGGCACAACAACGCTGACCGCATCGATGTCATCGGGAATCTCATCGACTGACGCGAAGACCTCGCAGCCCAACTCTTCCGCCAACTGCGACGCGCGTGATGCATCGGCTTCGACAAGCCCGACCAGCTCGCAGCCATCGGTCTCGGAATAAATGCGTGCGTGAATCTTGCCGAGGTGTCCTACACCCACAACGCAAACGCGCATCACCTTTTCACCACTCATGGAACTCACTGAACCCTCGGCGTAACCGTCGGGTTGGGTTTTTCGCCTTCCGTTTTCGGAAGCGCTTGTTTCGCGGAATCAACGCGTGGCGCTGGCAAAATCAACTTCTCCCCCGCCGCACGAAACTCATCCCGCAAACTCTCTCGGTAGCGCCCCTTGTCGCCCATTCCAGTGCGCGTCAGAGCTTCCACCAATTCGGCTACCAAACCCTCTGTTGGCGCCGTTTCCCTAAAACGCTCCAGAACCTGCATCCGAGGTTCCTTCGAACGGAACAGCTCTCGATAAGCCGTACTCAACTCCGCAATTTGTTCTTCGTCGTAGCCGCTTCTTCCGAGCCCAATCTTATTCACACCGCGAATGCGACTGGGGTGCCCTTCGAGAATCATGAAAGGTGGCACGTCTTGAATCACGCGCGTCAATCCTCCGACGTACGCGTTGGCCCCGATGGTGACGAAGTGGTGAGCGGCAGCCGCGCCACTGACGTTGGCGCGACGACGCACGAAGACATGCCCGGCCAATAAAACGTTGTTGCCCAAAATCACTTCATCTTCGATGTGACAATCGTGAGCGACGTGGCAGCAGGCCATCAACAAGCAGTCGTTGTCGATTCTCGTGACGCCGCCACCCTTGATTGTTCCGCGATTAATCGTGACGAATTCGCGAATCGTATTTCGATCCCCAATTTCGAGCAGCGTGTCCTCACCGCGGTACGAAAGGTCCTGCGGAGAACCGCCGAGACTCGCTTGCCCGACGATGATGTTGTCCTCACCAATCTTCACAACGCCGTCGATAACGACTTGCGCGCCGATTCGCGTTCGATCTCCGACCCGTACTTTAGGTCCAACGACCGTGTACGGGCCAATTTCGATATCAACGCCCAACTCCGCACCGGAGTGGACAACGGCCGTGGGATGAATTTGGGGTGCCATGCGCTTGGAGTAGAACTAGGTGATTTAGGAAATTACTCGTCCACCATTGTGAACGTGAGAACGGCTTCACAAACGGTCCGCCCAGCAACGATGCCAGTACCTTTGACCTGCCCAATCTGACCCTTCATACGCAGCGTCTCAACTTCGATCCGAAGCTGATCTCCGGGGACGACGGCGCCACGTAATTTGACCTTGTCGATCGACCACAAGACCGCGAGTTTGCCAGTATTCTCGAGCTTTCGAAGCAGGAGTACGCCGGCCAATTGCGCCATACACTCGAGCTGAAGCACACCGGGCATCAAAGGCGCATTCGGAAAGTGCCCCTGGAAGAAGGGCTCATTGATCGAAACGTTCTTAAGACCAACAGCGCGCTGATAACCGTCGATGGATATCACGCGATCGATCATCAAGAAGGGATAGCGGTGCGGCAACATGCGCATCACTTCGCGCACATCGAGCCCGGTTTCACGAGTGATCAGTCCGCCGGTTTCCTGCCGTTGCATTCGATCGACCAAACGCCTGACCAGTTCCGCATTCGTCGAGTGCCCCGACGCGGTGGCGATAATATGAGCATGCAGATCGGCGCCGAGCAGATGCAAATCCCCTAGGAGATCCATCATCTTGTGGCGAACCGGTTCGTCCGGCATCCGCATCTCGCTCTCGGGATCGCCCAAGACCACTGTGTTTTCCCTCGTGGCTCCCTTGCCGAAACCAGCCTGCTTCAGGAATTCAACTTCCGAAGCCATGCAGAAGGTGCGCGCCCTGGAGAGTTCCTCCATGAAGCTATCCGAGGAGACTTCAATCTGGAGATATCCATCGTTGACCCCGGGCTCATCGAAGGTCGCGATGTACTGAAGGGTCAACTTCGGCTCGTCCACGGGAAGTGCAACCAAAGTCGCTTTCCCCTCTCGAACGAAAATGGCTTGATCCAACTGAAACTCGCGGGCCTGAGCGCGCTGCTCGACGATCCCAGCCTGTTGAAATAGATCCGCCATGACCTTGGCGCTGCCGTCGAGTCCGGGCATTTCCGAGCCCGAAATTTCGCAGGTCAGATTGTCAACTTCCAGACCGCTACAAACCGCGAGCAGGTGCTCGACCGTATCGACCTCAGCCTGGCCACGCTGCAATCGCGTGCGACGCTCCTTCGAGGAGTGATAGGTGATGTTCGCCGGAATGGCGGGGGCATCCGGAATATCGGTTCGAATGAACTCAATACCGGTATCGGGAGGCGCGGGGAGAATGCGCACTTGCACGACTTCACCCGAATGGAGTCCCGGTCCGGAAAACTCGACCGCCGTACGTAGGGTTCGTTGAGCCCTCACGCTTCTTCCTTTGCTTCAAATTCCGCGAGCTTCTTTTCGAGCTCGCGAACGCGAGCGAAAAGCGGTGTCAGTTTGCGTGTATTCGCAAGTCGTCTAAGCGACAAAGCGCGCGGTTCGGCGGGATAGCCGAGATAGTCAGCACCGCCCTCCAAATCGCCAAAGACCGCCGACTGCCCGCCCACCCGAGCGCCGTCGCCGACGGAAACATGCCCGCCTACACCAGTTTGTCCTCCGATGATGACTCCCTTGCCGAGCTGCGCGGAACCAGCGATTCCGACTTGGGCAACTAAAAGTGTGCCCGCACCGATTTCGACGTTGTGCCCCATGTGAACTTGATTGTCGAGTTTTGAGCCCGCTCCAATGCGCGTGGGACCGAAACGCCCGCGATCAATCGTGCAGCCAGCACCGATTTCGACATCATTACCGATTTCGACCGTTCCGACTTGCGGCACTTTCACCCAGCCATTCGGCGACGGGTCGAATCCAAAGCCATCGGAGCCAATGACCGATCCCGAGTGAATCAAACAGCGCTCCCCCACCATTGTGCGTGCGTACAAGGTCACCAATGGATGTATTTCGGTCTGCGCGCCAACGGTCACGCCGGTGCCCACGGACACTTGTGCGTGCAACACGACACCTTCTGCAATATTCGCTAGGGGCCCGATCGTACAAAGCGGGCCAATCGAGACGTTCTCGGCGACTATCGCTGTTTCGTCGATGATCGCGGAGGGATGGATGCCGGGACGCGGCCCGGGCAACTCCTGGATAAACGCTTCGACCACCTTGGTGAACGCCTGACCGGGGTTTGCACAGCGCAGGAAAGTCAGCGCCTCATTCGGGCGCTCTTCGTCTTCTGAAACCAAAACGGCCGCCGCAGAGGTTTCCTTCAGCAACGCTCGATATTTCGAGTGCGCGAGAAAACTGATCTCATCGGATCTAGCTTCGCCCAGAGAGGCGGGACCGGTGACCATGCGGGTTCCGTCACCATCGACGGTGGCGCCACAGATTTCGGCTATTTGAAGTACGGTGAGCTCAGGCATGGGAGAGACCCAAAATGGGGGTTCTCGGACGATCCCCTACAGTGCGAGGAACAGCGAAGCGGAGGTGGTGTAGCCATCTTGGAGGCTCGTGTCAACCGATCCGCATCGCTCCCTTCGGCTAGGGGCGTGCATTTCGTTCACCCACGGGCCAATTTATCGAATTCCAATGTCGAAACGGAAGGTTCTGGTTTCGTCGTCGAAGCCCTCGCGCAGCGGGAAACCGAAGCTCAGGGTTAGGGGCAAGCCCAACCAGAGTGAGACGCTGAATCCCACCGCTGTGCGCAGTTCGTTGGTATCGAGCGAGAAGCTCTCCGTATCCAGGATGCCGGCATCGAAGAAGACCGCGCCCGTAAACTTCTCCTGGCGGCGATAACTCCCCGGCTCGACGCTCGTGAAGAGCGGGAAAATGTATTCGAGCCGCCCGGCCGCTTGGCTCTCACCGCCGATCGGGTCCCCGTTTTGGTTGGGACCGACTCCGCGCCGATCAAATCCACGCAGGCTTCGCCCACCCAGGAAAAACCGCTCGGAGTAGGGCACGTTGTTCGTCGCCCCGTAGGACTTGGAGACGCCCAAGTCGAACCGAGTCCGCAATCGGGAGCGCGGAACGCCGATGTCCTCTCCGATGGGAAGGTAGTAGTCGAAGACAAATCGCGACTGCACGAACTCAGCCTCGGAGCCAAAGGCTTCATCATAGATCGACGTTGAAAAATTGATCGTGTGGCCGCTATTCGGAGCGATGGGGTAATCGAGACTCCGCCAGTTGTACCCCACTTCGAACTTGGCGAGATCGAGTTTGCCCTCTTGTGCGGCCAGCAACTCGGGCACAGCAATTGGATTGAAAAACGATGGCGCTCCAGCTGGTTGAAGGTCGTCGAGAATCACGGAGCCATTTGAGTAGCCCGCGAAGACGCCTGAATCGGGCGTGAGTTGCTTTCCGATTCGAATGCCCACTTCCCGTCGCTCTTCATCGTGTGTGTCGAAGCGCGACAACCTTCGGTAGCCACTCAAATTCATGCTGTAGCGATCGAGGTGCTTCCCAAACAGATCGGGCTCGCGGAACTCGATGGAGTAAGTCGAGATTTCCGTTCCGGGAAAGAGTCGCAAGTTCAGCGTTTGCCCTGCGCCGTAAAAGGCATCACCCGTCGCTATTTCAGAAAGCACTGTCCACGGGTTCCCAGAGCTTGGCAGCCTCGTGGCGTCAAAGTTGTGAAGCTGCAAGCTGACACCTGCCGAGATGCCCGTTCCCGAGGAAGCGGCGGCGCTAATATCGAAATTGAGCGTGCCGGGCTCTGACAGGGAAAACTCGAGATCCTTCCAGGCCGAATCCCCCGTCTGAACGAATCGATACTCCGTCGGAAGCGCCGAGACTCCTCCGAATCGACTACGAAAGGCTGGTAGTGAGCGAATGCGACGCAACGACGCGTCGATCTCCTTGAGGTCGGCGATCTCGCCGGGAAAGACAGAAACCTCGCGACGGAACACACGTTCCTGCGTTTTGTCAGTCCCTACGAAACGGACCTCTTGAATGAAGTGTTGCTGACCTTGAGCCAGCAAGTAGGTCACGTGAATCTCGTGCTTCTCGACGTCGTAGACATACCGAGGTTCTAAGAACTCAAAGCGTTCGAGCACCGGCAACGTGTTGTGCGAGATATATCCGTGTTCCCCGTAGAAGAGTCGCAACCGATATTTGTCACGTTCGAGTACGCGCTTTTCGAACACGGAGCCGATCTTCAGGTCGCACACTTCGAGCAATGCGTCGAGCGTCTCGCCTTCAACACCATCAAAGTCAATGAGATTGGTTGGCGTTGAGCGAATGCGATTTGGATCGGCCGGATCGCGGACACGCTCGACACCCTCGATATTCAGTGAAGCTACCGTATATGGCTCGCCTTCATCGATGGCGATAAAAACTTCAACACGATCGCGCGCTTCGTTGAACTCGAGATGGTCAAGCTCGACGACTGCATCCAACCAGCCGAGATCGCGATAGACGTTGCGCATCGCGATTAGGTCGGCGTCGAGCGTTTCCTGAACGAGGTACGGGCGCAAGTAGAAGGGAAAGTTTCGCGTTCCCGTTTCAACTTCACTCAATGCGCCAAGTCCATTGCGCCAGAAGAGAAAGCGCGAATTGGGCAGCGACTTATTCCCCGCGAAATGGACATCCATGACCTTGACGCGCGGACCCTCGCGAATCTCAAAAAAGACATCGCTCGCCCCGCCGGGCAAGTCTTCGCCACCCGACTTGACGTGATCGCTGATCTCCACGAAGTAGTAACCCTCTTCGATATACGCCTCGAGCAAGCGCTGCCTGATACGAGGAATTCGGTTGAGGTAAATTTCTTCGCCTTCAGCGAGTCCCGCCCATTCGTACAACTCGTCCGTATCAACCTCAGCGTTGCCGATGAAGCGCGGCTCGAAATCGGAGGGCACCTCTTCCACTTCCAAGAGCAGCACGACTCCGCCTTCAACTTCCCGGTAACTAACGCGCGGAACGACGTGAAAAGAACGCCAAAGCACTTCCAGGCCCGTCGAAACACGTCGTCGATCGAGCGGCAGCCCCTCGGATTGACCGAGTGCCGCAATCAATTGATTGCGAGTGTAGCGCTGGTTGCCCTGCACCCGTATCTCGACAACTGTCGGACTGTCGGTGCTGACCTGAACGCCACCCTGTGCCGCCAAACTCGAATGACTCATTCCAAGCCAAAACGGAACGAGCAATAGGAAGCGAAGCACGGCTTTGCGTTGAATAGTCACGTGGGGATGATCGTGGGCGATGCTGCTGATCTCTAGAGCGAGATCGGCTCGGCTTCTTGAACCGTTCGATTCTCGAAGCGCATGATCTCCGGAAAGAACTGCAGATTCACTGTTCCGGTCGGACCATTGCGATGCTTGGCCAAGATAACTTCCGCAACGCCTTGATATTCGGGATCGTCGCGGAACTTTTGATAGTACTCGGGCCGGAACAGCATCATCACAACATCGGCGTCCTGCTCGATCGAGCCAGACTCGCGCAGGTCGGCGAGTTGCGGGCGCGGGATATCGCGAAGCTCGACCGCACGACTGAGTTGTGCCAACGAAATGATCGGAATTTCGAGTTCGCGAGCCAGCGCTTTGAGCCCTCGCGAAATGATGCCGATTTCGTGCTGTCGGTTGTCCGACTTACTTGCGGTTAGAAGCTGCAGGTAATCAATGATGATGATGTCCAATCCGTACTGAGCGCGCACGCGGCGAGCCCTGCTACGAACAGACATGATGCTCAACGCAGGTGTGTCGTCGAAAAAGATGCGTGTGCGCGATAGTTCGTCGGCAGCGTTCGTTAAGAGCTGCCTCTCTTCCGCCGACAAGCGTCCCTGTCGCAAACGATACGCTTGAACGCGCGCACGCGAGCAAAGCATTCGCTCGATCAAAGACGTGCGTCCCATCTCCAGGCTAAACATCAACACCGACGGACTTCCGTCCATCCATTCGGGATTCGCCATCGCTGCGTGCTCGACAAGGTTGAGTGCCAAAGCAGTTTTGCCCATGGCGGGTCGAGCGGCGAGAATCACGAGATCGCCCGCATTCCAACCGCAGGTCATCTCGTCCAGATCAAAGAAACCACTCGTGATTCCCGTTAAGCCGACGCGATTGCCGCGCGCATCGATGCGCTTAAAAGCTTCGGTAATGATTTCGGAAACCGGTACCGCACCCTGCGCATCGCGACCGCGCGTAATGCTGAAGATGCGGTTCTCGCTTTCGTCCAAAAGCTTTTGAACCGTGTCGCCTTCTGGACGCGTTTCGTAGGCGTTCGAGATGATGCTCGTCGCTTCGGTAATCAACGCGCGAAGCGTGGCGTTTTCCGCGACGATTCGAGCGTAGTGAACCATGTGAGCTGACGAGGTCACTCCGCCCATCAACTCGATCAGATACTCCTCGCCCCCGACGGCGGCCAACTTGCCGTCGACGCGCAACACTTGCGCGACGGTGACCGGATCGACGGGCGTTCCTCGCTCGGCCAGATCGGCGATTACCTGATAAAGCAGAGCATTGCGTGAATCGAAGAAATACTCCGCCTTCACGACCTCGTCGGCTTCGGTAATACGAACCGGATCGATGAGCATGGCGCCGAGCAACGCGCGCTCTGCGTCCACATTATGAGGAAGGCCTCGACCTGAATATTGATCTGCACTCATAGGGTTGTCCAACGCACAGGATAACGAGCGAGTAGAGCCGTCGAAACGATGGAGTCGAGCTCCGCGCCAGGTCGCCCAAAAAAAAGACGGCCGCTAGTCGGATGACCAGCTGCCGTCTTTGTAAATGTTCGGCGCCTTGGACTCATTCACGACCTGCAAGGCCGTGTGCCAAAGCACGAGACGTGTTTTACGCTTCGCTCGACGTGACCTCGACGGACACCGTTGCGGTGTGCTCGCCGTGGACGTGGATCAAAACTTCGTGGGTTCCGATGGTTTTGATCGGCAAGTCCAAACGAACGTGCTTCTCATCGGTTTCCAGGCCCTTTTCGGCCAGCAGACGGGCGATCGTGGCCGCGTTTACCGATCCGAACAGGTGCCCTTGATCATCGGCGCGTTCAGCCGTTGTGATCGACAAGCCCGCGAGAACCTTGGTCTTCGACTCGATATCCGCCATCAATGCGGCTTCTTCGATATCCAAGCGCGCTTTCCGGCGCTGCATCATCTTCACGTTGTCCAGCGTCGCCGCAACCGCCATCCGCCGGGGCAGAAGGAAGTTACGTGCGTAACCAGCAGAAACAGCGACTACGTCGCCACAACGTCCAAGAGTGGGAACATTGTCCCGCAGCAAGATTTCAATTTTCTTCATTGGAGAATTCCTTTTAGCCCACGAAGGACATCAGGGCGAGGTGACGTGCTCGCTTGATTGCTTGCTTCAATTCCTTTTGACGTTGAGCTGTGAAGCCCGAACGACGACGGGAAAGGATCTGTCCCTGAGGTCCGATGAAGCGACTGAGATAATCGACGTCTTTGTAGTCGATGCCGGATTCCCGGCGACGAATAGAACTATTGTTGCTAGCCATGGTGTTTAAGCTCCCTCGCCTGATTTAGGCGCTTCAGTTTCGGATTCTGCATCGCTCGCGACTGCGGCTGCAACCGGCTCACTAGCGTCATCATCAGCGAGGATTCCATCCACAGAAAGTCCCTCAGGCACTTCCTCGTCGCCAAGATCTTCTGCTAGATCCTCGACAACCTCTTCTGCAACGACGACCGCAGCTTCTTCAACCGGGGGTGCCGGAACGACAAAGTCGTCCGATTCCTCGCGGCTAGCCAGCTCGGCTTCGTTGGCGGGAACCATGTCCACGCGAGTGATCAAGTAGCGCAAGACCGACTCGTTGAGTTCAAGCGAACGGCTGAGGCCGGGGCCTCCATCCTTCGCCAACTCGAAATAACTGATCATGTAGGTCGCGCGGGTGCGGCCTTTGATCGAATACGACAACTTGCGCTCGTCCCAACGACGTGCGGTGATTGTCTTCGCCTCGTGCTTGTCCAAAATATCGGTCACGATCGCTTTGGCGGCTTTCCAACCTTGGCGAACAACCGTGTTGTCCAACACGAACATTCCTTCGTACAGCTGTGTCAATTCATTAGCTCCGTCGTTTCGGCCCGCTCAAAGCGAGGCCTGGTTCCAGCGGCTATGGAACCGCGTCATGCACTCTTCAATCGTTCCACCGTCGGCCCAGAATTCGAGCGCTTCGGCCGCTTGCGCGACCACCACGTTCATCTCTTCCTGTTCCTTCGAGTCGAAGCGTTCGAGCACATGCCGCGCCGCATCGGTCCCCGACCGACCGATTCCCACGCGTAAGCGCGGAAAGCGATCCGAATCGAGGCTATCTATTATCGATTTCATTCCGTTGTGGCCCCCTGCCCCACCATGGGGGCGAATGCGGAGAGCGCCGAAGGGCAAGTCCATGTCGTCATAGACGACCAGAATTTCCTCCGGCGCGAGCCCTGCCCACTTGGCAAGCGGAGCCACAACCGTTCCAGAAAGGTTCATAAAGGTCGTCGGCTTCACACAAATCGTCTTGCTCATTCCCTCTGTCGCAACGGACTTCGCCGTGTCTGACTTCAGGAGAACTGAAAATTTGCGCGGGCCTTCATACCCGTTCAAAACCCTTGGTGATTCAAAGAACAAACCCCATTCCGAGGCGAGACATTCCAAGACCGCGAACCCGACGTTGTGTCGAGTACCTACGTACTCGTCGCCCGGGTTGCCCAAGCCGACGATCATCCTGAATTTGCCCAGCACGATAAGGGGTTCCCACGAAGCAAAACGGCCAGCGGCTCGCCTCACTTCCTATTGAGGGGCGACAAGTCTAGGGCTCGTCCCCAGAAGATCCAGCCCCAGCGGGCCATAAATTCGGGGACGCTCGACTAGACGCTGTCGATCCTCGTCGGGTGTAAGTGCGCTAGGCGTCGGAAGCCGGGGCGTCGCCCTCAGCGTCTTCGTCGTCAGCTTCCTCGGTCGCGGCGACTTCATTGGCGCGCGTATCGGCGACGACGGCCACAGCCATATTCTCATCCGAGGCCAGTTCGAAGCCTTCGGGCAGGGTAATGGAACCCGCCAAAATGGTTTGCCCGACTTCAAAGCCGTCTACGCGAACCTCGATCGAATCGGGGATCAACGAAGGCAGGCAGCGAACATCGATCTCGTTGTGCAGATGGTTGAGAACCCCACCGGCAGGATGCCCAACAAATTCCAGAGAAACGGCAACTTGAGTTTTCACTCCGCGCACGACTCGGTGGAATTCGACGTGATTGAGGTTTTCCCCGAGCGAGTCCCACTGGAGCTCGCGGACGGTAGCGGGCTCAAGCGAGCCAGCCACTTCAAGGTCAAACAGGTGCACGTGCTGCCTGCGCAGGCGCCAAAACTCACGTGAGTCAATACTCACGGGAATAACATCGCCTGCGCCACCTTGAATGGATGCGGGGATACGACCTATCGCACGTAAATCTCGTGCGTTTCGGCTACCAAGGGTGGTGCGAACTTCGGCCGCAATAGTGGAGGAACTCATCGGAAGGCTCTTCTCGTTTTACGAGGGGAACAGTCGGCAACAATGCCGCTAATTAGAAGTCTCTTCGAACAGACTACTGATCGACTTGGACTCGTGAAGATGACGAATGGATTGGGCAAGCAGAGGCGCAATGGAAACCACTTCGACACGGCTAGGAGCCACGCGAAGCGGAATCGAATCGGTAACCAATACCTTGTCCGCAGGACAAGCATCGAGACGTTCGATAGCAGGTCCACAAAATACAGCATGAGAAACGGCAAGCACGATTTGCTTCGCGCCGTGCTGGCGAACGATGTGTGCCGCTTGACTGATCGACCCACCGGTCGAAATCATGTCGTCGACGATGATCACATTGCGATCTGCCACTTCTCCAATAACGTGTTCAATCACCGTTTCAGTGCCAGATACGCGACGCTTATCGACAATGGCCAAATCCGCTCCAAGTGCTTTCGCATAGGAACGAGCCATTTTCACGCCGCCCACATCGGGCGTAACAACAACGGGATTCTCAATGTTCAGTTTGCGCAGGGCTCTAAGCAAGATGGGCTTGGCGTAGAGGTGATCAACAGGCACTTCGAAGAAGCCCTGGATCTGCGCCGCGTGCATGTCGAGCGTCAGCACTCGATCGACTCCGGTCAGCGTCAACGTGTTGGCTACGACCTTTGCGCTGATCGGCACACGGCCTTCGTCCTTGCGATCTTTGCGAGCGTAACCGTAGTACGGCATGACCGCCGTAATTCGTCCGGCCGATGCCCGTCGAAGGCAGTCGATGATCAAGAGCAACTCGATCCAATTCTCGTTAACCGGCGGACACAGAGGCTGCAGTACAAAGCAATCTGTACCACGCACATCCATGTTAATTTTAATGTCGATTTCACCGTCCGGGAATCGCCCGACATGAGCGTCCGATAGCGGCAAGTCCATTTCCTCAGAAATGGACCGAGCGAGTTCGGGATGGGCGGTTCCCGCAATTAGGCGGATTTCACCGCGGTAACTACGAGACGTGTTGGCTCTTACTGTTGACATGATCAGAACGGGATTTTGGGGCGAACAGTCTACGGCCTGTTCGTCGGAGAGCCATCGCTTTTACGGTTCAGACTTCGAGCGGGCACACCAACCCACACATCTTCGGCTGGAATCTCGGAGCCGCGAGTCACCACGGCGCCCCCTCCGGTCAGCGCTCCCTCGCCCACCACCGTTGGGGCAATGAGCACGGAACCGCTCCCGATAAAGGCACGATCCCCGATCTTCGTCTTGTGCTTCAGCTTCCCGTCGTAGTTGGCCACGATCGTACCCGCGCCAATATTGACCTTCGAGCCGATCTCGACGTCGCCCAGGTAACTCAGGTGCTTGGCCTTGGTCTTTTCCCCCAAGCTCGCGTTCTTCGTCTCCGTGAAGTTGCCCACGTGCGACCCGTCCGCCAGCACGGTCCCCGTCCGAAGGTGGCTAAAGGGTCCAACTTCGCAATCGCGCCCGACTTTGGCGCCGCGCCGCAAAACGGAGCAGGGGAAGATCTGAGTCCCCACGCCGATTTCGACTCCGAAATCGATATAGGTCGTGGCCGGGTCCTCGATATAAACGCCGTTCACCATGTGATCGAGCAGTATTCGCTCTTGAAGCCCGGCCCGTGCCTCCGAGAGCTGCGCGAGCGTGTTGATCCCGATCGTCTCTTCCTCGTTCTCGAGCTGAAGCGGAAGAACGGGTCGTCCAGCGTTGACGAGGGCAGCCCCCACATCGGTTAAGTAGTACTCGCCCTGGGCGTTCTCTTTGCTCAATGACGGTAGGTACTCCTCCAAGACGCCCTCTGCAAAGGCATAGACACCCACATTGACCTCGGAAATTGCCCGTTGCTCCGCCGTCGCGTCCTTCTCTTCGACGATCCTCTCGAGCGGGCCTTCAACTCCACCTTTTCGAATAATACGCCCAAAACCTCGCGGGTTTTGAGCATTAACGGTCAAAATTGCGCCAGAAGCGTCATTTACCTCGCGCAGATCTAAAAGCGCCTGAAGGCTTTCGGGCCTGAGCAGCGGCATATCGCCATACAGGATCAGTGAGGGGCCCGGCAATACGCTTGGCAAGGCGCAAAGAACGGCGTGCCCCGTGCCCAACTGCTGCTCCTGAACCTCAAAGAGGATGGGTTCCGAGGGGAAATCGGCCTTTACCGCGTCCTGGACTGCATCGGCACCCTTGCCAACCACCACGACAACTCTATCGGGGTTCAGAGAGAGGGCCTGGTCGATGACGTAGGCCAATAATGGCCGGCCGCAGATGGAATGCAGCACCTTCGGACGCTCGGACTTCATCCGCGTCCCCTGGCCCGCTGCCAAGATTACAATCGTTCCAATAGCCCCCATTTGAATTTCTCTTCTCTATTGCTGGAGAAGGGCACCCTGCCATTCTCCGGTTTTGATGTGAGCCGCCTCGAGCACAGGCCCGGCGTCTCGACCTTCGTGAGCGATCGCGGAAGGTACACGCTCCGCCTCTCCCAGAGCGGCCCAAGGCCATTTTTGCCGGGAAAACGGCGCAATCTTGTAGAAGTCCCGGGCCCCACTGTCAAGCAGCGGTCCTTCAGCCCTCACCCTCACCCTCCTCGACCGAGG
Organism: Planctomycetota bacterium; assembly: GCA_047639415.1. Classification (GTDB taxonomy): domain Bacteria; phylum Planctomycetota; class UBA1135; order UBA1135; genus OFTM34. The sequence goes on along the minus strand of JBLINP010000009.1, from coordinate 2,601 downwards.
AACGCTGAACGGCGGCGCCCTGTAAATCGTGGTCTTGAATTGCGGCACCTAAGAAAAGCCTCAAAATCATCCCGGGAATTCCACCCAGTATCGCGGATCTGGGATACATTTTGCTTGTCCGACAATTCGGATCAGACCTCCCTTGCCGCAGGCAGCCCCAATCGCTGGGGGCCGCAAACTCTCTCGCCCTCCGCACCTTCGTTATCAAGAAGGACCGGACGCCGGGGGACGGCAGCTGACGCTCGATCATCCTCCAAATGCGCTGCGAGTCCCTGTTGGACCGCCGCTACCACTTCGGTGGGCTTTGGATGAAAGAAATGAAGACCGTTTCGGTTGCTGACCCGGGAAGGCTGCGAACTCAGAATCGCAAGCCAGCTAGGCCGCTACCCCGACCTCCTCACCGAAACGAAAATGTTGACTCATCCCTTCAGGAGAACAGAGAGAATGAAACGATTTACTAAGATGCTTGCGGTTGGTTCCGCAGCCCTGGCATTTGCGGCTCCCGCAAATGCCCAACTCGGTGCACCGCATGGTGGCTCCGGGATCCTTTTCCCCGCTAATGGTCTTTCGACCTCCTACGATCACCACTGGGCACCGATGCACGGTGAGCCCACGATCTTCTGGCCCGGCAAAGCCCTGTTTGATGCCGTCGCCGGTCCGAACAACTTTGCTGGTCCTGGCGACGCTGTCCGTATCTGTTACGGCATCGACGTCACCCAAGGTGGTCGTAACGCAAGTGGTCCGGGTTCTTCTACTCCGGGTCCGTTCGGTGATGCAGCTGGTAACAGCCCCACTGGTGGATCTACTGAGAACTCTTGGTTCCGCATCGTTCAGGGTTACGCCGCTGTGGCCACCGCACCCGGTGTCGACATTGGTTTGATCTCTGTTCAGGCTGGTACCACGAGCGATATCTCTGGTGACAACTGCTTCACGCCCTTCAACAAGGGCGCCTCGAACAGTGGTGGCCACGCCGTCGCTGGAGCCGCCATTGGTGGGCTCTTCACCGGTACTGGTGTTGCTCCTGCCCCCGGTATCTTCTGGGAGTTCAGCTTCAACTGGACCGGTAGCCCCGCGCTCATTCGTAACGTCATCGGTGATGACAGCATGGATCCGGGCGTCCCGACTGCAGTCCCCGCTGTCCCGCCCCGCGGAATTGGCAACCCCTTGCTGTCTAACGTGGTCTTCGAAGTTCAGGGTCCCCTAAACGGCCCCGTCCTTCAATTCCTCGGCAACCAGTACTACCTGTCTTCCACTCTTGAGTGGGCCGGTGTACACGACGGTGCCCTCAACCCGACTCTCGGTTTCCGCGGCACTGGTGGTGTTACCAACGGTAACGGCAACATGGGCTTCGGCATCTTCGGTGCTACCGCTGGTGTAACCAACGCTGTCTCCGCTACTCGCTTCATCGGCACCGGCCCGACGGGCGCGTTCATCTCGTTGAACTTCCGCATCCTGACCCCCGCGGTTCAGGCTGGCACGAACTTCCGCGCAGGTCGCAACGAATTCATGGGCTCCTTGGCATTCAACACGCCGCGCTCATGGGCTTACCACAACTTCTCAAGCTCGGCTCTCGGCACCGGTGTGAACTTTCACACTGTTGGCGCAGGCCAGAATGGACCCGCTGGTGGTCCGAACGCTCCTGTCATCGAAGAAGGTCGCGACGGCGGCAACGGCAACATGCTTGTTGTTGGCAACGGTGGTCCCGACTGGCGTATTAGTGGCGCTCCGATCAGTAACGTCGACGTGATCGCTATCGATCACCAATCCGGTGCTGATGTGAACTTCAACGTCTACAACAAGGTCGGCACCTATGCCTACCCGGACCTCGCATCACCGGTTTCATCCGCTATGCCTGGTACCTACAACCCGCGTAACGCTGCTGGCTTCCCGACGACCGGTCTCGGTACATTGGGCATCGGCGGCTACTACTTCGGTATCCCGGGCATCCCGTGCTACTTCGCAACGCTTAACCGCATGGTTATGCTCTGGTCCATCACGCCGTCAGGCGCTCCGATGATCCAGGTTCCCGGCTCTTGGGACGACACCACGTTCGCCCTCATCGGCGTTCAAGGCACTAAAGGCGCCGCTGGCAATACCACTCGTGAAGGCTTCCAGTCTTCCGCACTCAACATCGACGGCACGACCATCTTGCTTGCCAGCAAGCTAATCCTGCTCTTCGGCACCAAGTACTCCGATTCGGATGACTTCTTCGCTGACGGTGCTCTTGACTACAGTGGTTTCCCCGTGAGCCCCGGCCCGAGCCCCGTCACGGGCGTTCCGATCTTCTCGTCACTCTTCGAGGGTGGCTTCGTCCCGATGACCTCTGGTCAGTCGGACTTGAAGTCTAATGGCGGCCAGATTCCGATCTCGCTTCCGAGCCCGGGTCTTGCCGGCATCCCGCTTTACATGTCGCTCTCTGGCAGCCATATCAACATCTGTGATGGCAGCGCCTTTGAGATCACTGAGCAGTACAGCGCTCTGACGATCGTGCTTCAGTAATTTCGAAGAGCGTGAGAGTCTGAGCGAAAGCTCAAAGACTCGAGCGTGAATACAAGCCCGTCCCGGTGAATGCCGGGGCGGGCTTTTTTCGTGCTACGGCAG
>JBLINP010000008.1:0-34796 GCA_047639415.1 Planctomycetota bacterium | reverse complement strand
TCGAGCAGCGCTGTGGCGAGTTCCGGAAGAACCGAAACGGTCATCGTTTTGATCGTCGCTGCGTCGGTATCGCTACCGAATCGTTTGACCGCAGTCTGAAGCAAGCGCTTGACGGTGTCCCATTCGTTAATTTCGCTCCAAAGCTTTGCTTCGATGCGCAAATTATTGAGCTTCGGCTCACCCGCCAGTTCGTTGTAGAGCCCCAGGTTGCCCGCCATCGAGCGCGTCAGGCTTCCGGCGAGTTCCGTGTCTCCGCTGGCCTCCGCCGTATTGCGATCATCGCGGGTGACCTTGTAGATTTCGTAAGCACCGAGACCGGTCCAGCGACTGTCTTTGAAGTTCTTGACCAAACGATCGCGACGCGCTTCCGCCTTCTGCAGCTCGCCCAACTTCAAGAAACAGTTGATCGAGATGAAGATCGTCTTGGGAGCGAAGGTGACCTGATCGGGGAAATCATCCGAATAGTCGTCGAGCCATTCGACCACCGTTTCGTAGGAGCCCGAGCCCGCTTCGGCGGCGTTGTACTGAATCAAGCCGCCGTAGTAGCGCGCCAGTCCCATCGCTTCCGCGCGGCGCTTCATACCACTTTCCGTGGTGGGGGTACGAACGGGATCCGGGACGTAGTTTTCGAGGTAGTCGGTCAGTTCCGCGAGTGCTTCCTCGGACTGACCAGTCTTGTTCAAGCAAACAGCGGCGTAGGCCACAGCCTTCTCATACTCATCGGCGTTGCCAGGTACTTGCAAGAAGCGACCGCGCGCATCTTCGTAGTCCTTGGACTTGTAAGCATTCTCAGCTTGCGAATAGAGAATGTTGCCCGCGCCTTGGGTGTTCGCCGAAAACTCGACCACAAGATCCTGGGACTTGCGAAAGAGAGTTTCGAGATCACTGTCCTCACCTGCGCCGCGATGAATGACCGAAATGGAATTGTGGAACTGCTTCGCGTTCTCAAGGTCGTACTTGGGGTCGCCGCGCCAGCGATCGTCGAGTCCCGTTTGATAGGCCATGGCCGCTTCGAGATGTCGGCTTGACTTCTGAAGGCTTCGGCCAATGTGCCAGATGACTTCGGGTCCCAAGCGCGTACGCGTCGCTTGATCGCCGACTTCGAGAACGGCCAAGACGCGCTTGAAGCCTTCAATCGCGCTGGGGTATTCCTTCTGGTAAAAAGCGCCTTGAGCCGCTTCGAAGAGCAATTCGGGATCGACGGCCACGCCGCGGTCGATGATCTCGGCGATGAAACTTTGGGCGAGCAATTGAATCGAGTTGCCGCGGTTGTCGGTATTGGCGCGTTGCGCGAACTGCAAGGCCAACTCGACGGCGGGACGCGAATTGCGTCGTGTCTTGTAACCCTCATCGCGCATTTCTTCGCGCGTTTGAAACCACTCGTACTCGCCATCGCCGGTCGTACCGCCGACGTAACCGCCCGAATCCATTAACGCTTTACCAGCGGCGAGCAGCGATTCGTAGCCGCGCGGCCGACTCGTGGTGAATCCATACGCTTCGAGGCAGTTTTGAAAGTGCAGTGCGTAGGCGCAGGCGGTTTCGATGTCACCAGCGCCGAGTAGGGCGGTGATCAGTGGACCGGTTGCGATGTCGACGAAGATCCAATTGGAGTCTTTTGCACCTTGGGGCAGGTCGTCGAATCCGCCCTCGATCGAACGGTCGTCCGCGTTCAAGGGAATCATGTTTTCGACGACGTAGCTGATGTAATCGGTCGCGTCCGTGAACTGACCCATTTCCATGTAAACGTCGCCGACCATCAGGAAGGATTGCAGGCCCCAGCTGCTGTCTTCTCCAGCCTCGTCGGCCACTTGTTCGAGTGACGAGAGCGCCTCTTCAAAGTAGTAAGTGCCGTCGTCCGAAACCTTGGCGATCGAGAGCAGCATCTGTCCGCGATTGAGCAGCAGCTTGTACTTCTCGTTCTCGAGCACACTCGTGGCTTCGCCAAGCTCGAGGTTTTCCTCGATCTCGGCGTCGATCTTGGTGGCCAAATCGGAAGTCCGTCCGACGGCTTCGATCAGCGTGTCCTGCATCAACGTGCGCAGGGTGATGGCGCGCTCGCCCACGGCTTCGAGGTAGAGGCGGTGTACGTCGAGACCGAAAGCTTTCGCGAGCGCGACCAAGTTTCGTTCCGCTTGTGCGCGGTTTTCGGCGAACCTGAACTCGTCGAGGTAATCGCTATAGGAGGTGATCGCCTTCTTGTAGAGCTCCACTTTGCGGTCGTCGTCGCGTTCGCGCCGTGCGCTCGACGCGATCACTTCGCAGCGAGTGAGGCCGATCTCCTCTTTGATCGGGTCGGTCGCTCCGGTTTGATCGATGGAGTCGATGACCTTTTCCGCCAATTCGACGAATTGCCAATCCTGCGCTAGGCCCCGCGCGAAATCGAGTTGATCGATGATCTCGCGGTCCGATGTTTGGGAGGCGTGGGCCGACCCCGCTGACAAGGCGAGGCAGGTTAGAAGCGCAACCGTTGAGAGCACAGGATTAGCGGCTTCGCTAGAAAGCAGGCGAAATGTCTTCATGGCGCTGCCACACAATGGGGCGTACCGGGTTTTGGAGATTTGCCGACCCCAACAGAGGCGGGGGGGCTGGCACGGGGATGTATCCCGGCCAGAGGAGGGAGTTTCTTAGAAGCTTGCCTCAAGCGCGCACGATGTTGGGCATCGGTCAAACCTGAAACATGGAAGTTCTTCGCCAGGGTGCCCCGACAAAGTGGTCGATGTGGGGTGGAGCGAGCTTTGCGAGCGGCGAGATCAGCCGCGCGACGCCTACCCCATCCGACTTCGGACGGTGACCCCGAGGTGGAGGTCACGCGGCCGAATCAAAAAGGTCGTTAGCGTAGGTCCAGTGCGCCGAGCTCGGGCTCATACTCAGTCGGGATCACGATCTCGGCTTTGAGCAAAATGAGAAGCTTGCGGCTGGTGACGAAGTGTCCCTTGCGCTCGAACAAGAGCGAGATGATCGGAATCTTGTTCAGGATCGGGATGCCCGACTGCAGGTTTTCTTCTTCTCGAATACGCAGACCGCCAAGCAGCACGGTTGCGCCGTCGGGAATCGAGACCGAGGTACGCACGCGGGAGAGTTGCAGCTGGGGCAACTGAATCGTGACCGCCGTACCACCACCAAGGCTGGTGGTGAACTCGGGGATCGGACGCAGAAGTTCAGCAACCGTGGGGCGCATCTCAACTGTGATGAAGCGACGGTCAGCGGAGACCACCGGGCGGACGTCGAGGATGACGCCGTCTTCGATCACCGCGATGATCGGGTTGGCGATACTGGCCGCTTGGGCGATCTCGACGTCGTAGTCCTGCACATACGCGATTTGGTTGAGCACCGTCAGGTTGGAACGAGCGGTGTTGTGAACCAGGATGTGCGGCGAAGTGACGAGTTCCACTCGCTCAGACTTCGCAACGGCACGCAGGATCAGCTCAAGCTCAAGGTCCTGAAGGTAGGTCCACTGGAAAGAAAGACCTCCACTGCCGGTGAGGACGCCGTCGTCACCCAAGTCCGAGTCGTAGAGGTTTTCGATACGGGCGCCAACTTGACCGGCATCGCCGTTGTTGAAGAACGCGCCCAAGTCATTGCCTTGTCCAATCGAGTCACCCAATTCGGCTGTCTCGGTAGAGTCACCAAAGTCGTTGAAGAATTCGTTGGTTCCGACGCCGGGAGCACCCAGGCCGCGGAAATCCACTCCGATGTCTTCAAGGAAGTTGTCCTCGATTTTGAGGAAGCGCGCTTCGATGTCGACCATGATGCCGGTGGCTTCACGCAAGTCGTTGAGCAGTTGCTCAATCTGTTCGTGGACGGCGGGCGTCTGGTTGACGATCAAGGTGCCACTTTCCGTGACGCGCAAGTCGTTGTTCTCGTCGGCGTCCCAAGACTCGGGGTGGACGAAGTCACGAATCAAACCGTCGAGGTCATCACCCGTCACAACGAGAGCGTCAAGCTCCTCGATGTCTTCGTCCGGAGCGTCGATGCCCTGAGTCGGCTGCACGTTGATTTCGCGACCGGGGAAGTTCGTGATCGGTCGAATCAAGTCGCGGACTTCGTAGAAGCGCAGTACTTGTCCACCGGTCATTTCTTCGGGCAGGACGAGATTTACGACGCCGTTCTCGATCTTCCAGCGAACAAACTCGGACGTTTCGGCAATCAAGTCCAAGAGCTTCTTCACGCTGCGCTCGGGCAGGTTCAGATTGATGGATGTTTCTTCCTCGTCTTCGTCCTTGAGCAAGGTGCTGATGACAAAGTTGATTCCGGTCACATTTTGAAGGTACTCCGCGACGGATGAAAGCGTTGCGCCTTCACCGTCCGTGCCGAAGACGACCGGGACGCGGGTGCTTTCGAGTCGACGCATCACCGGGTCGGTCTCGGCGTCGCTAGTGCCGTCGTCGTTTTGCAACGAGACCGGCTTGCGCTTACGGACTTCTTCCCAACGCTCGAGGTCGTCAAAGACGATCGGACTAGTTTGGGGAATCGCCATCGCGTCGATCTCGGCGAAGGTGCGCAGCCACTGCTCGTGCAGGTTGCGACGATTGTTGTCGTCCGCCTGGATGTGACGGGCATCTGAAGCCAAGTCGCGAAGTTCGATCGCGTACTCGTTGCCCGGATCGGCGATGAGCAAGTTCTTCGCCAAGTTCTCGGCTTGAGCGTAGTTCTGATTTTGGAATGCGGTGTTGGCGTCGCTGTAGATACGGCGAAGAGCGTCTTCGCGGTAACGACGATCGTCTTCTTCCGCCTTGAGGCGTGCGGCTTCCGCATCAGCCAAAGCGGCTTTCATTTCCGCGCTGGCCTCTTCGTCCTGCATCTCAAGAGTCGCGCGAATCTTCTCAGCCACGATGTCTTCGTCCACCGTGTCGGTGGCGCTCATCGGGTGGTACTGAAGAATGACTTCTGCGTGACGGTAGCTGATCAATGCGTCGGTGAAGTGACCTTCACCGCGCGAACGGTCACCATCAATGATGGCTTGGTCGACGTCCATGCGCATTTGAGCGCGACGAACGATTTCACGACTGGCATCCATCTCGAAGAACTCAGCAGCGGAGGCATAGCCATCTCCCAAAAGGGCTTCCACTGTGCGCATTCCTGCGCGGGCTTCTTCATGACCCGATGCAATTTGCAGGGCGTCGGCGTAGGCCTTGAGAGCGCCGTGCAAGTCACCGGCTTCGAGGAGAGTCTGACCGTTGCCGACGAGACTGTCCGCGAGGGACTGACGTCGAGCGCGATTGCGCGCAAGACGCTCGGCATCTTCGTCAAATTCAACACCGGAACCATCTTCCTGCATGCCCGTCGTGGCGGCCAAGCTGGCGGAGGCGTCCGTCGTTGATGAATCTGTTGCGAGTGAATCTTCGTCCGTCGTATCGGCGGCCATTGCCGCAGTCACTTCGGAATTGACTTCAGAATCGAACTGCGCCAACGGATCGGCGTGCTCGACTTCTTCGGGCTCAGAGGATTGGCATGCCGCGACAGCGGCTAACGGCAAAGCGACGACCAAGAAAGAGAAGGTCGCCGGTAGCATCGAATTGGTGAGTCGGGGAGAGCAGAAGCGCATGGTGGGAGAGGCCTTGTTCCTAGGGGATCGAGGGTGACCCGCCCGTCCGCAAAAGGGCGGTCGGGCGCCGGTCCATCAATCAGGTCAGTGAGTTCCAGTCGAACTGTGTGAGTGAAGTGAAGGTCGGAAGCGTCGCGGAGGGGAGTAGAGCGTGGCGAAAGACAGGATAGAAGAAAAACTAAAGGCGCAGGCGGTTATCTACTCGCCCGAAAGGATTCGACTACCCGTTTTATACCGAACCGCCAAAGATCACGGGTGGATCTAAACGTGGTTGAAATTGGAATGGCCGCCACGCGGGAGGCCTATCTGAACACAATGAGAAGGAGTATGCCTGGACCCGGGATTCGAACGGGTGCGTTCGAATCAAAAATCCAGCTCTCGACGCAATATCCAGCGATACCGGGGAGATAAGCAAGATCACCATGAGGCAAACGCGAGGTTGAATTGCGTCTGGGTCCGCGACCGATCGAACTCCCGGAACTCGCTGGCTTTACACCAAAGAGGGCGCGGAGCATATACGCGGTCTTCACACTGGTCAACCAATGCTGGCTTCTAGGTAGGTTAAAGCGTGGCTCGTTTGCCGGCCCTGCAAGCGGGCTTAGCCAGGTCGGGAGAGGCCCAGTTCGGCCATTCCCAACTGAATGTCTCGCCACGCTTCGTTCTTCATCTCCGGAGATTGCAGGAGATAAGAGGGGTGAAAGGTCGCCAAAACCTTCCGTCCGCCGAGCTGGTCGGGGCGGTGGATACGTCCGCGCATGGAGCTCATGCTGGCATCGGTCTGGAGGAGGTAGCCGGCCGCGTGGCGACCCAGGGCGATGATCAATTCTGGGTTGATTAGCTCAATCTGGCGAATCAGAAAGGGTACGCATTGGCTTTTTTCAGCTGGACTCGGATCTCGGTCCTCAGGCGGGCGGCACTTGATCACGTTGGCAATGGCCACGTCGGAGCGTGACAGGCCCATGCCTTTTTGGATGATGTCGGTCAATAGAGCCCCAGATCTGCCTACGAAAGGGATCCCTTGTTCGTCTTCGTCTTGCCCGGGTGCTTCGCCTACAAATAGGATTCTGGCAGGGGCTTGGCCGTCGGCAAACACGGTTTGGGTGCGCGTCGAGGCGAGTGGGCAAGCCTGGCAAGCGGCGACCTTCTGCCTCAATTGGGTCCAATCTAGCCGGCTGAGCTCGGCGCTCTCCGCGTTGACTGGAACCGATTCGTCGGCCTTCAAGGGGGGCGTTAAGGGGCCGGGTTCGACTGCTGCGCGTTGAGCTGGCGCGGTGGGTCTGGGCGCCTGACCGGGCACGAGGGTTTTGGCGGCATCGACTCGCCGTCTTCCTCGCCTTCGATCTCGCTCCAGGTGCCCCTTGAGGGATCCGGTCAGGACCGCCAGCTCTTCACGCGGATCCTCGCGCCCCTCTAAAGGAGCGAGTTCATTCGGTTGGCTCGAGTCTAATTTTCTTTTGGAATCGGGCATTACTGGCGCGCGAGGGCTTGGAGGGGCTGGCCATAGAGCGTGGATTCTCCATCTTCACCGACGACGAGCTCGAGCTCTACATCGAGGATGGCGGGAGGAATCCCGTCGATGTCCTCGGGCCTTATTTTGACGCGCTGATAGCGTCCCGACAAACCGCCGAAACCCTCCAAAACCACGGTTTCTCGGGCTCCAACGAGGGAGTTGCGATAGGAGATGGCCACGTCGGCCGCAGCCTCGGACAACCGCGCTCGGCGATCGCGAACTTCGCTGGGTTGGGGCAAGTTGCGTGGATTGGCAGCCGCCGTATCGGGGCGCGGGGAGAAGGGGAATACGTGCAAGCGCGCAAAGCCAACCTCGTGAACCGCGCGAAGCGTGTTCAGGAAATGACGCTCGGTTTCGCCGTCAAAGCCCACCAACACATCGGCCGTGAACGCGGGTCGATCGAGTTTGGCTCGGATGATGTCGCAGGCTTTCAGGTATTCGGCCCGGGTGTACCAGCGGTTCATAGCGACCAGGATCTCGTCATCGCCCGATTGCAGGGGCATATGCAGGTGCGGGGCGATTCGTTTCGGATGATCGGCCATGACGCCGAGGACATCGCCCGTTCCGGGGGTGGGGCCCACTACCTCGGTGGCTTCGATGGAAGAGAGGCGCAGGCGCCATTCTCGGATCGACCCATCTGGTCCGATTGATTCGATTTTGGCTAGTTTTTCGATTAAAAAGGCGAGGTTTTGGCCTAAATCGAGGCCCCAGTGTCCAATGTGGATTCCGCACAGGACGATCTCTCGGAAGCCATTGGCCAGCAGTCCGCGCACTTCAGTTTCAAGCTCGTCCGCCGGTCGAGAGAGACTCTTTCCGCGGACCTTGGGGATGATGCAGAAGGCGCAAGACTTGTTGCACCCGTCCTGGATCTTCAGGAAAGCTCGCGTGTGACCAGCAAATTCGGTGATGCCGGAGGGGATGCCCAGTTCTTCGGGGTCCACCTCTTCCCCGAGTTGGCGCAGGAAGTGAGCGGGGCGTTTGGCCTCTCCGTTGCCTAAAACCCATTCGACGCCCGGTAATTCGCGCAGGATTTCCGGCTCACTCTCGGCGAGGCAGCCCGTCACGCAGATGCGTGTTTCGGGGGTTTCACGACCGATGCGACGAATCAGTTGTCGTGCTTTGCGTCCAGCCTCGGCGGTGACGGTGCACGTGTTAACCACGACGAGGTCGGCCTCGCGCTGTTCCGTCCAGCCGCGGCGGCGCAGGGTCTCTCGCAGGAGTTGAGTGTCGTATTGGTTGGCTTTGCAGCCGTAGGTTACGAAGCGGACAGAGCTCATGTGGGGATACTAGCGTGAATCGCGGGCCGGTCCTCGCGCGAACTCCCGCGAACCGGATTCAACATCAAAACGTCGGGACCGGAGGGGGGAATTCATGCTCACGGCGACCTTTTTTTTATCCGCTGTAATCACAGCAGAGTGGAGGAGGTAGAGTCGGACGCCTATGGCAACTTCGAGCGCATTTTTGGGTCAGAGCCCCACCTATTTAACTCTATTGGCGGTTTCGGTCTTCGCCTGGGGCTTTTCTGGTTGTTCAGAAAGTGACGAGACTGTGGATAACGCGGGGGGCGTATCGAGAAAGTTTCGGAATTCCCGGGTATCAGCCCCCGAAATTGTGGAGAACCCGGCCCCGATGTTGACCCACGATCCGGATACAGGCCTCCCCGCGGAGAGCCCATTGCTCCACGACGCCCCGGCCCCGGCCGAACCGTCGAAGGATGCCTCGCTGAGTTTTCCAAGGGTGGCTCGTGCTCTCGAGCACAACCAACTCGAAGAAGCCTCAACTTTGCTCACCCAAGCCGATCTCAAACGCATCGATACTCTGCTGCTGCGCGCACGACTGTATTTACGTCAAGGGGAAACGATTCAAGCGTTGCGCGAGATCGAGTTGGCGCGCACGGAAGGGCCGAGCAATGGTCGCGTCTACGGAACAGCTGCTGAGCTCTACATTCGTCTCGGTCGGTTGGATGACGCGGAGAACGAGATTCGACGCGGGCTAGCCATCGACGGCGGTTGCGCGGCAATGGAGCGAGCACGCGGTGTTTACTTCTTGCACCTGCCCGGTGCGGCAATGACGGCAAAAATACATCTTGAGCGCGCGCTCGAGTTGGAACCCGATCTGGCTTTCGCTGCGAGACCACTCGCGAAGGCCCATCGCTTGATCGGACGCGGTTTCTTGCGCGATCACAAGTCTCTCGAAGCAGTCCGCTCTGCGCGAGCGGGCTTGGAACTCTACCCGGATGATTTCGAACTGCGTCAATTGCACGCGGATGCTCTGCTCGCGGCGGGAAGCTTTCTGCACGCGGTGGAGATACTCGAAGAATTGACGGCGGAGGGCTACGCGTTGGAAAACGAACTCGCGCTGGCCTCGTGGCGAGCCGGCATGGGGGAGTTGATTCGCGGCAAGCGTTCCGTAGCACTCGAACTCTTTGCCCGCGCGCGTGAACTGGGGATGGCCGCCGATGATATGGGGACGGCGTCGAACTTGCTCGGGCAGGAATCTAGTGCTTGTGTTGCGCGCGGTGTCGCGGCCTACAGTTCTGGAAGCTATGAAGACGCGCGCGAGTTCTTTGCGGAGGCCGCACACTTCGATCCGAACAATCTCGCCGCTGCCAATCACCTAGCAGTGGCGCACGCACGACTCGGAATGACCGAGTTGGCCATCGAAGGTTGGATCCGAGTGCTTTCCGTGTTCGACGAGTCCGGTACTCGGCCCCCGGAACCTATTCATCTCAATCTCGCGCGTGCCTTCATGACGCAAGGTGAAGTTGAGCGCGCCTTGCGTTTGCTCGAGCACTACGAATTGAAAACCTTTACGGCACTCAATTCGGAACCGTCGATTGAAGCGGTGACGGTGGCCATCGATCAGCTCGAGTCCACGTATCGTTCCGCGAGCTTGCAACGCGCCGAATAAGATCGGTTTGCGCTGATTCACGCAAAGGCTCTAAACTGTGGTTCGAGCCCCATTTCGAGCTTTTTGCTAATTCGAGATAACGCGATAACACGACATTGCGACGGTTGTGCGTTTTGTGCCGCCATGCGTTTCGCGCAACTTGGTTGGAAACTGGCGCGCTTCAACGAGCCACACGTCGGACTCGACCTCGGGGATGTTCGTCAAGAGTTCGAGAGCTCTTTGGACTTGATCTTGACGCACTTGCATCGAGTCGATGACCGCCATGTTGTAGCGAGCTAAATGCTGCAACGCGTTGGTGTCGAATAGCCAGGCTGTAAGCTTTGTACGCAGGCACTCAATCGTCCAGTAGTTGGTGCAATGCGCCCAAGTGAACGCAACCCCGTTTGAAGTTGGATGTTCACTGACCAGTTGATCGATTTCCGCGCGCGACCGTAAGTCTGAACTTGCATCCAGGTCCTCCCGATTCCAAGACGCGGAAGCGGATCATTCGGATTGCTACTCCAAAGAAACGTCGGGTGGCTTCGCCTGAAAAGTGGGTCAACGCCCAATCGAATTGGCGATCGACGTCGCCAGCGGCGAGGCATGTCCCTGAATCATTTTGGCCGGTGGGGGAGGCTTCGCTGAATTGTGCCGCTCTGTCGTTGATTTACACCGACACGTCGGACCCGGGACCCGGGACCGGGAACGAGGACGAGCTCGGACAAGCATCCAGCCCCTGGCCAAGGGCTAAGTCGAAATCCCGGTCGCTGCCGATGTCGAGCACGGCGGCGCCAGCACCTCGAGCTTCAAAAGCGGTCGATTTGTGAGCTTCTCCCGATCGATTGAGCTCGTCGGGTCCGCGGCTCCGGCCCTCCGCGTTGAAGCTGGCGCTCCGATGCGGGTATTGGCGGGCAGACCGATCGGGCGGTTTCATCGCAGCGGCCGCGCCCGAACCTGCGGGATTCCCAGCTTTGATCGAAGAATTTTGCGGATCCTTCGCGGGTTGGTTTGCCGGCCTCCTGGCGCCGAATTGGGCGGGGCCAGGGTGGTCATTCCCGCAGGAAGCAAGCAAGGCTCGGACCGGGAAGAAGAACGAGAGGGTGCGCGGGAGTCCGCTCGGCGAAGTGTTCCAGCGCGTCAGCATCCTTCGGTTTGGGTGCTCGTTGATCGGCCTTCTTCCGGACGTATACTCAAGGCCTAGAAATTGAGACGAGTCGGCGAGTCCTTTTGCTCGAACCCGTCGTCCAATTCTTACGCCGGAATACATCATGGCCCGACAACAAAAAAGCCTGTTAGAGGCTTTCCAGAGAGCGAACGACGAGCGCGCAGGCGGCGATCCAGCTTCGGCGGGTCCGTTTGCCGCGACTCCGACGACCGACCTGCACACGGCCGAGCCGCGCAATTTGATGCCGAAAATCTCCGCGCGAGACTCACGCGTCATACTCGGGTTCGTGGGCTGGAGCCTCGTGGTTTTTGTCACGGGACTGCTGGCTGGGCGCTACTTCGTGCCGAGCACCAGTTTCGCGAGCGAAACGGCGCCACTTGAGCAATCGTTGGCGGACGGTGGGCAAACGGGGTGGACTGGATCTTCGCTAAGTGCCGGCGAAGAGATGGACGCGGCTCTCTGGGACACGGACAACACACACACCGTACTGGTCTTCAACGGCGATTACTCGGAAGACGGGAATCAGGAAGTGTGGGACCGTTACTACTCCCTCAGCGACCAGGGACTGCCGGTGGCCACCCCGATCGAATTCGACGGGCGGGTCTATCTGATGGTTGGAGCGGCCCGCTCCGAGGACGATTTGAAGGCTCTAGAGCAGTATCTGATCGTTATGGCTGGCGATGCGGAAGAGCCCTTTCCCTTCAGAGAGGCCTTCACGATGCTGATCGACAAAATCCTGACCCGGTAGTTGCGGACGGCGCTTCGCCCCGTTCATCGCGGAGGCTCGCCGGACTTCCTTCTAAGCTTCCCTATAAGGGGTGGCGCGAACGGCCGACCGTTCCTAGGATGCCCGGCTTGATCACCGCGTGAGCGTTTGCGCGGCACAGCATTCTTTGCCCTCCTCACGGGGCGTTTCCTCTGCTTTCTGGCCAGATTTGGCCCACTGATATCATGACGATCCATCCGAGCCTCAAAGGCGTCGACACCCTTGTCGGTGACCGCAGCGTGCTGACCCGTGTCGAGCGCTTGCAGCAGCTGGAAAAGGCCGGGAAGGTCGATCAAGCCACAAGCTCGGCTTATGGACTTCCCAAAGTTCGCACCAACTTCAAAGTAGCCAAGAGCAAGAAGGCTCTGAAGGCTGAAGAGGGTGCGGACGAAAAAGACGAGTAGCAAAGCGGCCGACCTTCATACGGTCGTGCACTTTTAACTCATCTCTTTTTTCCGTCGCTTACACTCCCTCCCTCCGTTTCAAACGTGATTAGAGAGAATCGACAAGCCACGGAAACTCCAGTGATGGAGGTCTTCGCCTCGATTCAAGGCGAGGGCGCTTACGTTGGTCAGCCGCAGATTTTTGTTCGGTTGCGTGGTTGCCCACTGCGCTGTTCTTGGTGCGATACGCCTGAATCTTGGACGCTTCGCGAAGGCGCAGAGGCCGAGATTGAACGACGCGATGGTCTGCTAGAGGTGGGCGAGGTCGAGCTCGTGCGCGAGCCCGGGAACGCCACTCCCTTTCAGGTACTTTGCTTTGTCGCAGCGGCAGAAGGTGGTCGCCCGCGAACGATTTCGTTGACGGGTGGCGAGCCCTTGCTCTTTCCCGATTTCATCATCGAGTTGGCGCGATTGATGGGCGAGCGACGGCTGCACTTAGAGACAGCCGGTGCTCATCCGAAGAGTTTGCAGCGCGTACTCGATTCCGTTGATCACTTCAGCTTGGATTTGAAACTGCCCTCGACGCTGCGCGCGCCGGTCGAACTCCAAGCTGATCCCGTGGAGCCTGCTCCTACAACTGCGATCGAGTGGCGCGACTGTCGACGGGAGAGCATGGCCCTTGTCCGTAAGCGCGATGCTTGTTTGAAGTTGGTCTTGCCCAAAGATGTGAACGATTCCGAACTCGGAGCGCTCTTGGATGACGTTCAAGAATGCGCTCCCGAATTGACTGTTTTTATTCAACCCGTTACGCCGATCGCCGGCGTCCGTGCACCCAGCCTTCGAGAACTTGACCGCAGCGTAGAGGCTGCTCTCGAACGCGATTTACGTGTGCGCGTTTTGCCTCAAATGCATCCGCACCTCGGGATTCGTTAGTTATGCCCACTTTAGCCATCGTCGGTCGCCCCAATGTGGGCAAGTCCACCCTGCTCAATCGCATGGTGAACAGCCGCGTCTCCATCGTTGAACCCACCGAAGGCGTCACTCGTGACCGCGTGTCCGTGGGATGTCGATTGACGTGTAGTTATGGCGAGCGCTATATCCAAGTGATCGATACGGGCGGCATTGGAATTGTCGACCGCGACGATTTGGGACCGCACGTTGAAGAGCAGGTGCGCGCCGCTCTCATCGCCGCAGATGTGGTGGTGTTTATGGTCGATGTTCGCAACGGCATTACGCCACTCGATCGCGAGGTTGCTGAACGATTGCGACTGACGGACTTGCCCGTGGTGCTCGTCGTCAACAAAGTCGAGAGCGATCAATTGATCTGGGATTCCGAGAGCTTTCGCGCCTTGGGCCTGGGCGATGACATGTTCTTGATCAGTGCGCAGAACGGCGAGGGCTTGACACCTTTGTACGAGCGCATCGGGGACTTGCTGCCGATCGCCGAACAGGACGAAGGTCCGATTAAGCCCTCGTTGAAATTGGCGGTCGTCGGTCGACGCAATGCCGGCAAATCGACTTTGGTCAACGCATTCGCTCGCGAAGAACGAGTCATCGTTTCCGAAGTTCCGGGAACGACGCGGGATTCAGTCGACGTGCTCTTCAAGCAAGACGGCAAGGACTTCGTCGTGATCGATACCGCTGGTATTCGGCGCAAGAAAAGCATTCAAGACGCGATTGAGTTTTACTCGGACGCACGCAGCCATCGCGCGATTCGCCGAGCGGACGTGGTCTTGCTGCTGGTCGATGCGATGGAAGAGGTCAGCTCGATTGAAAAGCGCTTGGCGCGCTACGTGGTAGATCATTACAAGCCTGTGATCTTGGTGGCGAACAAGTGGGACCTCGCGGAAAGCTTTGAACCCGAGGAACTGTCCAAGTACCTCACCGATCGCTTGCCTGGACTTCACTGGGCTCCGATGGTGGCTATGTCGGCGAAGACGGGGTTCGGAGTTCCCGAGACCTTGCACCTGGCCGAAGAGTTGATGGTGGAATCGCGCAAACGCGTTTCGACAGGCGCGTTGAATCGCGTGATCGCCAAAGCCACGGAATCTCGTTCGCCCTCTTGGAAGGGCCAGATGGTGAAGATTCTGTACGTGACGCAGGCCGATACGGTGCCGCCGACCTTCGTGCTGTTTGCCAAGAACGAAAAGATGATCGGGAAGGACTACTTGCGCTATCTCGAGAATCGTTTGCGCGAAGAGCTGGGGCTCGAATCGGTGCCTTTGCGATTTGTCATTCGTCCGCACACGCGCGAAGAGTACGACGAGTACAGCTGAACTTAAGGACGGCGTGAACCTATGAAATGCAATTGGATGATTGCCTTGGTGCTAGCAGCTGCGTGCTTGCTCAGCCCGGGTTGTAATTTATTCGGCGGATCGGATCCCGGTGGGGAATGGACCGAGGCCGAGTTCAGCGCGGCGAGTGAGAATGTGATTTGGAAAGTCGTCTTGGCGGGCTTGGATAAGCGTGGTTTTCCGCGCGGCGCAGGTCTCGACCCGGAGAACATGATCGCCGTTTCCGGTTGGCGCCGAGCGTTGGCTCCCTTCCGCGGCGAGGGTCACCAGACCAAGGCACGGATCGAAATCACGCCCCTCGAAGACGATCAATACACGATTCGAGTCCGGGTGCTGAAGCAGCTCAACATGGCGCTGGTGAATCCGGGCGACGCGCGTTATGCGGAGTGGGAATGGGCTCCGGACGACGAAATCGAAGCCAAAATCCTGATGCAGCACTTTCGGACCTATCTCGACGCGGAGCTGGGAGACTTCTAGCTCGTCCGGATTCGGATTGCTCGCAATGGCTCTCGTGCCCGGCCAGGAATTCATTGGAAAAGCGCCCATCAATCGCTATTCGGGCATTCGGCACCTAGAGTGGCGCGATTCCAGCCTCTCGGGGTTTAGAACCGCACCGTTGGAGTCGAAATAGACCGTTCCGCGCGACTACTACACTAGGCCTGCCCCATGGCCAATCCGCCCGCCTGCTCCTCGAACCCTCTATGTCCTCGTCCCCCTCGAATCCCTCTCCAGAGGATCACATCCCAGAAGCTGGGCCCGATGGCCCCGGAGCGGTGATCCTGGACTCCGGATCTCACCAGGTGGAGGGCTGGGTGACGGCTGCGCCGCCCAAGTTCATCGAGGTCCTACAGCACGTGGCTCACTTTCCCGTGCTCCTACATCGCCATCGCGATTTGATCACCACCAGTGTGAAGCGCGAACTCTCCGCACGCTTCCGCGGAACCGTGTTGGGCTGGGCTTGGCCGCTGGTCACGCCGATGCTGATGTTCGCGATCTACTTCTTCATCTTCACGAAGTTGTTAGGCGTGAAGTTTGGGGACTTGCCCGAAGACCAACGCTCCGCGATGGGCGTCTTCATGTTCGTCGGCATTCTGGTTTGGTCGGCCTTTGGCGAGAGCGTCTCGCGCTGTACGGGAGTGATCGTCGACAACGGCAACTTGATTAAGAAGGTGGCCTTTCCGACCGAGATTCTGCCGCTCAATCAAGTGCTCGTTCACATGGTCACGATGGCCTTCGGTGTCGTGGCCTTTATTGTCGTGACTTGGCTTACGCCGCTCTTCGGGCTGCACGTTTGGCAACCTCCCGAAATGACGCGACTGCCGTGGCTCTTGCTGCTCATGCCGCTGCAAGTCCTCTTTACTTACGGCCTCGGTTTGATTCTCGGCACGCTGCAAGTCTATCTTCGCGATACGTTGCAGATCGTCACCGTTGCGATCACCGTTTGGATGTTCGCTACCCCGATCTTCTGGACGCCCGAATTGATTATCAACGATGGCGTTCGCGGACTGGGTGAGTGGACTTGGATCGTGGAAGCCAACCCCGTCTATCACCTGGTCTACGCGTGGCGCGATGTCTTGATGAGTCGCTTGCCCGAGATGGTTTTCCATCAACCGATCGAAGCGTCCGTCCTCACCTTCTCCTACTGGGCGATTGGGAGCTTTGTCGTGGGCTATACCTTCTTCCTTCTAGCGCGCCGACGTTTCGCGGACGAGATTTAATGTGAGCAAGTACGCAATCGAAGCCGAGGGATTGGGCAAGTGCTTTCGCATTTACGGAACCCCGATTCGACGCATCATGGAGAGCCTGAGCTTGGGCTCTCTTTCTGGTCACCGCAAGTTTTGGGCTTTGCGTGGAGTGGACTTCAAATTGAAGCCGGGCGGCTCGCTTGGTCTTTGTGGCGCGAACGGCGCCGGCAAATCGACATTACTCAAAGTACTCGCGGGCACCACATCGCCGACCGAAGGGCGTTTTCGCATTGGCGGCCGAGTTTCGTCGTTGCTTGAGTTAGGCGCCGGCTTTCATCCCGACTTCACTGGGCGCGACAACATCCTGATGAACGGCATCATGATGGGATACAGCAAGCGCGAGATGGAAGCGCGCACCGAAGAGATCATCGACTTTGCCGAACTGGGCGATTACATCGACGAACCGGTTCGCGTTTATTCCTCGGGCATGGGCTTGCGCCTCGGCTTTAGCGTGGCGATGGCCGTGGAACCCGACGTCATGATCATCGACGAGGTCTTTGCGGTCGGCGACATGTACTTCCAGAAGAAGTGCGTCGACAAGGTGTACGAACTCAAGAAGCGCAACAAGACCGTCTTGTTCTGCAGCCACAGTTTGTACGACGTGCGCCAGTTGTGTGACGACGCGCTCTGGCTTCAAGATGGAGCGCCTGCGAAAATTGGCGACTCGGTCGATGTGACCAACAGCTACTCGTCCTATCAGCGCTCGCACATCGCCGAGGTTGAGCACGATGAAGCGGTTAAGCACACGGCTGAGATTGCAGCCACCACCCAAGTGCTTCCACGGGTCGTCGACGCTCGCATTTATCGCCCGGGCACCGAGGATGAGATCTATCAAGTCAACACCGGCGAGTCTTTCGAAATTCGCATCTGGTGGAACAACCCCAAGCCGGAAGAGACACCGATTCAGTTGGGTGTCGGTTTCTTCCGACCGGACTCGACCACGGTTGCAGGGGCTGGCACTCACATCGATAAGTTCGATGTCAGCGGAACTTCGGGCTGCACCACGGTGACGGTTCACGACATCGCTTTCCTCTCCGACCAGTTTTTAGTCGCCGTCATCCTGTTCGGCGGTGAAGGCGTGCATCAGTACCAACAGTATTTGATGCGCGAAAACCTGATCGTTGCGCACAAAACGCTCGATGTCGGCATGTTCAAACTGGAGCGTACCTGGGCCAACGCTGGCGACCTGCCGATTCCCGATGATCGCCCACGGATCCGTGAAGGGCGCGTAGGCGGAACCGGTGGCGGCGAGAGCGAGGACGATTCCGGATGGCTCGAGTGAGCCACCCGGATGTGCGCCTCTCCGCGCTCGTTGTTAACTTCAATTCGGGCGCCTTTGCCGTGCGCTGTGTTGAAACGCTGATTGCGGATTGGCTGCACGATGGCCGCCGGCGCGAAGACCTCGAAGTCGTCGTGGTCGACAACGCGTCGCCCGTGGATCAAGAAAACTTCATGCTGCAGCTGGAGGAGCTTGGCGCTCACGTGGTTCGTCACGACGAAAATGGCGGCTACTCGAAGGGCATGAACCTGGCCTATTCGCTGACTTCTGGAGGGCCGCGCGACCTGGTCGCCATTCTGAATCCCGACCTCTACTTCTGGCCAGGCGCGCTCAGTCGTTGCATGGATTACGTGCTCGACCACCAAGATTGCGGAGTCGTGACGCCCAAGGCCTTCATCGATCACGGGCAGGTCCTTCAACTTCCACGCAACACCTTGCCGACTCTGGCGGATCACTGCCGCACGATGTTTGCGCAACTCAGTCCGAGCTATTGCCGCGCATACAGTCGTCGTCGCGTCAAAGTGACGATTCCCTGGTGGGAGAGCGAAGGCGCGATTGATTCGGACATGTTGTCGGGTTGTTGTCTGTTCCTGCGGCGCGAAGTGGTGGATGAGTTGCCGGCGCTAATGGATGAGCGTTACCCGCTTTATTACGAGGATACCGATCTCTTCCGACAGCTAACGGCACGCGGCTATCGATTGGTCTGCCTCGGCACAGCGAAGATGCTGCACCATTGGTCACGTTCGGCGGGCATTGAAAACGACTTCAATGGCGAGCCGATGAAGCGCTATCGCGTTTCACAGGTCGAGTACTTCCGCAAGTTCAACGGTCCGCTTGGATTGGCGCTCGTCAAAGCCGTCAACTGGATTTGCGCCAGTTGGCCGCAGAAGTATTCCTTCCGCCCAATGCATCCAATTCAGGAGTTGGGCAATTTCGACGGACCGGTGGCGATCCAGCTTCCGCGTCACTCGGAATACCTACTCGAATTGACGATGGCACCCACCTGGTTGCTGGCGGTCGGCATTTTGGGTGAAGGCGATCGTTGGGAGTGTCCGGCCGAAACATGGGAGTGGTTCTTCCACGCGCGTTATTTCATGCGCGCGATCGATCGCAAGACGGGGGAGTTTTTGGGGGCGTGGTCCTTTCAGAAAACCGTCGAAGGACGCTATGAGCCGCTCGAACTTTCGGCGGGCGGATGGGAATCAAACGATTCGCCCGCAGCCGCGCCCGTTAGCGAGGCTGAGGCGTGAACGAGCGGGCACCGCTGCCCGTCGCACAGTCGAAACCAGCCCGCGGACGGGTGCTGGTGCTGGTGCCGCATCCCGATGACGATGTGATCGGTTGTGGTGGAACAGCTTCGCTACACGCGCTGCAGGGAGATCCCGTTCGGATTGTGGTGGTCTATGATGGTGCAGCCGGTGACCCCGAAGCCAAGTTTGATGCGGAGACCTTAATCGAACGCCGTCATGCCGAAGCGCGCGCGGGTGGCGTGTGCTTGGGGCTTGAGGATTACGAGTTCTGGGATTATCCCGAAGGGCATGAGCCGGATGACGCGGCTTTTTCCGCTGGCGCTAAACGCATCGCCCAACTCGTCCGTGATTGGCAACCGGACATCGTCTACGCACCCTGGATCGGTGAGTTTCATCTCGATCACCACGTGCTCGCTCGCATCGCACGAGCAGGCTTGAAGTTGGCCGGCTTCAAAGGGACCGCTTTTGGTTACGAGGTTTGGACTCCGCTTATCGCTACGCTGATCGTGGACGTGACCAACGTCTATGCGATGAAAGTTCAAGCTCTGCGCAAGCATGTTTCGCAGGTGAGTTACGGAGATCCGACGCATTACGGTCTGGGTCTCAATGCTCACCGCAGCGTCTACTTGCCGGAAGGTGCTCACTTCGGTGAAGCCTTTTCACCGCTTGGTGAGGCTGATCCCAAAGATATGGAGCGCATCGAGCCGTCATGAAGCTCGTCATGATTTGCGGCAATTACGCGCCCTACTTTGAAGGGGGAACCGAACGCGTCGTTCGTGCGCAAGCGCGCGAATTGGCCGCGCTTGGTCACGAAGTTTCAATCATTAGCGGTACTGAATTCACGCATCGCGGTGACGATATCGAGCGCGCTGAAGTCGACGGGCTTTCCGTCGCTTTCATTCCGCGTTTGGAAACGGAGTACTACGACGTTCACTACACGCGTCCGCGCTTGACGAGTTTGGTTTTGGAGGAAGCGCGCGGTGCCGACTGGGTGCATGTGCATCATTGGTTTCCCTTCACTCTCGACTTGGTTCGTTCGCTGGCCAGTGTTCATGCGGTTGCGATCACCTACCACGATCTCTTTGCGACCTGCCCGCGCTTTTTTCGCGATCCGCCGTTGTCGGACCTCACCTGTCCGCCGCGCGGTGAAGTACAGACCTGCATGACGTGTACGGCGCCAGACATTCCTGGCGATCGCCCGCGGGAAGTGATCGAGCAAAGCTTTCACCGTCGAGTCGAAGCCTTCGAAGCCGAAGCACGCGCTGCAACGCTTCGATTGGCGCCAAGTCAAACCCACGCCGAGCGCGTGCGCGAACTTTTGGGTCTGCCGAAGGGCTCGGTCGAAGTCTTGCCCCACGGACTGTGCGAATCACCAGTCAACGCGAAGCGCGAGGCCGCTTCGATTTGGGATGGTTCGCGCCCCTTGGTGATCTTGCATCCAGGCCATCGCACGAGTTCGAAGGGCACGCTCGATTTGGTTATGGCGCTGCGTGAATTGCCGGCCGGTAGCATCGAGTTGGTCTTGGCTGGCACGGAAGTCGAAGCGGGTTTTGATGACGCCCTCGACCTCGCGTCCAAAGGTTTGCCCATTCGCCGCTTGCCGCGCTATCAACCGGACGAGCTCCCGGCGATATTGGCGGGCTGCGATATGGTGGCCTTGCCCTCGCGTGCAGAGGAAAGTTACGGCTTGGTGCTCGACGAGGCGCTTGCCGCTGGTTGTCCCGCCTGGGTTTCGGATCGCGGAGCGCTGTTCGAACGAGTGGGGCAGGCCGGACGCGTGCTGGCCGCCGAAAACCCCGCAGCTTGGGCCGAGGCCTTCACCGATCTTTTGATCGATCCGAAGCAACATCAATCAGAATGCCTGGCGATACCTGCTTCCATTCCGACCGCGAAGCACGCCGCTCTGCGTTTGGCCGAGTATTATCAGCAAGCTAGTTCCTGACCCGATTCCCCTTGAAGGCCCTCTACCCCCCCCTTTCCGATCCCGCCGAACTGCCGACGCGGGTGCTGTGTTTCGCTCCCCACGCCGACGACGAGGTCTTTGGTTGCGGCGGAATGCTGGCCTTTCACGCCGCGCGTGGCGATGACATTCGCGTGGTGGTGATGACCGATGGGGCGGCGGGTGATCCGAACGAAACCGAGGCCGACATCTGTGCGGCTCGGCGACGCGAATCGGAGCGAGCTGGCGAGGAGTTGGGGCAAGGACGCATCGAGCATCGCTTCTTGGGCTTACCGGATGGCGGCTTGTCGGGCTGCGCGACTTTGGTCGAGGTGATGATCCGCGAGTCGAACGACTTTGCTCCCGAGTTGGTTTACGCACCCGGACCACAAGAGATGCATCCCGATCATCGCGCGACGAGTCACGCCGTGATTGCGGCTCTGGCCTGCGGACCAGAGCGTCGCGTGTTTTTGTACGGAGTCAACGCGCAAGTAACGGCCGGAATTGTTTTTGATATCACGCGCTTTTGGAAGTTCAAGGCGGCGGCCATTCGCTGTTTTGAAAGCCAGTTGCGCTATCACGATTTGATCACCAAAGCCGATGCGGTGGATCGTTCACGAACGGTCAACATCGAGGATGCGGCAGTGGAATACGTCGAGGGATTTGCGGATCTCTCGAGCAACGACCTCTTACGATACGAAGGACAAGTGGCGGCTTTGTTGGATTCAATTGCAGGTACGGGACACGGTTTGGAATCGACGAATTCCGGGGTCGAGCAAACGCCTTTCGTCGCAGCACCTGGGGCGCAGGTGAGCCGTGTTCGCCCGGACTTACCGGCAACGACCGCGGTGATCTGCACGTGGAACAAAGCCGAAGAGTTGCGTCCGAACCTACAGGCTTTGCGCGCTCAAACATTGCCCTTCGAGGCGATCATCGTGGTCGACAATGCGAGCAGCGACGATACGCAGCGCATGGTCGCGGAAGAATTTCCAGAAGTGAATCTGATCGCGATGCCGCACTCGAATTACGGTGCTTGCGAGACGTTCAATATTGGCTTTGCGAGCGCGGCGACACCGAATATCGCGATTCTCGACGATGACATCGTCCTGCCGCCGGAGTGGCTTGAGAAGACATCGGAGCGCTTGGCGCTTGAACCGGAATCAACTGCTGTGCTTTCGACCAAGATCGTCGAACCGGGCATTCCTGAAGCTTTCCTAAACGCCGAATCTGTCAATCGCGAACGTTACATGAGTACCTTTCGCGGTTGCGGAAGTCTCGCGCGTCGTGCGGCGATCATGCAGGCGGGCGGTTATGACGAACGCCTCTACATCTACGGCAATGAACGCGATTTGACTTGCCGCTTGCTGAACCTCGGCTTCCGAGTTTTGCAGTACCCCGACGTCGAGACCTTCCACCGGCAGCCCTTTGGAATTCAAATGGGCAAGCGCAGCTTGTACTTTCACGCGCGCAACGCCTGGCTGGGGATGCTGAAGTACGCTCCGCTCGAAGACCTGATGCGCATGCCGTTCTTGGTGCTCACCAAGGTTTTGTTGCGCGGCGATGGAAAAGAAGACAAAGGCGAAGTTACGGACGCCACGGGTACGATCGGCATCGGACGTTCGCTCAAAGAAACGCCGGGCGCCGGTTGGATTTTGATGAAAGCGCTCGGAAGTGTGATCTACAACATTCCGTACTGCCTCGCGCGTCGCGAACCCTGCACGCACGAGGATTTTGAGCTGCCGCTCTCGTAGTCGCGCTCATGGTTATGGATTCAGGCGATTCCAAAGAGGCTTGGCGCACGGGTCCGGTTAGCGCAGTCGTCTGCAATTTCAACGGTGAGGAGTACTTGCCGGAGTGTTTGGATGCGCTGCTCGAACTGAAGCCTGGACTCGATGAAATCCTGGTTGTGGATGACGGTTCGAGCGATGGCAGTCTTGAGCTATTACGGGACAAGTATTCGAGCGTGCGGGTACTTGCCCTCGAACAGAATCGTGGCGCGTGTGCGGCCAGAAATGCAGGGCTAGCCGCCGCTGCCCATCGGGCGGTTCTGTGCGTGGATAACGATGTAGTTCTCAACCCCGACGTTCTGGGGAAGTTGCAGGACGCGTTGATTGCGGAGGCGAACGTCGCTGTCGTTCAAGCGCGCAGCGTGGTGTATGAGGATCCGTCGACGGTGCATTACGACGGAGCGCAAATACACTTCGCGGGCCTGCTCGCGCTGCGCAATTTCTTCACGCCTTTGGATCAAGCCGAGGGGCAAGGCGTCGTTGAAATCGACGGAATGATCGCGCTGACGATGCTCGTCGATCGTGAGGCCCTTGGGGAAGTGGGGGCCTTCGATGAAAGTCTCTTCTACCTGATGGAGGATTTCGATCTCGGATTGCGTCTTCGCCTGAGGGGCTACCGAATGGTCGTCGTGGAAGACGCGATCGTTCGACACAAGGGCGGGACGGCGGGGTTGTCCTTTCGGCATGGAGTCGGGTATCCAAAGCGTCGGGCCTACTTTCACTCCCGCAACCGTTGGATGATTTTCGCCAAGTGTTATCACTGGCGAACATTGCTTTTCTGCGGGCCGGCCATTCTGGGATACGAATTGGTGTGGCTGGTTTTTTCGCTGCTGAAGGGAAACTTCATTCCGACAGTGCGTGGCAAGCTGGGTTTCTTCGTGCTGCTGTTGCCGCTGTTGGCCAAGCGCCGCGAGATTCAAAACACACGCACAGTTCGAGATCGAGATCTGTTTGTGGGCGGCCCGTTGACCTTAACCCCGCAGCTCGTGACGAAGACTGGACCACGAGTGGCGTCGCAAGTTCTCGATGTTTGCCTGCGGAGTTGGTGGGCGCTGGTGCGGCCCTTTTGCGGCTAGTCGGATCGCCTAGCTTCCGGGTTGCGCGGCTCGACAAATTACTGGTGCTCTTCTGGACCCATTACCTTCGGAAATTCCCAGCCCTCCGGCTTGAGCCGTCTGACTTGCAAGGGCGCTACGGCTTGAGATTTCCAATGCGCCAATCGTCGCTGTAATCGAGCGAGCATCTTTGGTCTCGAATCACTGAGGTCGTGCAATTCGCGCGGGTCGTTGCCGATGTGATAGAGCTCGAATTCGGGCACAGTGTCTTTGAGGCGTAGGACGAGCTTCCAATCACCTCGTCGCAATGCGCTCCATTGCGACGAGATAACCAGCGGTAGGTCCTCGCGTTCAATTTGATCTTTGCCGATCAGTGCTCCCCAAACATCCAGACCGTCTAGAGTCAGCGATTCATCGCGAGCGGTGGTTCCCGCAAGTTTGGTAAGCGTGGGCAAGAGGTCGACGGCATGCAAAACCTGATTGCATTGAGATCCGGCTGGAATTCGCCCTGGCCATACCACGCTGGATACACTTCGAATGCCACCTTCGTAGGGTTGGAACTTGGCGCCCTTTATGCCGCCTTTTCTAACCTTGTGTTTGCTCGCTCGACCGTTGTCAGAAAGGAACCAAAGCAACGTGTTTTCAGAGAGTTGCTCTGCTTCGAGAGCATCGATGATGCGACCGACGGCAAGATCCAAGCTCTCCACCATGGCGGGGAAAATGTCATCCTCGTTTTCAACCGGTTGTGGGGATTGGTTCGGTGCATGCGGAGCGGTGAAAGGCACATACAGAAAAAGCGGGCGCTCTGTGTCGCGCTCTTTGATCCGTCGAACGGCTTCCGTCGCGAGCAAGTCGGTCGCATATCCGGTTTCAACAACGCTCTTTCCGTTGCGATGCCAGTCGAGTGTGGTAGTTCGCATGTGCGTGAAGTAGTCAACGCCATCGCCGTAACAACCATAGGTGTGTTCAAAGCCACGACGGTGGGGCAGGAGAGCTTCTTCTCCGTGGCCCAAATGCCACTTGCCGACCAGCGCAGTTTCATAACCAGCGTCGCTCAAATCCTGGGCGATGGTGCGCTCTTCCAACGGCAACCCCTTGGTCGTCCAAGGCTGGATCGACCAGTCCTGAAGGCCGGTGCGAAAGGCGAAACGCCCAGTTAGTAAAGCGGCTCGCGTGGGGGTGCACTGCGGCAGAACGTAGAGTTGCTGTAGCCGGACCCCGGCGTCAGCTAGCGAATCAATTCGCGGCGTCTTGATTCGACTCCCGTTGGACGTCACGTCTTCCCAGCCAAGATCGTCGGCGAGAATGACAACGATATTGGGACGCTCGGGACCGGGCGCGACGGCGGTGTTGGCTTCCGCTTGAATGCTGCAGAGAATGGAGAGGCAAACTCCCAAACCAACACTCATCGAGAATCTCTCCGAGTGAGTCGCCGCGTCGAGCATCGAAGTTCCGATAGGCCGTTCATGTTCAAAATGCCCGGCGAGCTCGCTCGCAGATTGTCGCCAGTTTGAACCTCAATTAGGGCTCATGCCGTTCAACATTCCGCGCAACTCGGAAACGGATGGGATCGCAAACATAGTTCGAAGAATGCGACCATCACTCGACGTGATGACGCTGCAGGGCAGGGCTTCGCTCTTCAGCGTTTCCTCAAGGTACTCTTTGAACTCGGTGCGTATTTGATCGTCGAGACCGGTTAACAACTCGTAGGCAGGTTTGGAATTTTGAACGTAGCTTTCGAGTAGCTCCGTGTTTTCCGCAACATCGATGCCTACCCCGTAAAACTCAATTTCATCGTCCGTAAACATGTCCGTGAGTCGTTGTACTTGCGGCAATTCACGCTTGCACGAAGCACACCAAGTAGCCATGGCAGTGTAGATCCGCAATTTAGGCGTGGTCTGTTTGTTGGCGACGACTTCTGGTTGAAAGCGGGGAGTCGGCAGCGCGATGCTTGGGCGCTGGGTGGCTGATTGCAGATTGAGGCGGTAGGGCTCGGTGACGAGTCCGCTCGCATCGGGAGATTGGCTGGCATTCTCATACACCGTGTACAGCGAGCCCTCTTGAAGATCGCCAAGCTCGGTAGTTCGACCAGAGGGCCAGGTGATGGTGACCGACTCGGCGAGTTGATGAGTTCCTATACCGATTAGAAGGGTAGAGCTGTTTTGTGCGGCCAGTCCGCGACCGACGGCGTATTCGCGAGTGAGAGTTAGGTCGCCGAGGCGCAGGTTGACTCGCGTGCCAACGGCATCGATTGCGCTCCAGCCACTGGCTCCGTCGGGGCTGTTGTTTCCGCCAACGAAACGGAAGGCTACGAACTTGCCGGCATCGCCCGCGATTTGCTTGTGATGCTGATTCTTAAAGATTTGGAAACGGGGTGCGTTGGCGTTGACCAAAGCGATATCGAGCATGCCGTCGCGATCGAAATCGAGCACGGCGAACGCGCGACTGTCACCCGAATGATCAAGACCGGAGAGCGGGGACAATTCGGTGAATTGCTTGCCGCGCTTGTTCATGAACAAGTGGTTGCGTTCATGCCCGGAGAGCGAAGTGTTTGGATTGCCTTGAACGCGCTGTCCAGAAAGTTGCAGCAGTTCGCCGTCTTCCTTTTTCAGTCCAAGGTCTCGATCAGAGCGCACGACCGCGCGCCAGAAGCTGCTTCACAAGTCGAGTGGCAGCGCCACTGCGTCAGGCACGGTGTAGAAGCCGGAGAGCGTGTAGATGTCGAGCCACGAATCGTTGTCGAAGTCGACGAACTGTGAGCCCCAGCCCCAACCGGCAGCTTCAACCAACAAGCCCGGCGCTTTTAATCCCGAGACGCGCTCAAACTTGTCGCCCTGGTTTTTGAATAACGAATTACCACGCGCCATCTGTGCGAAGCGCGGGTTGAGTCCCGAGACTTGTTTCGTGATGCGCTGACCAGCTTTGCTGTACATGTTGGCCACGTAGAGGTCGAGCTTGCCGTCGTTGTCGTAATCGCCCCAATCGGAGCCCATTCCGAAACCGATGTCCGCTACGCCTAAACGAGTGGTCGCATCGACGAAATTCCCGCTGCCATCATTCTCGTAGAGATTGTTGACCGAGAAGTCATTCGCGCAATAAAGGTCTTGGTCGCCGTCACCATCAAAGTCGCCGAAGGAGGCTTGATAAGTGTTTCGGAACAAGTAGTGGGGAGCATCTCTGCCAGCCAATTCAAAGCGACCATTGCCGACATTGTGAAGTAGCAGATTGGGCGGTCCGGGGCGATTGAGAAACTTATGCCCGTCCTCCTGCGTGCCTTGGCGCCAGAGCTCGCGGGCATCTTCCTCGCTCAGCTTGTCGGCGAGCAGCATGCCTGCTCCCAACGAATCCATGTTGGCGGAATCGAGGAAGTAGGCTTCCGAACCGTAAGTCGAGATGTAGATATCGAGCAAGCCGTCGCCGTCGTAATCCGCGGCGGCGATGGACGAGGTCATGTAGGGGAGTGCGACGTCCGCGAGTTCAGTCGAGCGATCGATAAAGCGTCCGCCGTCGTTCTGGTAATACCGCGTGCGTTCGCGCGTGCGTCCCAGGAACAAGTCCTTGTCCCCGTCGTTGTCGAAGTCACCGAAGATTGCGGCCGAGCAGCTGCCGACGATATCGAGCCCGTACTGGGCGCTGACTTCCTCAAAGTGTTGATCGCCCGTGTTGCGATAGAGTTGGTTGGCGCCATGTCTCGCCATGACGTAGATGTCGTCAAGTCCATCGCCGTCAATGTCGACGATCGAAACTGCGGGGTGACGATCGAAGGCCGGCAATTGAAAATCCTCATAGGGCATGACCGGATTTTCTTGAAGCAAGTACTCGAGTACCAATTCTTCATGGATCGAACGCTCGGCGATCAATTGATCTGCAGGGCTCAATACTTGATCAGTGACTTCCTCGAAGAGTTTTTGGTCCAACATCTCGGAGTGCGCTTCCAAAGTTTCGAAGCGACCGATGCGCCAAACGAACTTGTCATGCTCGTCTTTCAAACCCGTGTTGACCCAGGTCAGTTTTAGCTTGGCATGAAAGGCTGCGAAACCGCCTGCTTTCAAGCGCGCCAATCCCGAGAAGCGCGTGTCTCCAATCCAGATGTCGCGCTCTTCGTTCCCGAAGTCACCGTGGTGGAAGTAGAACTTGTCGTGCTCGAAATAATCGACGTCGGCGAGCAGTGCTTTCCACAGGTCGAGGTCGCCCGCGGCAACCTTGAGCGTGTTGGAGCCAGTCTCATAGGAGCCGGTACTGAAGGGCAGGGAGTGCTCTTCGACTAGGTGCACCTTTTGAGAATCTTCCGTGAGGTCGACGACGCTCAACTCATCTTGAAACAACTCGATTGAGTGATGGTCGGGAAGATTCAAGTTCGCGACGCTGCGGCCTAGCTTTTTGAGCAGCGGCGTGAGATTGAGGAGCACTTCCTCAGACTCAACCATCTTGCCCACTTCGGCGCGCATTTCGCCGTCTGGATCAATGATGCGCGCCGCGACAAGATTGCCATATCCCGCGACAACAACCAGCAAGGCCAAAGCCGCGTTGGACAGGCTCACCAGCCCACGAGGGAGGACTGGCACGCGCCCGCGAATCAAGCAAATGAGCCCAAGTAAGAGTGCGACGACTTGGCAACCTTGTATCAACAAGATCTTGCTGCCGCCGGCTAGGTCTCCGTCGGGTGTCAGGTTGTAACCGATGACTCGTGGACGAATCAGAGCGGCGAGGGCGAAGAGTAACAGACCGGTCGTGATGGCCGCGGCCGAGGACGATTTCTGAGTGGAATTTGGCATGGCTAGAGTGGCGGCGGCCGCCGCTATCCCAAGAGTACAGGATTGAGCTCAGAGCTACGGGCAGAAGCCTCGCAAAAGATATCGGGCGAAGTTGTCCCCTCCGGCACTCGCTGGCGTACCTTCTTCGATCTCATGCGCATTCTCTTCGTTCTTCACGACTTCTTGCCCAAGCATCCAGCTGGTACGGAGATCTTCACCTTCGAGGTTGCCCGCGAGCTTCAACGTCGAGGGCACGAAGTTCATATCTTTGCCGCGGAAAAGGATATCAGTCGCTCGAACCTGAGCATCCACCATCGCGAATACGAGGGGCTGCCTGTCCACGAACTGACCAATAACCTGTTCTACGATGAGTTTTCGGAAACTTGGGACTATCCGCAAGTCGTTAAGCCCTTCGGCATTTTTCTCGACGATCTGAAGCCTGATGTGGTGCACTTTATGCACCTTTTGTACCTCTCGGTTGGCTGCGTCGAAGAGGTTTCTCGGCGCGGGATTCCGGTGATCTATACGCTGCACGACTACTGGCTACAGTGCGCACGGTATGGTCAACGAATTCACAGTAACGGCGCGATTTGTCATGAGATCATTCCGGAAGTTTGTGGCGGCTGTTTGGTCGATTTGAAGTTCAAGCAGACGCCGGTGGAGCGCGCCGTGGCGAAGGGCATCGCCAATTTGAATCAGCGCACCGGCGTGAATCTCGCTTCATCCGCGCGGTTAGTTGGCGACCTCCTCAAGGGACGTACTAAAAAGAACGACACTGCTCAGGAAGAGGAACCCGCATCCAATCTTGAGAATACGGATGAAGCCCGTGCTATCGCTGAGCAAATCAAGGATCGAGACGGCGTTTTACGGGAGCGTTTGTTGCCCTTCGTCTACCGCTTTTTATCTCCGAGTGAATTTTTGCGCGAGCGCTTTCTCGAGTGGGGCATTCCGCCGGAACAAATTGATTTTTGCCGAGTGGGAATCAATTTGAAACCGTTTGAAGGTGTCGAACGAGTTCCTTCCGACACCCTGCGTGTCGCGTTCATCGGGACGCCGGTTCCGCACAAAGGCGTTCACGTTTTACTCGAGGCGTGGGGCAAGTTAACCGAGACAATCCGGTCGAGTGCTCAACTCGAAATCTACGGAGGCCTCGATCACAACCCCGGCTACATTCGAAAGATTCAAACGCTCTCGGACGCAGTTGGCGCACCGTTGATGGGTGCATTGAAAAGATCAGAAGTCGCGAGCGCGTTAGCTCGGACGGATTTGCTCGTGGTTCCCAGTATTTGGTACGAGAACTCGCCGCTGACCATTCTTGAAGCCATCGCCACCAAGACGCCCATTCTCGTCTCAGACTTAGGCGGTATGGCGGAATTGGTCGAGCCCGGGCTCAACGGTTACAAGTTCAAGGTGGGGGATTCGGATGACTTGGCTAGGGTGCTCAGCGACTTGCACGAGAACCCCGAACGATTGAGCAGCCTGTATCCGGATGACCTCTTTGTTAAGCCAATTGAAGCCGACGGCGAACTGTTTGAGAACCTCTACCAAGAGGCATTGGCTGCCATCAATCCGAAGTCCACGACTCCCTCCTCTTGAAGATACTTTTCGCTCTACACGGTTATCCGCCCGAGTTGATGGGCGGAACTGAGAATACGGTTCGAGCGCAAGCCCGCGCTCTCGTTGCCCGTGGTCACGAAGTTGTGGTTGTCGCTGGAAGTATGCAATGGGAAGACGGCTTTCGCGTTAGTCAGGCGACAGACACGGATCCGGAAAGTGGAGTGAGTTATCCGATTCACCGCATCCATCGCGACGATCATTATTTCGACCATTGGCACAAGAGCGCCTCTCCTCGGGTTTCGGCGGCTTTCCGGAACATTCTCCTCGAAGAGCGTCCCGATGTCATTCACGTGCAACATTGGATTCGACTCTCGCGCGATCTCGTGGCTGTTGCAGCGCGTCTCAAGATTCCCGCAGTGATCACGCTGCACGATCTTTGGACGACTTGCCTACTCACGTTTCGGTTGCGTCCGAATCAGGTTGGATTGTGTGAAAAGCCCTTGGCCATTTCTCCGTGTATCGCCTGCGCTGCGGAAGTGCCGCCCAAAACCCCTTGGGTTACTTTCGAAGCGGGCGCCATCGCGTTGTCGGAGCGTTTGTCCGATGTACGCAGAGAACTCGATCTCGCCCGCGCCATCGTCACGCCAAGTCGAGCGCATGCGACGGCAATCGAGGGCTTTTTGGGATTGAATGCCGGTGCGCTTGAGTCCCACGTGATTCCGCCTGGTCGAAACATTGAAGCGAGCGCTGGGCTTGATTCTCGCGCGAATCGAACGATCGAGAGTCAAAGCGCATCCGGTCGTTTAGTTCTTGGCGCTTGGGGACATCTGGATCCGATCAAGGGATTGGATGTGGTTTTAGAAGCCATCCGAAAACTGAAAGACCCTTCAAAAGTGACGCTTCACGTCGCAGGTCAAGAGGTCAATCCCGACTTCGCCGCGAAGGTGCACGCGCTTGCGGAAGGTCTAGACGTTCACTTTCACGGTACGTTCGAAGTGCAAGAGTTGGCTTCCCATCCGGTGACGGCAGTGCATGCCATGGTTAGCGGATCGAGAGCACACGAATCCTGGGGCTTGGTACTCGACGAAGCTTGGCAGCTCGGCCTGCCGGCGATTCTGCCCAATCGAGGTGCGTTCGTGGAACGTCTCGAAGCTCACAAGGCTGGCGTGTTGTACGAGTCGAGTTCGTCAGATGATTTGGCTGCGGTCATTGAGCGCTTGCTCGCCGACGCCCGGATCTTGGATGAACTGCGCGCAGGCATCCCCGACCATGACCAGATCTCTCCAAACTTAGAACAAATGGTTAATCAATTGGAGTCGGTCTACAACGTGGCTCTTGAAGCTGGTCCACCGACACCTCCCGGCGACGAAAGTCTCGTTGATCTGGTGCGAGCGCGCGCACTTCAGGAATGGGACAAATCACTTCAGCGACGTACGCCGACCGAGCTCGGCTTCGAATGAAATTCCAATGAAGATACTGACTGTTGTTCACGACTACCTGCCGCTCCACGTTGGAGGAGCGGAACTCAACGCGCATCAAACCAGCGCGATCCTGGTGGAACGCGGACACGATGTTACGGCGCTCTTTACCGAGCGCGATTTGTCTCAACCTGCGGGTACGATTAAACGCGGTGAACTGGATGGCGTGAAAACCATCGAAGTGATTCACCAGCGGGAGTACGCCGATGTTCGCGAAACGTATCAAGAAGAAGAGTCGGCCGGCATCTTCAAGCAAATGATCGAGGAGTTGCGCCCCGATGTCGTGCACTTTCATAACTTCGCGTTCTGGGGCGCGCGCTGCGTGGGCATTGCCAGAGCAGCGGGTTGCCGAGTGGTCGCGGTTTTGCACGACTACCATTTGATCTGCGACAATTCGATTCTTCTGCGCAAAGACGCGAGCCTGTGTACGGAGGGATCTCGCGGAGGATGCCACGAATGTTTGGAGAGACATCCGTTACATCCGGATCGAGCAAGCAATCAGTCGCGCGGGTCGGCCTATCGCGATGCGAACGCTGAACGCCGCGCGTTGCACGCCGAATCCTTGGCGCAAGTGCACAAAGTGGTTCCGTCTTCGTACTTTTTGGCTGACCGTTTCAAGGAAGCGGGTTGGTTGCGGGAAGAACAAATCGTCGTGTTGAAGGCCGGCTATCCAGGGGCACGCAGAGAGGCGCGCCGCTCCGATCCGACCAAAGCTTTGCGCGTCGGTTTCGTGGGAGGCATCTATCACTCAAAAGGCGTGCACGTCTTAGTGGAAGCCTTCTCGCACCTGAAGGATGTTGCCGCCGAATTGAGCGTTCACGGCGTTTTGGAATGGTTCCCTGATTACGTCGCTTCCTTGCGCGAGATCGCGGTGGACAGTGCCGTTCGTTTCGCGGGCCGATTCGATCCGGCAGAGCTTGACTCGGTGCTCGCGGGCTTCGACGTATTGGTCGTCCCTTCGATCTGGTACGAGAACATGCCGCTCACCATCCAACAGGCCTTTCGAAACTCGATACCCGTCATCGCTACGGACCTTGGTGGAATGGCGGAGTCGGTCGAAGACGGGGTCTCGGGCAAATTGTTCCCGAGAGGGGATAGCTTGGCGTTAGCGGGAGTGATTCGAGAATTGGCGAACGATCGCGAAGAGTTGTTCCGACTTGCGTCTCAAACGCCCATTCCGCCGTCGATGGAAGATATCGCGCTCGAAGTGGAAGCCCTTTATCGGGCAGAATAGCCAAGATCCCTCGATCTAAGCCGTTTGGAAGCCTTGTTCCGCCTAGGGAGCGGGTTAGAATCCGACGCTATGGCCGACTGGAAATTCGGACGCCGAAATGGCGGGTGTGTGGTTTGTGATCGCGGGTTCCTCGAGAAGGAACCGCATGTCTCGCTGCTTTTAATTGAAGAGCTCGAACTAGGTCGCAAGGACATTTGTCGCGAGTGCTTCGTGAAAGTCGAAGCCGATGGCGAGCCCGAGGGCAGTCGCGTTTGGTGGCGTACGCGCCATACGGTCACCGAGAAAAAGGGCGTTCAACTGGACCTCGAATCTCTGCACGCGCTTTTCGATGCGCTGGAGCAGAAGGACGACATCGGTTGGAAGGAACTGCGCTACCTGCTGTGCCTGATTTTGATGCGCAAGCGTCGGGTCAAAGTGCTGTCTGTCAAACGCATCGAGGGGATCGAGGTCTTTATCGTTCGCAAACCGCGGACGGAGATCGAGCAGATCGTCCAGATCTTCGATTTCACGCCGGAGCGGCAAGAAGAGCTGCGCACCACGCTGACCGCCATCTTCGAAGGCGCGGATCTCGACGAACTCGATCCGAATGCGGCGGTCGAGCCCACCCCGGAAGCTGAGGCAACCGGGGAAGCGGGAGAAACTGGGGAAGCTGGGGAAGAGAGAGAAACTGAAGCCTCCGAGAGCGACGAAGCTCCTGAAGCGGCGGAATCCGAGAAGGTCTCGGATGTCGCCGATGGGGTAGACGCGGTGGATTCCGACTCCGACCCCGTTCGTGTTTAGCGCCTGCTGAGCCCCGGATTCGGGCGCCCAAACTGTGTCCCTACCGAACTGACTGGCATGCGTGTTGTTCGCTGTGAGCTAAGTCTTTGTCGCGTATCGGGCTGCGACAGTTCTGGACTCGGGCAGGGCCTCGGATGGTAAACTCGTTTGTAAGTGCCTGTCTGGTCGTTGGTTAGCTCGCAGTCTCAACACCGATGCCAGTCAGTTCGGTGGGGGTATTTTGGCGGATTGGGTGGCATCCAGAAAACCGCCATGGCCACCGGTGGCACGGCTGCCCATTTCGAGCCTTCTGACCTCCGCTTAGATTCGAAGGTTCGAAGGCGCTTTTGGACCGGCGAAAAATGTGAGGACCGGCTCGAAAATGGGAGCTCGGCCTCGGTACAGCCTTTGTCTGTATCTGGTGGGTTAATCTGAGCTGCTCTACCGCATCTTGTGGGCGAATCCTCGATTTACCGAGCCAGCCGTCGCCGAGTCAGGATCCGCGGACCCGTACTTTGCCCTAGATTTAGAAAAGCGGTCCCATTTGGGCAGCTCTGCCCATATCATCCCGTTGTGTGGCAGGAAGTGGCGTGAAGTGGCATCAGCAAATCCTTGGTCAAGCGTGGCCGGAGGGCTCTCGTGTTTGAGGGCCAATCCACCCACGTTCTTGATGCCAAGGGCAGGCTTTGTATCCCAAAGCGGATCCAGGAGCAACTGACCCGGACCGAGACCGGCCAGCTCCTGTGCGTCGTGACGCGCGGTTTTGACGGCTGTTTGAATCTCTTCGCGAAAGAGACCTTCGACGCCGTTCGCGCCAACTTGGCGACGGATCCCTTCGTGACTCCCCGGAAGCGGCGCATGCAACGCCTCGTCTTCCCGAACACGGTGACGGCGCAACTCGATAGTTCGGGCCGGCTGTTGATTCCCGAGAAGCTCAAAAAGCTGGCTGGCCTCGATCGCGAAGTCGTGATCGTTGGCGTGGCCGATCGGGCTGAGATTTGGAACACGGAACGCTGGGAGCGTTTCGAGGAAGAGTTTGAAAAGGAGTTCGATGAACTCGATGGCGCTCTCGGTGGGGGAGCGAGTGGGGACGAAGAGCAATCCGCTCTTTGAACCGGCACAGCATGACACGACCAACCAACTAACGAATCCAACAAGTCAAACGGAAATGAAAGCCCTGGGGGGGATGAAGGTGAGTAGCCATTCCGATCACGTCCACGTACCTGTGCTTCGGCGCGAGGTCTTGGAGTTGCTAGGCGCGACGAACGCGCTCGCGACTGACGGTTGGATTGTGGATGGAACGCTTGGCGCTGCTGGTCACGCCAGCGCGTGCCTCGAAACCTTCGAAAAGGCACAGGTCTTGGGCATCGATCAAGATCCCGAGATTCTTGAGATTGCGCGCGAGAG